>NZ_CAZEQR010000012.1:0-41330 GCF_964513795.1 Tenacibaculum sediminilitoris | reverse complement strand
ACAGTACTCCTACCTTGAATACCATAGACTTTTTGTACCTGCTTATAGGTGTAGTTGCCTTTTTCTACCTCGGCTACTAAGGCTAATTTAAAGCCTAAATTGTAATCGCGTTGGGTGCGCTTAACCCACTTGTTTACTCCTTTACTCATAATAAGTCGATTTTGTGTCAACTTATTTCAGGACGGGACATATAAAGCAAATAAAAAGCTCATCTAATTAGATGAGCTTTTTATTTGCTGTGATTTAAACCTTATTCTACGGCTTTATCAACTACAACACGATTCTCACGATTCGCAACTTCCCAAGCAGTATGGAAAACCAAACGAGCTCTATTTTCTAACATTTCATAATTGATTTTGTCAGGAGTGTCAGTTGGTCGGTGATAATCGGCATGTGTTCCGTTAAAATAAAAAATAACAGGAATGTTGTGCTTCGCAAAATTATAGTGGTCTGAACGATAATAAAAACGGTTAGGGTCGTTATCATCGTTGTATTTATAATCTAAATCGATGTTTGAATATTTTTTATTCATCGCTTCAGAGATGTTGTGTAATTCAGTACTTAATTTATCAGAACCAATTAAATATACATAATTTGGGTTTCCTTTGTGGCGGTCGTCAACTCTACCAATCATGTCAATATTTAAGTTGGTAACAGTATTTGCTAATGGGAAAATAGGATTTTCGGTATAATACTTAGAGCCTAATAAACCTTTTTCTTCACCAGTAACATGTAAGAATAGAATAGAACGCTTAGGACCTTTACCAGCATCAGTAGCTTGTTTAAAAGCTTCAGCAATTTCTAAAATAGCTACAGTACCTGATCCATCATCATCTGCACCATTATAAATTTTTCCATTTTTAACTCCTTCGTGGTCCAAGTGTGCAGAAATAACGACTACTTCTTCTGGTTTTTCTGTTCCTTTAATAAAAGCAACTACGTTTTCAGAATCTTTTAAAGTTATTCCTCTACGATTGTCACTTAAGTACTCAGAAGGTACTTCTTGAAAGTAATCATCACCACCTAAAGGAGAAGTAATTCCTTGACTAACATAAAAATCTTTTAAATACTTTACCGCTTTTTTTTGTCCAGATTCTCCAGTGTCTCTTCCTTCAAATTCATCTGATGCATAGATAAATAAATGTTTACCTAAATCTTTTGCGGTAATGGTTTTTGCATATTTTGCAGCCTGGTCTGTCGTTGCATCATTATCTGTATTTGCAGTTTCTTTACTTGAGCCACATGCTACCAGTGCAACTGCACTAGCTATATAAAGTAATTTTTTCATCAATAATTAAGGTTTGTTTAGTTTGATTAACTTCAAAAGTAACAAAATGTTGTTATTGCTCAAATTTAATTTTTCTTAATAACGAATTGTTCTAATGTTTTGTTAAAACTTATTAATTCTTTAGGAAAAAGTTCTTCAAAAGCATTTTGAGCAATTAATTCTTGTGAAGTACCAGTGTATAATTGCTTTTCAGAAAGTAGTATGAATTCATCAGCTAATTGAATAGCTAGATTTACTTCATGAGTAGAAATAATAATAGTTTTTCCTGTGTTCTTTACAAGTTTCTTTAACAAAGAAAATACTTTAAATGTGTGGTGTATATCTAGGTGTGCAGTAGGTTCGTCTAAAATGATGATTTCAGTATCTTGAGCTAAAGCACGAGCAATAAGTACACGTTGTAATTGACCATCACTTAATTCATAAAAACGTTTATTTTTTAAATGTGTAATTTCTGTTTGTTCAATTGCCCAAAGAATCTTTTTTAAATGATCTTGTGTAAGTTTGTCAATCCAGTTAGTGTAGGGTTGACGTCCTAAAGCTACCAATTCAAAAACGGTTAATTGGCTTAAAGGTAAACGTTCTGTTAATACTAAACTCAGTGTAGTAGATAGTTCTTGATTTGTGAAAGCTGAAAGTTCTTTTTGATTAATTTTTACAGCACCTTTTAAAGGCTTTTGAACTTTAGAAATAGTACGTAGTAAAGTTGACTTTCCTATTCCGTTTTTACCTAACAATGCAACAAATTTTCCTTTTTCAATAGCTAAATCAATATTGGAAGCAATAATAGTTTGTTCCTTTTTTGATTGATATCCTATAGAAAGGCTTTCTGTTTGTAAGACGATATGTTTTTGTTGTTGCTTGATATTTATTGATTTATAATGTTTTGTAATTCTGACTCTATACGTATATTTTCTTTTTTCTTACGAGCAGCCAAATAACTACAGGTGCTCCAAATAATGAAGTTATAGCGTTAATAGGTAACGTAAATTCACTTGTTGGTAATTGTGCTATACTATCACAAATCAACAAAATGATGGCTCCTATTAAAGCTACCGCAGGTAATAATATTTTATGATTTGAAGTAGAAAAAATCATTTTTGAGATATGTGGAACAGCCAGTCCGACAAAAGCAATAGGACCTGAAAAAGCAGTAATTACTCCTGTAAGAATACTTGTAATTAATAAAATAATATTTCTACTTTTTTTAATGTTGATACCAAGGCTTTTTGCATAGTTTTCACCTAATAAAAAGCTGTTTAAAGGTTTTATAACAGAAAAAGTTCCAAGAATTCCTACAAGGTAAATAACTCCAAAAACCGAAAGTTCAGCCCAAGTTAGGTTTCCAAGACTTCCAAAGCTCCAAAATAAATATTGTTGTATTTGTTCAGCTTCACTAAAAAAAGCTAAAACACTAATAACTGCTGATGTTAAGGAACCAAACATTAATCCAATAATTAAAATAGACATCGTATTACGAACTTTATTAGCAGCAATTATAACAGCTGATAATACTAAGAAAGATCCTGCACTTGCAGCGATAGCTAGTGCCCAATTTGAATAAATTGCTACTAAGAAAAAACCACCAAAAACACCTGAGCCTAAAATAAGTAATGCTACCCCAAGGCTTGCCCCAGAAGATATTCCTAGTACAAAAGGACCCGCAAGTGGGTTTCTGAATAATGTTTGCATTAATAAACCACTTATTGATAATCCAGAGCCTACCAATATTGCAGTAATTGACTTGGGTAAACGGTAGTTGATAATGATAGTTTCCCAACTGTCTTTGGCAACAGTATTGCCAAGTAAGGAGTTAAATATTTCTTTTAAAGGAATTGATACTGAACCTAGACTAATGTTTAGTAGTAAAAAAACGATTAGTAAAATCGATAACAATAAAAAATGAGCGGTGTATGTTTTTGATAAATTCAATTAACTAATTGATTTTAAAAATGCTACTAACTGCTGAATAGCTAATCCTCTATGACTTATTTTGTTTTTTTCTTCAGGTGTCATTTCTGCAAATGATTTATTATACCCTTCAGGCTGGAAAATAGGATCGTATCCAAAACCTTTTTCACCGTGTTTAGATATTAAAATACTTCCTTTACAAATTCCGTCAAATAAAAATTGGTTTCCATCTAAATTTAAACAAATTGAAGTTCTAAACTGAGCATCTCTGTTAGGTTTATTATTTAACTCAGTTAACAGTTTTTGCATATTATTTTCTGCATTAGCAGGTTCACCAGCATAACGAGCAGAATATACACCAGGCCCTCCGTTTAAAGCGATAACTTCTAAACCAGTATCGTCAGCAAAACAATTATACCCAAATTTTTTAGTAATATAATTCGCTTTAATTTTAGCGTTTCCTTCTAAAGTAGTTGCAGTTTCCTCAATCTCATCAAAACAGTTAATATCTTTTAAAGATAACAGTTCAATAGAGTTAGGAAGCATTTTTTGAACTTCAGTAAGTTTGTTTAGGTTATTAGTAGCAAAAACCAGTTTCATGTATTGAAAAATTTACAAAAGCAAATGTATTCAATTTTTATCATCTTTGTGGTTGTTTTTCTTTTTTGTAAAAGTAAGATAGTCTCTGAAAGTATTGCAAATAAAGAGATGTCGTGTAAATGTCGGGGTTAAAACAATTAAAATCTTTTTTCAAATTAGCAATCAAAAGTAATATTGTATGAAAAATAAAAATTTACTTATCATGAAACAACCAGATTTAGGAAAAAGGATTCTTGAATTGAGAAAACAAAAAGGTTTAACTCAAGAAGAGCTTGTTGAAAAATGCAATATTAATGTACGTACCATACAACGCATAGAGGCAGGAGAAACGATGCCTAGAAGTTTTACTATAAAGACAATATTACAGGCATTAGATGCAACTATTGATTTAGATGAATTTACAAAAGAGCTAGTACTTACAAATCAAGATAAGAAGAAACTAAACTTAGCTTGGTTTTTTGGAATCATTTATTTTGTTTTTGGTTTTGTTGAAACCATTGCAGATGTATATCAGTTTACAAAGAATGAATCTAACTTTAATGTGTTGATATATGTTAGCATTAAAGTTGTTTCTTCTGTAGCTTTTGTATTATTCTTTATGGGGTTTTTAAGAATAGCCAAAATTTATGCTCATAAATTATTAGAGGTAGTGGTTTATGTCTTTATGTTAGTTTATGTGTTGTTTGAGTTCTATGATATATTTTTAATAAGTTTTAGTAAAGAGACTATTGGAGTATCTCTTGTAGCGGAGTTACTTGTTTTTGGAGTAATTCAAATAATTTTTGGTATTGGCTTATTGCAGTTAAAGAGTAAGTTGGGAACTTTAGTGCAAGTATGTGGCGTTTTAGAAATAATAACAGGAGCTTTACTAGCTACAATTGTTTTAGCTAGTTTAGGGCTATTCTTGTTAATACCTACTATAATAATTGAAATAATAATAGTTTATAAGTTGGCAAGAAAATAAATAACTTAATAAAAAAAGAGGCTTAATTGCCTCTTTTTTTTATCCTTTAATTTTTGCTAATTCTTGTTTTTTAACGTCTATCTCATTTTCAATTTTTAGCAAGCGATTTTCAATTTTATCAATAATAACTTGTTTTCTTTCAATACTTTCTTTAGAAGTAGTAGCGTCTTTTTTTGCTTTTTCTAGTTTAGACTTCATTTTAGCTAAGCCTTCTTTACCGCTTATTAAAATTTCTTCATTAATACTAATATCGTCTTCAAGGTCACTAATTAAAGTGTTTTTCTCTTTACTAATATTCTTCTCTTTAGCTTTAATTTGGTTGCTTAATTGTTTCAGTTTTTCTTCCTCTAAACGCAAAGCTTCTTGCTCTTTTAAGTAAGCAAGCTCTCTAGCTTTACGTTCTTCGTCTAACTTTTTTCGAGCCTCTTCAAGCTTTTGTTTTTGTAAAAGAACCTCTTTCTGCTCATCACTTATATTATCTTCATATACAACCAAACCATTGCTTGCAGTAGCAGCTTTACCTTCTTCTTTTACATCTTCTTCCTTAGCCTCTTCTTTTTTAAGTTTTCTAGCTAATTTCCTTTCAAGGATGTTTAAATCTTTCTTTTGGTTATCAACTTGTGCGTTTAATTTAGTAAGTCTTTGTTGCATATTTGCAACAATTTTCTCTTTTCTCTCTATTTCTTGTTTTGTAGCTTTTTTATTTTTTTTAAAGCGCTCAAAATTTGTTTTTACACGTTTTAAAGCGGTAACGCCACTTACTAGAATTTCTTCATTAGCATTAATTTGATTTTCTTTATTTTTTACTTGAATCTTTAATTCTTTAATATCATCTTGTGCAACTATTTGTTGTGTGTGTACAAAAGCTGTAAAAAGGGTTAAAGCAGCTAAGAATTTTAGTGTTTTCATTTTAATATTAGGGTATTAAGATTTAATTTTTTGGGGCGCAAAATTACAGGTTATTAGTATAAAAAAACAACTTTTTGGGAAGTTTTTTTAGAAAGAAGAAATACGGTGTGTTAATTTGTATGATTGCAGAGAGATTATTATGGTTATTCATGGTGGTAAGGTTCATTACGTAAAATGGTAAACCCACGATAAATTTGCTCAACAATAAACAAACGAATCATTTGATGTGAAAAAGTCATTTTAGATAAAGATAACTTTCCTTGTGCTTTATTGTATACAGCATCAGAAAAACCATAAGGACCACCAATAACCAATACCAGTTGTTTAATGCCGGAGTTCATTTTCTTCTGTAAATATTTTGAAAACTCTACAGAAGTATGTTGTTTTCCTTTATCATCCAATAAAACTAACTGATCTGTAGGTTGAAGCTCAGCTAAGATTAAATCACCTTCTTTTTCTTTTTGTTGCCCCTCGCTCAAGTTTTTAACATTTTTAATATCAGGAATAATTTTCAGCTCAAATTTTACGTAATGTTTTAAGCGGTTTTGGTATTCGTCAATTAATTGTTGTAACTGTTTATTATCAGTTTTACCTATGGCGAGTAGTTTTATTTTCATACGACAAAATTACGAATGTTTTATAAACCCTTAAAGAGATAGGTTTTCAGTATTAAAAAGTAAGTTTTATGTAAAAAATTGAATTTCCAAGTACTATTATCACTATAGTTCCTATTATCCAACTCATTTCACGGTTTGTGTTTAACGTGTTGTAGGCTTCTTTTTTTTTAGGACACCTCTAAATTCGACAAATAATTATTGTTAATGCCAGATTTGATGAAGAATTCATTTGTTTTTTAGCTCAGTTCTTTGTTGTGCATCGTAATACTTTTGATTATTGTAAATCTACTTCATTGTTGAATTAATATCTAATAGTTTTATTTTCTGTACATAATCTGGGGCAATTTATTTGCAAATTAACTTATTGACCTTTAAAAACTAACGAGAATGCAGCTTTACTTTTAATAGCTTGATTGTGTCTAATTGATTCAATTTTTTTATTACCCCATTTTCAAAACCACTTCGCATTTGAGCATTTGCCAGATAAATAAAATATCCGGCTGCTATTTCTCCTGTTGCTGGTTGATTAAAATGTGGATTGTTAGCTTCTAATATTCTTTGGTGTTTAATAATTTGATTCTTTTCGTCTAATGAAAACTCTAAAATTCTATTGCGAAAGGGTTGATTCCCAATAAGAGTTCCTTTATAGTAGGCCAAACCATCTATTCTTATATCTACTATTCCTGATGATTTTTTCAGAAACGAATAAGTCTTATTGTTTAAGTTATACTGCATGATTCCATTTTGGGTTGCGATATATAAATAATTTTGATCATCTGATATTGTTACTCCATTAGGAAAAACAAATAAAGAATCCTTAATAGCTAAGCTCTCAAAAGATTTAGAATTAGGGTTTAAGTAGTATATTTTGTTATTTAAAGATTCACTAACATATACACCGCCATTGTTATCAATACATAGGTCATTAAACCCATAACGACCTTCAATTTCGGGCTCAAATATGTTTAGGAGATTTCCTTCAGGTAATTGATATACATATAGTTTAGCAGTCCATTCTGTTTTAGGTTCTGGATACTTCATAGGTAAAGCTTCTCCACCATTAAAAGATATCACCCAAAGGCGTTTATTCTTTTCGTCTACTTCCATTCCCACCGTGCTCCATAACCCGTCCTCTTGTTCCGTCTTAAAGTCATAATAAGAACCATCTGAATTAATAGCTATGATTTTCTGTTTATACGTACTGGAGAGGAATACTGTTTTTGAAATATGATCATATGCAACTCCTTCCGGTATCAAATCAACTTCATTGATTGAAGCATATTTTTCACTTAAATTTATCGGAAGTTCGAATGCCTCTTCTTCACTCAGTTTCTGCCTAGTAGATGTATTTCCTATGATTTTCCATTGTTCATTAACTTTCCTGTAGTTTGCATTCCAAGCAAAGAGTGTATATTCATGTTCTCCAAAACTTCCTTTTTGACCCCGATGCTGAATATCAATTAATTTTTGAACATATAAAGAGGCAGTATAACCATCTTCAGAAAGATGAATAATCGGATTCTGGACATCATCCCAAGAAGTATACTGAACATTAGTGAAATAGTTGCTAAATCTCTTTTTAATGTCCTGATTAGATATTTTTTGTATTTGGCCATCAGAGATACTTATCATTGTATCTGCAATTTGATCTACCAAAAGTTGAGCATTATTTTCCATGTGTGCTAAACGTTGTAATTCATTGGATTGAATGAGTTCTTCTACATCATATATTTTTTCCTGTTTAACTTTACATGAACCTAAACTGACCAAAAGACCTAATAATATGCAGTGATATTTGAAATATTTCATATTTACCATTTTATGTTTTTATGTTTTTATGGTTTGTATATGAAAAGTAGTGCATTTTAAGCACTAAATTTTCAGTTTTACAATGATCTTAATTTATTAATTTTCTTTTGTTTAGGCGATTAAATTGCTGTTTTTTTTATATACGTTTATTGTTCAGTAGTTTTATTTATTTTTCTTGAGTTTAGATATAACTTTCTCTAAAAAATTAGAAATGAAATTTAATCCGCTTTTTACTGATTTTTTTTCAAATTTCGTTACTGAAGTAGTTATAAAAGCTAGGTCTCTTTTAATTGAATCTTTTTCAAATTTAGTTGTGGAAGAAGTTATAAAAGCTAAATCCTTATTGATTGAATCTTTCTCAAATTGACTAGCCTTACTTTTAAATTCATCTAAGAGCTGTGATACTTGAATATTAATTTTTTCGGATTGAGGCTGGTCATTCCAAGCATCTTTGATGTCGTGCCAAATATTTTTTTGTTCATTATTCCACATAGTATTATATTTTATTTGTTATACAATCCAACAGGATTTTTTTAATCCTTTTCATTTTTACAGCAATATGATTTTCTGTTAATCCGGTTATTTCAGCAATTTCTTTATACTTCAATTTTTCTAAATAAAGGATAATAATTGATTTATTTTCATTGTTTAGTTTTGAGATGCAAGAAGTTAAAGCATTATACTTTTCTTGTTGTTCATTCTCAATAGGCATTTCAACAGGAGTAAATTGAATAGATTCTAATTGAAGTGTCTTGTTATAAGTTTTCTCTGATTTTTGTTTTGAGCGAAGACAGACATTTAGTGTAATTCTGTAAATCCAAGTGTCAACACTCGAATTACCTTTAAAAGTTGAAAGAGATTTCCAAATTGCAAAAATTACCTCTTGGAAAAGGTCTTGAGGTTCTAAAGGAGAAACTGCGTAAATTTTACAAATTCTATAAATTTTCTCTTTATTATTCTCAAGTAGCTGTTCAAATGTTTCTGTCATCGGTTTTTTTATCTTTCATTATTAATCTCTACTTATTTAGTGACAATAGTTTTCGAAATATGACAGGTTTATGAATTTATATACGAATTATCTTAAGTGTCTTTGAAATATGGCTACAAGTTAAAATTAATTTTACGCTGTTTTTAAATATACCATATTAGGTGTTTTATAGTCTAAAGATAAATGTAATCTAATTTTTATGTATAAATTAATTGCATTTTCGCAGCAATGATTTTTTTCTGTCATGCTTATTCCAATTTTATTTCTTTTAAGTATTTGTGTGTAAACATTGCTGCAATACTGTATACCTCTGTTTGAATAAAGTATAAGTTTATTGATGTTTTTGTACTTATAGAATCTGTGCATTGAATTTGTTGTCTTTTCAATAGTTGAGAAGTCAAACTTCGGAATAGGTTTTCTTGTTTCAGTTTCTTACGCTGAACCTTTGCAAGAAAGCAAATTCAAACTCAGAAAAAGTATTAATATTTTAGTAGCGATTTTCATTTCAGGTATTGTGTACAACTCGTCATATACCAAACTTTACTTCTTTTATCTCGACAAATACATGTGATATCATAAAGTGTAGCAATTTTTATACGCTATCAAATATAATAAAATCAATGTTTTATATAAGGTAAAGTTATTAACGAGTTACTGTTGTTTGTTAATTAATTATACAATTACTGCGAACCTAATACAAAGCGCGTATACATTCTTACAGAACCCCATAAGCCCCTTAACAACCTACCTATACGGAGGGCCTGCAACCCAACCAACAATAGATTTACGAACTCCTTTAGTAATAGGGGTTACACGATGCATCATAAAAGAAGGAAAAACGATGATGGTACCTTTCTCTCTAGGAGCATTTACAATTTTTTGATTCAGCATAAACTGTAAATCCCCACCTTCATATTCATCAGGGTCAGATAATTGCATGGAAATACTCAACTTTCTATCAGAAATTTCACCCGCTCCAAAATCCAAATGCCAATCAAAAAAATCACCTTCCGTATAGCTAGCCAATTGTAAACAATTATGAAACCCCAATAAATCAAACCAATACCGTTCATTATTACATTGAATAGCCAAACCAGCCAATCGGTTGTATACCCATTCATTTTCAGGAGTATTGTCAATAAACATCACATCGCTTTTCCGAAGTTCATCATCATAAGTATCCGCTCCACTCAGCGTTGCTTTAATTTTTTGATTGTCATCCCATAAACTAAGAATTCTTTCTGTTTCATGTGGAAGAAATAATCCGTTGTAATGCACAAATTCAACAAAATTATGTTTTAACGGAAGACCAAATGGGTAGTTTATTGCCATAGTATAAAAGTAGTTGTAAGCGAAGAAAAAGTATTCTTTTCTCTATGATTTTTGTATTTTTAAATCTGTTAGTATTTTGATAGCACAATATAAAAAATCAAAGACCATGTTTTTAAAAAAATCCGTAAAAGCAAGTATTTTAATTAGGAACGTCGTGTTATTAGTAATGGCTTTTCTATTTGTTAAATTAGTATAAGTTTAGAATTTTGTTAGTAAAGAAAGAGTGAAAATCACCAAAATAATAAGCAAAAAACTCAAAACAGAGAACTAAAAATAATTGTATTTTTACGTCAACAATTCAATACTATGATTTCAAAACAACAATTTAATAAAGAGTTAGATTTAATTATAGCAAATGCTATTCGAGAAGATATTGGAGATGGAGATCACACATCATTATCGTGTATTCCTAATGATGCTACTGGTAAAGCAAAATTATTGGTAAAAGACGAAGGAGTTATTGCAGGGGTAGAATTTGCAAAAATGGTGTTTGTTTATGTCGATCCAAGTTTAGAAGTAGAAACGTTAATTAACGATGGGGAAGAAGTAAAGTATGGAGATGTTGTGTTTTATGTTTCAGGAAAATCGCAATCGATACTTATGGCAGAACGCTTGGTGTTAAATGCCATGCAACGTATGAGTGCAATAGCAACCAAAACAAAGTTTTTTGCCAACTTATTAGAAGGAACAAAAACCAAAGTATTAGATACACGAAAAACAACACCCGGAATTCGTGCTTTAGAAAAATGGGCAGTAAAAATAGGAGGAGGAGAAAACCACCGATTTGCTTTGTACGATATGGTAATGATAAAAGACAATCATATTGATTTTGCTGGTGGAATTACACAAGCAATAACCAAGACTAAGAAATACCTAGCGGAAAAAAAACTAGATATTAAAATTATTGTTGAAGCTCGTAGTTTAGAAGAAATTGAAGAGATTTTACAAAATGAGGGTGTATACAGAATTTTAATAGATAATTTTAATTATGAAGATACCCGCAAAGCAGTTGAAATGATTGGAGACACATGCTTAACAGAATCTTCTGGAGGAATTAACGAAAAAACCATTAGAGAGTATGCAGAGTGCGGGGTTGATTTTATCTCCTCTGGAGCTTTAACACATTCAGTATATAATATGGACTTAAGCTTAAAAGCTGTTGATTAATTTAAATAGTCATTAAGAGTGAAACGAAGTAATCTTTTGTAGATATTATATTTCACTCTGTTAGAATAATAAAGACCAAAACTCATGAAAAAACAATTATTAGTTATAGCCACCTTAGTAGTGACTATGGCGTGTAAAACAGAACAAGCTAAAAAAGAAAGCGAGACCCATATCAATATGAAAGAAAACCCGTTGCTAGTTCAGAGTACCGTAGATTACGGAGCACCAGACTTTACTAAGATAAAGAACGAACACTTTATGCCTGCAATTTTAGAAGGTATGAAAGTTCAAAATGAAGAGATAGTTAAGATTGTAGCGAATAAAGAAGCTGCTACCTTTGAAAATACCATACTAGCTTTAGAAGAAAGTAGTAAAATATTAGACAATGTAACAGCAGTTTTTTATGCATTAACTGGAGCACATACAAACGACGTGCTGAAAGAAAATCAAAAAGAATTAGCACCAAAGTTTTCTAAACATAACGATGAGATTTTATTAAACACGAAGTTGTTTGAAAGAATAAATAAGGTACACAACGATTTAGAAAATTTAGGTTTAGATGCTGAGTCGAAACACTTAGTAAAAGAATATTACAAAAACTTTGTAAAAGCTGGAGCTAATTTGTCTGAAGAAAAGAAAACCGAATTAAAGGAAATTAATGCAGAATTAGCAAGCTTATCGAATGATTTTGGGAAGAAATTACTAGATGCTAGTAAAAAAGGTGGATTAACCATTACCGATAAAGAAAAGTTAGCAGGACTTTCTGAGGATAAAATCAAAAGTTTAGAAAAAGACGGAAAGTATGAAATCCAACTAATTAATACGACGCAACAACCGTTACTGCAAACGTTAGAAAATAGAGAGGTTCGTAAAGAATTGTTCGAAAAATCTATTCATAGAACAGATGCTGGTGATTATAATACAAGTGATTTAGTGAAAAAAATGGCGCTTTTACGATTGAAAAAAGCACAAATATTAGGGTTTGATAATTATGCTAGTTGGAGCTTGCAAGGTACCATGGCTTCTACACCAGATAAGGTTTTTGAAATGTTCAACGGATTAATTCCTGGTTCATTAGAAAAAGCAGCTGCAGAAACCAAAGAAATTCAGGCAGAAATTAATAAAGAAGGAAACAATTTTGATTTAGAACCGTATGATTGGAATCACTTTGCAGAGAAAGTACGTAAATCAAAATATAACCTAAATGAAGAGGAGGTTAAACCGTATTTTGAATTAACGAATGTATTAGAAAAAGGAGTTTTTTATGCAGCAACCAAACTATATGGAATTACGTTTAAAAAACGCACTGATATTCCAACCTATCATCCAGATGTAGTGGTTTATGAGATTTTTGAAGAAGATGGGAGTAAATTAGGGTTGTTTTATGGAGACTTTTTTGCAAGAGATAGTAAAAGAGGAGGAGCTTGGATGAGTTCTTTTGTAAAGCAATCAAAATTACGCAATCAAAAACCAGTAATTTTTAATGTATGTAACTACCCTAAACCAGCAGAAGGAGAGCCTGCATTAATCAGTTTTGATAATGTAGAAACAACTTTCCATGAGTTTGGGCATGCACTACATGGTTTATTTGGAAACCAACAATATGCATCAATTTCAGGAACAAGTACAGCAAGAGACTTTGTAGAATTTCCATCACAATTTAATGAAAACTGGGCAACGCACCCAGAAGTGTTAAATAACTATGCGTTACATTATGAAACAGAAGAGGTAATTCCTGATGAGTTATTACAAAAAATTAAAGATGCTGGAACCTTTAACCAAGGGTACTCTATTATAGAAAACTTATGCTCTTCTAATTTAGATATGCAATGGCATACCATTACTGCTGATACTAAAATAGAAGATGTAGCAAGTTTTGAAAATGAAGCATTAAAAAAGATGAATTTAAAAGTAGCTCAAATACCACCAAGGTACCGTTCAACATATTTTGCTCATATTTTTAGCGGAGGATATTCTGCGGGATATTACTCGTATTTATGGACAGAAATGTTGAGTCATGATGCGTACGATTGGTTTAAAAATAATGGCTTGTTAACAAGAGAAAACGGTCAGAAATTTAGAGAGCAAATCTTATCGAAAGGAAATACCATGGATTATGCAGAAATGTATAAAGCTTTTGCAGGTCGTGACCCACAAGCTGAACCAATGTTAAAAGCGAGAGGATTGCAATAAATGAATGATTTCTTTGATAACGAAACATATACAAAAGTTGATTTTAAATTAACAAAAATCAACAAAGGAGAATATGACAGCTGTACGTTCAAGAATTGTAATTTCGAGAACGTACACGCTTCAAATATTGAATTTTTAGAATGTGAGTTTATCGATTGTAACTTTAGCAATACAGTGGTAAACCATACCTCATTTAAAGACTGTGTTTTTGAAAATTGTAAGATAATTGGCGTAAAATTTAATGAATGCAACAACTTTCTCTTAGCAATGAGTTTTCATAACTGTCAACTAAATGTATCTTCTTTCTATCAATTAAAAATTCCGGGAACAAAATTTGTAAATTGTAATTTACAAGAAGTAGATTTTATGGAAGCAGATATACAAAAAAGCATTTTTAAAAACTGTAATTTAAAAGGAGCGATTTTTGATCAAACTAATTTAGAAAAAACAGATTTAAGAACAGCTACTCATTTTACTATCAATCCTGAAAATAATAGGGTTAAAAAAGCAAAATTTTCTAATGAAAATATTGTAGGATTGTTGTATAAATATAATATTGTGGTGGAGTAAATGGTTTAGAATTATTGAAGTAACTTTCAAAAGAATCTTTTGACAGACTTTATGAGGAATTAAGAGAGATAAAAAGAACGCTGTTAAGTTTAATAAGAAAGCTGAAAGAAAAACGATGAAAGCCTTACAACTAATAAGACTTTGCAGCTTTGAACCTCAGAAACCAAAGACACTTTGTAGCTAAAAACACTTTGTAACTTAGAATCTCTAAAACTAGAAACACTTTGTAACTAAAAACGTATGACTAAACATATAGAAGAAAACCTAGAGAAAATTCCAGTGGTTAATTGGTTCGTAGCTTTTGGTAAAAAGATAAAAATTCCTGGTTTAGAAGGTATGTCTTTATACGACGTACTTGAAATGTATGTAATAGGTATAGTAAAAGGAGCATTAACAACAAGAGCGGGAGGTATTGCTTTTAGTTTTTTTATGGCAATTTTCCCTTTTTTACTATTTATTTTAACACTAATCCCATATATCCCGATAGAAGGGTTTCAAGACGGGTTACTCTCATTAATGCAAGAAGCATTACCCCCTAAAACCTTTGAAGCAGTCGATTTTGTTATTAAAGATATTATAAACAATCAGTATGGAGGTTTATTATCATTTGGTTTTTTAGCTTCCATTTTTTTAATGACCAATGGTGTAAATGCTATTTTTGGAGGGTTTGAATACTCATATCATGTAACCGAAGTAAGAAATGTATTAAGAGCCTACGTTATCTCTTTAGCAGTATCATTATTAATGTCTTTCTTCTTAATTGTAACAGTAACATTAATTATATTTTATCAAATAGCATTGGCAAGAATTCATAAGTTTGGATGGTTAAACACAGGAGACTTAGATTTGTTTTATTACGGAAGGGGTTTTCTTTTTTTAGTGATGATATTTACCATCGTATCACTACTTTTTAGGTATGGAACTAAACAAGGAAAAGAAGTGAAATTCTTTTCAGCTGGAGCGATTTTAACAACAGTAGTATCGATGTTTACCTTTTATTTATTTGGAATTTATGTAGTAAAGTTTGCCCAATACAATCAGCTATACGGTTCTATAGGTACCTTGTTAATTTTAATGTTGTTTGTTTGGTTAAATGCTATTATTTTACTCTTAGGATTTGAGTTAAATGCAACTATTTATAGGTTAAAGCATGAAAATAAAGCAGTAATCAAATAACATTATTCTTCATATTTTTCGGATATTTGCAGGCTAAAACGCAAATCAAATTACGAATTAACAATTAATTCATAATTATAAATATACTTTAGTGCTTAGTGTAACGAACTACTAAGAACTAACGACTAAAAACTTGTAAAATGAAACCAGGAATCCCAAAAGGAACAAGAGATTTTTCATCAACTGAAGTAGCAAAGAGAAACTATATTTTTAATACGATTAAACATTCGTTTGAAAATTTCGGGTTTCAACCTATTGAAACACCAAGTTTTGAAAACTCTTCTACATTAATGGGAAAATATGGAGAAGAAGGAGATCGTTTGATTTTTAAAATTCTAAATTCTGGTGATTATTTAAAGAAAGTAGACGAAAGTTTATTAGCGATTAAGGATAGTCAAAAAGTAACAACTAAAATTTCTGAAAAAGCACTTCGTTATGATTTAACTGTGCCATTTGCACGTTACGTGGTACAACACCAAAACGAAATTACCTTTCCGTTTAAACGTTATCAAATTCAACCAGTTTGGAGAGCAGACAAACCACAAAAAGGACGTTTTCGCGAGTTTTATCAATGCGATGCCGATGTGGTAGGAAGCACTTCTTTATGGCAAGAAGTTGAATTTGTACAATTATACGATACTGTTTTTAGTAAGTTAGGATTAAAAGGAACGATTATCAAAATCAACAACAGAAAAATTCTATCAGGAATAGCTGAGGTAATTGGAGCATCAGACAAGTTGATTGATTTCACAGTAGCTTTAGACAAGTTAGATAAAATAGGAAAAGACGGTGTGGTTAAGGAGATGTTGGAGAAAGGAATTTCTGCTGAAGCCATTGAAAAAGTTGATCCGTTATTTAATTTTTCTGGAAGTAATCAAGATAAGTTAGCTTCTTTAGAGGCTATGTTACAAGGGTCGGAAGAAGGGTTACAAGGAGTAGCAGATTTAAGAACTGTAGTTACTAGAGTAGAAAATATAGGATTAGATTCCGCAACCCTAGAATTAGATGTAACTCTAGCTCGTGGATTAAATTACTATACAGGAGCAATTTATGAAGTAGCAGCCCCAGAAGGTGTAAAAATGGGTTCTATTGGAGGAGGAGGTCGTTATGACGATTTGACAGGGATTTTTGGTTTAAAAGATGTTTCAGGAGTAGGGATTTCTTTTGGGTTGGATAGAATTTACTTGGTGATGGAAGAATTAGGCTTATTTGAAGCCCTGGCATTACCAAAACCTAAAGTTTTATTTTTAAACTTTAATGAAAATGAGAGTTTAGATAAAGTAAAAATGATAAAAAAGTTACGTAGTAACAATATAAAAACAGAAATGTATCCAGATACAGCAACAAGTAATAACCAACAAAAAAAGCAGTGGAAATATGCAACCAATAGAGAAATTGAGTTTGTGGTAACCACTGTAGAAAACGGTACACTTGTTGTTAAAGATATGTCAACTGGAGAGCAAACCACTTGTTCTTTAGATGAATTGATAAATAAAGTGTAGTAAATTACCAACAATGTTGTAAATTTGCGCCCTACTAATTTTAGATAGAAATGTTTGAAGTGAACAGCAACAAAATGAATGACGATAGATTAGACGAAATAGGAGAGAACCATATTGGTACATCAGCAAAAACACCTCTGCGAGCAGATGCTTTCGATATTTCTGATACCAAAAAAATAGAAAAAATTCAAAAAAGCGTTAAAGAGATTCTTGAAACGTTAGGAATGGATTTAACTGACGATAGCATGCAAGGAACTCCTAAAAGAGTAGCAAAAGCTTTCGTAAATGAATTGTTTATGGGATTAAACCCAAAAAACAAACCAGTAGCATCTACATTTGATAATACATATAAGTATGGTGAAATGTTAGTTGAAAAAAACATTATTGTGTATTCAACATGTGAACATCACTTATTGCCAATAATTGGTAGAGCACATGTGGCTTACATTTCAAATGGTAAGGTAATTGGTTTGTCAAAAATGAATCGTATTGTAGAGTATTATGCTAAGCGTCCACAAGTACAAGAACGTTTAACAATGCAAGTGGTGCAAGCAATGCAAGAAGCATTAGGAACCAAAGATGTAGCTTGTGTTATTGATGCAAAACATTTATGTGTTAACTCACGAGGAATTAAAGACATTGAAAGCAGTACAGTAACAGCTGAGTTTGGTGGAGCGTTTAAAAACAAAGAAACTAAACGAGAATTTTTAGATTATATTAAGTTAAATACAGATTTTCAGTAAATAAAAATAATAATAAAGAAAAAAGCTTATTCCGTTTTAGGAATAAGCTTTTTTTTTAATTTAAATTAAAGAAAATAAATATTTTATCTATTATTAAATAATTTGGCATTACATTTGCAAAACAATAAATGTTGCAGACACTTAAGTAAGCAACGCATAATTTTTTATAATGAATAAAGGTATAGTAAAATTCTTCAACGAATCAAAAGGATTTGGATTTATTACAGAAGAAGGATCAAACACAGAACATTTTGTACATGTTTCAGGATTAATCGACGAAGTTCGTGAAAACGATGAAGTTGAATTCGAATTACAAAATGGAAAAAAAGGATTAAACGCGGTAAACGTACGAGTATTATAATATAATATATTACGAGTTAATTTTTTAATGAGCAAAGCCTATCAAAAATTGATAGGCTTTGTTGTTTTTTGTACTTTACAATTTATTTTTCAACAGTATTTCGTTTTAATCTTTTTACACCATCTACTATAAACCAAGAAGCAAATAATACTCTAAAGAGCAAGAAAACATATTGGTTTTCGGTTGTAAAGCTGAATAAAAGTCGATACACTTCTCTTTTTTGAAAAAAGATAGAAAATGTATTAATTAAAATAAATATACCTATGAATAAATATATAAAAGGAAGTACTTTTTTCATGTTTAGTTAGCAGGTATTTTAATTTCGTATAATTTTCTACTCCTGTTATTTAGTTTGTTTTCTCGTAACCATGAATTATGTAGCTTCAAATTTTTGTAAGTTGTTCCAAACTTTTTGGCAAATAAAGCAATATTACTAATGGCGGTATCTACTTTTACGGTATATGTTTTAGGTAGTGTGTATAAATCTTCTTGATCGAAAATAAAACCATATTTTTCAGGATTAGAAATGATTTCTTTCAAAGCTAAGATCCTAAAAACATAGCGTTCAGTTTCATCTGGTAATAAAGCATCATAATAGCTCGTTACTCCTTGAGTTTCTAATCTTTTAGATACGCCATAGTTACCAGCGTTGTATGCAGCAGCGGCAAGAGTCCAAGAACCAAAACGTTCTTTTGATTTTGTTAAGTATTCAGCAGCTACTTTAGTCGATTTTTCAATATTGTAGCGCTCATCTACATTACTATTAATTTCTAAGCCAAACTCTTTACCTGTTTGTTTCATAAAGTGCCACATTCCAGCAGCGCCTACATTTGATGTTTCATCAATAAACCCACTCTCAGCTAGGGCTAAAAACTTAAAATCATCTGGTAGTCCGTGTTTTTTTAATAAAGGCTCTATAATTGGAAAGTATTTGTGTGCCCGTTTTATGAGTAACAGTCCATTAGATTGCCAATAAGTATTCACCAACAGCTCTCTATCCATTCGTTCTCTGATATCAGGTTTTTCAATAGGAACACGTTCTCCCGCTAAATTTAAGTTTTCTGGTAACTTTAAAGCTTTAACTTCATAACTTTCAGCTACATTTTTAATAATAGGTTCGTTCGATTTTCCTATGGTATTGGTAAATAAAACAGCTACGAATACTACTATTAAGATTGATAAAAAACGTATAGATTTATTCATTTTATTTATTTTTTATATTCAAGTTTCCTACTGCTTTTAGTCCATCAAAAAACATTCCTTTTTTAATATTTCAGAAATAGTTTTTGCTTTATAAAGAATCATTACATGTGTACCGTTTTCAACCTCAATTGATTTTTTAATATGTTTTATAGGAAAAACTTCATCTTTTTTTCCATGAATGTGTACTATGTTAGGAATTGATTCTTCTTGTTTCCAATGTAAAACGTTATAGATAGCCCACTGTAAATATTCTTTACTACTTACCGATAAATATATTTTATATAACTCAGCACGCTTTTTTAAATAATCATTAAAGAAATAGCGTTTATAGCTCTCAATATTAGCGATTATTTTTGTAGGGAAAAGCTTGTAAGCCTTCGTTATTTGAGCCAGTTTTAAGCGTTTAGGAAATTCTTTATTACTCTTAACACTCGATATTATTATTACTTTTTTGCAATCAATAATTTTGCTCATTTCTTGCACCATGATTCCTCCAAAAGAAACTCCAATTAATATAGGGTTTTTATGTTTAATTTGAGCACAAAACCTTTGTGCATATTCCTCAATACTTTCATTAATAGATGTAGGTAGCATCCAATTTAAAAAGTGCAGTTCATTTTTTTTTTCTGGTAAAGAGATATACTCAAATATTTTGGAGTTAGCCGCTAAACCAGGAACAAAATATATATGAGTTTTGGACATTACTCAAAGAATTTTTTGTCAAATAAAAGACCATCTACATATTCGTGTATTTCAACAAGTTCTTCAGGAATGTTTTTCCATAAGCGAATTGTAACTTGTTTACCATCATGTACAATATAAGTACTTGCTAGGTCAAGGACTTTAGGGTTATCATAAACTTTTTTAAAGCTAGAAAAATCTTTTTTATTAAGCTTACTGGTAAGCTCTTGAAGTTGTTTTTCAGAAAGAGTAAACTTACGGATACCTTTTTCTAGTACGTATTCAATACCGTTGTAAACGACATTTCCTTCTTTATCAATAGCAACTGTATATACAGGGCAATCACCAAAACATTGTGTTTTTGTAATTCTTAAAAGATTATTTTTTTCTTCTGAAATAATATCAGATAGTTTTTCTTTTGAATTACTTTCAACTAATCTAAACTCTCCACTTTCCTGTAGTTTATTAATCCAAAAGTCTCGCTTTCCTTCAGGAACTTCAACAATACCAATTTTTGTAGCTTCGGTATCATAAGGAGTTTCACTCCAAGTTAAACCACTGTTTTTTATAAGTGATTTTACGTCATTAATACTTTTAGTATTTTTAAGAACAATAATTAGTTTGTTTTGAGGTGCTACGGGTTTTGCAACATCTTTTACCTCTTCAATAATCGTTTCTTTTTCTATCGGTTCTGTTACTTTGGTTTCAGATTTTTTTTTAGGGATACTACAAGAGATTCCTAAGGCTAAAAAAGAGTATAAAAAGTACTTCATAGGTGTTGTTTTATAAATAAAGAATTCATTCAGACTATAAAAATACACTATTATTTATCTTCAAAAATATTTAAATGGAATATTTTATCTATAACCCAAAAAGGAAGCCATATAATTAGTCCAATAATGTTTATAAAATTGTAACAAGAGGGTTTTTGGTATATCTAGAAAGGAAGCTTAAAAATGTAATTAATAGGATTTGTATTGTCATAGTACCCAAAAAATTCCTAACGCTCTTAGGTTTGATACTTCTTATAATTTCTATTCTATCTTTAATTAAGATATACAAGAAAAAAAAAGTGCCTAATATTAGAACAATAGATAGGGTATAAACAGATTACTGTAAAGACATTAAGCACTAACTTCAGCATCCACAAAATCAAAACGCACTAAACCGTCTTCATCAATTTTTGTTAAAGTAACTGTGTGTAGTGTATTTACTAACTCAGGGTTCCAGGGAGCCTTAACTTTTACATAGTTTTCGGTAAATCCATGAATGTAACCTTCTTTGTTTTCACTTTCAAATAATACGGTTAGGGTATTTCCTAATTGACTTTCATAAAAAGCTCTACGTTTTTTAACAGATAACCCGCGTAACATCTTACTACGTTTTGCACGTGTTTTTTTAGGAACTATACCGTCCATTTCAACAGCTTCTGTGTTGGGTCTTTCAGAGTAGGTAAAAACATGTAAGTATGAAATGTCTAAGTCAGTTAAGTAATTGTAGGTTTCTAAGAATAACTCATCTGTTTCACCAGGAAAACCAACAATAACATCTACACCAACACAGGCATTAGGCATTACTTCTTTAATCTTTGTAACTCTATCGGTATACACTTTTCGTAAGTAACGACGTTTCATTTTTTTTAATAATTCATCACTACCAGATTGTAGTGGAATATGAAAATGAGGAACAAAAGTGTTTGAGCTTGAAACAAAATCAATCGTTTCATCTTTTAATAAATTTGGCTCAATAGATGAAATTCGCAAACGATTAATCCCTTCAACCTTATCAAGTGCCTGTACTAATTCTAAAAAAGTATGCTCGTGTTTTTTGTTTCCAAATTCACCTTTTCCGTAGTCCCCAATGTTTACTCCAGTTAATACGATTTCTTTAATTCCTTTTTCTGAAATTTCTTTGGCATTTTTTAATACGTTTTCTAGTGTATCACTTCGAGAAATTCCACGAGCTAGTGGTATCGTACAGTAAGTACATTTATAGTCACAACCATCTTGTACTTTCAAAAAAGCACGAGTACGGTCTCCAATAGAATAGGAGCCTACATAAAAATCGGCATCTTCAATTTCGCATGAATGCACTTCACCAATATCATTTTTGGTTAAGTCATTAATATAGCTAGTTACATTAAACTTTTCAGTAGCCCCTAATACTAAATCAACACCATCAACAGCGGCTAGTTCTTCAGGTTTTAATTGAGCATAACATCCTACCCCAATTACAAAAGCTTCTTCATTTTTCTTTAGAGCAGATTTTACAATGCTTTTAAAACGTTTGTCAGCATTGTCTGTTACAGAACAAGTATTAATTACATATATATCTGCTTTCTCTTCAAACTCAACACGTTCAAAGCCTTCATTAACAAAGTTTCTGGCAATGGTTGAGGTTTCTGAAAAATTTAATTTACAACCTAAGGTGTAAAAAGCTACTTTCTTATCTACATTCATCTTTTCGCTGTCCTAAATAAAAAACAAAAGCCTTGTACAAGTCTTTAATTTTTTAGAAGTTCGTATAGTTTATTTAATCTAGTACTGTTTAAAACAGTTTTGGGTTTGCAAAAGTACGATAATATTCATGATTTTTGAAACGAAAAATTTACTTATTCGAAAGCTTCAAGTTGTTGATATAGAGACTTTTTATGAGTTGGAAAGCAATCCGAAAGTATTACAATATGCTACAGGAAAACCTAAAAATTTAGAAGAAACTAAAGAGGATTTAGAACAGCTTATAGCACGATACACTAATAAAGAAAATGATTTTTGGATTTATGCCATAGAACGTAAGTCAAATAATGAATTTGTAGGTACGGTTGCCTTGGTGAAAGATGAAGAAGGAAATGATGAAATTGGATATCGGTTTATAGAACGATACTGGGGTAATGGATTTGCAACTGAACTTTGTGAAAAATTAATACAGTACTGTAAATCGATAGGAATGAAAAAGCTTATTGGTTGTGTGGTGGATGAAAATGTTGCTTCCGCTAAAATATTAGAACGATTCAATTTTGTTGCGATAGAGAAATTTATAAGTGACGATATTGGCTTACCAGAAACAAAATATGAATTAATTTTATGATAGTAGATAATTTAAAACCTCCATACTACGCGGTAATTTTTACCACAACTCTTACCGAGGATAGAGAAGGATATTATGAAATGGCTGAAAAAATGGAGAGTTTAGCTAAAGAGCAAGAGGGGTATTTAGGAGTAGAGTCAGCAAGAAGTGATGTAGGAATTACAGTTTCTTATTGGGAAAGTTTAGAAGCGATTACAAAATGGAAGAACAATGTAGAGCATACAGAAGCGAGGGAGTTGGGAAGAGAAAAATGGTATCAAAAATACCAGCTTCGCATTTGTAAAGTAGAACGAGAATATGGTTTTGAACAATAATTAGTATGTACGAAACGATTGCTAACTTTTTAAAGAGATGCTTTAAAGAAAGCACTATTTTTAAGTACGGCTTTAATGTGTTACCTATGTATAGAAGATTTATAGGGGAAATAAAATATATTTCTGAATATTATATTCAAAGTACAAGTGAAAATTCCTATCACTTATAGAAATAAGAACTATGTAGGATCTATTTTTTGAGGAGTTTGTTTTCAGCAACCGACCCAGTTTTTATGATTCAGTTGCTTAATATCTTAGGGGATAAATATGTGGTTTGGGGTAAAGAGGCAATTATAAAATTTAAAAGACCTGCTAAACAAGATGCTTATATAGATTTTGGTTTTTCTGAAGAAGAAATAGAACAAATGAAAAAACAAACGGAAGAAGAGCAAGGAATTAATTTAATTAAAGAGATTAAAATAACCAACAAAGGCAAATCTGTTGTTTTTGCTGAAGTATCTAAAACCATTTACATTGCAGATAAAATCTACTATAAAAATAAACGTAAGAAGAAATAACATTGTTGTCTTTATAACGTTGTTGTTCCTTTTTTCTTGTGCAAAGGAGAAGTCTGAGTACACAGATGACCAGGTTTTCAGATACAATGAACACTCAAATATAACCTCATTAGACCCTGCTTTTGCAAAAGATCAACGAAATATTTGGGCGGTAAATCAGTTATTTAATGGTTTAGTAGCGTTAGATGATAGTTTGCAAGTAGAACCAGCTATAGCTAAAAAATGGATTATTTCTGAAGATGGAAAAACATATCAGTTTGAGTTAAGAAATGATGTGCAATTTCATAAACACGAGTTATTTGGCAAAGATTCTACAAGAAATGTAATAGCCAAAGATTTTGAATATTCTTTTAACCGATTACTAGACAAAAACGTAGCCTCTCCAGGAGGTTGGGTATTGCAAAATGTTGCAAATTTCAAAGCAGAAAATGATTCAGTTTTTACGATTAACCTAAAACAACCATTTCCACCTTTTTTAGGTTTGTTGGCAATGAAATATTGCTCTGTTGTTCCAAAAGAAGCTATTGATTACTTTGGAAATGAATTTAGAGCAAACCCGATTGGAACAGGTCCTTTCTACCTTAAAATGTGGGTAGAAAATACTAAGTTGGTACTGAGAAAAAATCCACTATATTTTGAAAAAGATGAAGAAGGAAATCAACTTCCGTACATAGAATCAGTTGCTGTTACTTTTTTACCAGATAAACAGAGTGAGTTTTTACAGTTTATTCAAGGGAATCTCGATTTTATGAAAAGCTTAGATGCTTCGTATAAAGATGATATACTAAATACTGACGGAACTTTAAAAGAGAAATATGTTTCTAAAATAAATATGCAAACTGGTGCGTATTTGAATACCGAATACTTGGGGATTTATTTGGATGGAGAGGAGGGGTACCCGACAAAATCAAAATTAATACGACAAGCTATAAATTATGGTTTTGATAGAGAGAAGATGATTAAGTTTTTGAGAAATGGAATTGGTAGTCCTGCTACGAGTGGTTTTATACCAAAAGGATTACCATCGTTCAATAATCAAAAAGGATATTCGTACAAACCAGAAGAAGCAAAAAAGCTAGTGGCGAAATACAAACAAGAAACAGGAAATACAAATCTACAAATTACAATCACTACCAATAGTAACTACTTAGATTTGTGTGAATTTATTCAAAGAGAATTGCAAAAAGTAGGTATAGATATTAAAGTTGATATGATTCCGCCTTCAACGTTACGTCAAGGAAAAGCTAATGGTAAGTTACCTGTCTTTAGGGCTAGTTGGATTGCAGATTATCCTGATGCTGAAAACTATGTGTCGTTATTTTACAGTAAAAATTTTACGCCTAACGGACCCAATTACACTCATTTTAAAAATGAATTTTTTGACACTTTGTACGAAGAATCCATCAAAGAAGTAGATGTAAAAAAACGTTACAAGTTATATCAAAAAATGGATAGTATTATTATTGCTGAGGCCCCAGTTGTACCGTTGTATTATGATGAGGTTATTCGTTTTACACAGAAAAATGTAAAAGGTTTGGGGATTAACCCGATTGATATGTTGGATTTGAAGAGCGTGTATAAAGAATAATAACCATTAGTTTATAATATATTTCTTAAGCAAGATGATGAGAAGAAGTTTTTAAACTAAGTTTAGGGTCAGAGCCAATAATATAAATGTGATTCAATAGTCATAGTCCCGTTTATATCAGTAGGAACATTTTTAATGTATTTAAGAATGGTTAAACCACTCTCATTAATGCCTAGTTTTTCATTTTTATAAATTGTCATTTTGGTAATTACTACAATTTCACTTGCTGTTGAAAATTCTTTATCTGTTAGGACTGTTTGTTTTTTTGAGAGGATTTTGTACCAATATATAAAGCTATTTTTTCTGTAATAAAAAACGTGTTTGAATTAACTTGTTTCATTAAGTTGTAAAAGATTGAAACTTGTTGTTTTCTATCTAATATGAATTGTATAATTTCACTTACAATAATATCAGGACAAGAATTTGTTGGTATTACATGTTTCGTAGCATCATTATTAATAAAAGTAATATTATGCGTTTCTATTTTTAATCTTTTTATCATTTCCTTTAAGTTTGTAAAACTCAAAGTATTTATCTCTAATAATGTGTATACTATATTTAAATTAGGATATTATAGAAGGAAAGGAAGTATGAGTGAAGCAAAAGACCCCGTACCAGCATAAAGTATATGTAATGAGTTTTTTTACGAATCTTGTTTTGTATAGCAGTATCTGTTTCTTTAATAAATTTTTCAGTTCGCACTACACCATCAAGACAATTAGCAGCCCATAAGTGCCAATTACAATGCCTTTTTCGAGTTACATATGACTTCGATATTCTTCTTTATTAAGGTTCTCATTTGAAACGTCTAATAATAGATTCTTATACTCTTTAAAAAGCTAAAAATAGTTCAAGATTGTTAAATGTACTTTCAAAAAATAAAGATGTAATTAGAAACAATTTTTTTTGAAATTCATAATAAAACTGTTGTAAAAAGTGTTATTCTATTATGTTTTTCGATAATTTTTGCTCCAGTTCAAAAATTAACTGCTCAGAAGCAGGTTCATTTTTTCGTTTTAATTCGTCTATAATTAAACGAATTGTTTCAGACGATTCAATTTTTTCTTGTATGGGCTGAAAGCTTTCTTTTGGAGCAAGCGAAAAAAATAAATTATCGGACCATTCGTTTCTTTCCGCATCAATCACTAAATGAATGCGGTCTTTCTTTCCATGATTAGAGACAGAATGTACATAATTTACATTGGTATACCAACATTCACCAGGGAGCATGGTTATTTTTTCATCATTTAAAATAAACTGAATATTGTTGTTAGTAATAATTGGAATGTGTATACGGAAGTTACCATCTTCATACCCTAGTTTATAATCTCGATGAGGTTTTATTTCAGCACCTACGTTTAATCGTAATAAGCGAGCTGATAAAATGGGGCATTCAAAAGAACTAATTACTTCTTTAAAATAATTACAATTACTCATTAAAGGAGTTTCTAAAATGGCTTCATTGCTCTGTTGAAAAGCATAAATATTTGAAGCATTTCCTTTGGGAGCATACAAAGGAATTGCTTTCCATTCTCCTTTATAACCTGATGTATTAAAATGAGGCACCCAGTTTTGGTTCATTACTAAAGAATAATCAAATAAAAGTTTTGAAGCGTCAAAAAAGAAAGGAAGCTTTAAATGAGAAGTAGTTTTTGTTTCCACTTGTGTAAAAAAATGATTTAAAATATGAATAGCAAGTTACTATAAATATAATTTACAATACTATTTTTATACTAAGTGTTGGTTTTTTAAGTATAAAGGAAAGAAACTGAATAAAATTAAAAAGTAACCTTATTAAGGTCGCTCTTAGTTCTTAAGATAGTAATTTTTAATTTTATTAGTAATCGTTTTCTTTATGTCTTTAGGGTAACTTCTTTTACCATGAAAAACATCTGCCATAGCTTCACTAAACTGTTGACCGAATTTCTTTAATAAAATATTTCGAATAGTTTTTTGTTCGTAAAACCATTTAGATAGCCATAAACCTGTTTTTATTTCAGGAAGTAATGTTTCTTCTATTTTTTCTAAATATAGTTTTTTTGCTAATTGTGGTTCTTTGTTCGCTTCAATAATGGCCTCAGCAGCTAATTTACCACTATAAATAGCATTAGAAATACCTTCAGCAGTAATAGGATCTGCAAAACCAGCAGCATCACCAATTAAAAAGACATTATTTTTAACAAAACCATCTGTACGAGGAGAAACAGGTATTTGAAAACCATGTTGAGATTCACTAACAATATTCGTAATATTTAAAGTTTTTAAATATTGTTGATAATGCTCTTTTAAGTTAATCTTTGTTCTTCTTGCCGAAGCTACTCCAATAGATAAGTGTTTCTTCTTAGGGAAATTCCAAGCATATCCATATGGAATCGCATCAATATCAAAACGAACTTCTTTTGATAAACGTTCAAAATCTTCATCAGAAACTTCTACTTCATATTCTAAAGCAGGAATTAATTTACGAGTATCTTCTTTCCATCCAGCCATTTTTGCGGTTGGGCTTAAGGCTCCATCTGCAGCAATGACAAAATTAGTAGTATAATTTCCTTGAGAAGTTTCTAAAGTAATTATATTGTCAGAAAAAGACAATCCTTTTAGTTTGTGATTTTCTAGTAATGTGGCACCAAATTCTTTTGCCTTTTGCGTTATAAGGTTATCAAAAGTGTCGCGCATAATCATAGAGATGGTTGGTTCCTCTCTATGAGTCCTAAAATGAAGTTTATCTCCTAAATAAATATCAACGGTATGAAACTCTTTTTCAACAACTTCCTTAATATCAAAAGGTAAGTTTTTACGTCCTCTAAAAACAAAACCGCCTCCACATGTTTTGTATCGAGGCAAGGTTTCTTTTTCAATAATAACTGTTGAAATACCCTTTTGAGCTAAATAAAAAGCTGATGAAGCTCCTGATGGACCGCTACCAATGATAGCAACATCGTAATGTTGTGTCATAAATTCTATTTTAAGAGCAGTAAAAATACACTTTTATACTGAAAAAAATAACTTTACCAATGTAAACGGGTCATGATAGGGTAGTGATCAGATAGTTTTATCTTGTTGTAGGTTTTAAACTGATTAATCGTAGCTTTAGTATCTGTTAAAATAAAGTCAATACGCATCGGATAAACATATCGAAAAGACTTACCTATACCTATACCACATTCAATAAAAGCATCTTTTTTATTGGTGGCTAATTGTTTGTAGGCCCAAGAGTAGGATGTGTTATTTAGATCTCCACAAATTACTTTTTTAGTTTTCCAAGAGTACTCGTGTTTTAAAATTAATTCAACTTGATTTACCTGTTTAACAAAACCATTCTCTAAACGTTTTAATAAACGTTCGGAGCTCTTTTCACCAAAGTTTTCCTTTTTTGGGTTTAGTTTTAAAGATTCTAAATGTACATTGTACACTCTAATAGTATCGTTATTTACAATAACATCGGCAAAAATAGTGTTGTTGGCGCTATGCTCAAAATTAAGAGATCCAGAGTTTACTATTGGGTGTTTTGAATAAATAGCAAGTCCAAATTTATTTTTTTTTGTCTTGGTTTTAATATACTTATACGGAAGGTTAATGTCTAATAATTTAGAATTGTAAAATTCTTGTAGCGCAATAACATCAGGTTTTTCATTATTAATGAACTCATAAATTTTTTGTTCAGTTGTTATATCATCTTCGTGTTTGTAATGATTAAACAAACGAACATTGTAGCTCATTATTTTTAAATCATCATTGAGTATAACATCCTTATTAGAGAATTTAATTAATGGAGTAGATACGAACCACCCTATACTTAAGATAAGTAACGATAAGAAAGCGTTTTTGTGCATTTTGATAAGCCAATACACAAAAAAACAAAGGTTTACTAAGATTAAAAAAGGAACAAATAAGCTAAAAATAGATAAAAAAGGGATTGTTTTTGGGGACACATATGGCAATATATATGAGAACAATAAAACAGCAGCAAATACTGAATTGAAGAAAAATAAAAACTTATGAGATATAGAATATTTTTTCATCTAATTTTTTCCTTGTTTAAACAAAAACTCCTTTTCACTTTTACTTAGTGTATCGTAACCCGATTTACTAATTTTATCTAATATAGCATCTATCTCTGTTTGATTTCTTGTTTTGTCAACGCTATTTTTAGGTGTTTTATTACCAGAGTTGTATACAGTT
This sequence comes from Tenacibaculum sediminilitoris, assembly GCF_964513795.1. Classification (NCBI taxonomy): domain Bacteria; kingdom Pseudomonadati; phylum Bacteroidota; class Flavobacteriia; order Flavobacteriales; family Flavobacteriaceae; genus Tenacibaculum; species Tenacibaculum sediminilitoris. Next base: position 11,630 of record NZ_CAZEQR010000012.1, on the reverse strand, counting down.
TTAAGTTTTTTTTCTTTTTTAGTAAAAAGCTTATTAATAAAAGAGAAAATATTTAACTCTTTGTTACTTGCATTGCGCACGTAGAAAAAACCAAGTAAAGCACCACCAATGTGTGCTAAATGTCCACCAGCATTACCTGCAGGTATCTGAATAATATCTACAGCAACCCAAATACAGGCTACGACCCACAGCTTTACAAAGCCAATTAAAGGAAACTTTAATTCATAATTAGGTATATAGGTAGCAATACCTATAAAAATAGCAGATATTCCGGCAGAAGCACCCAATAAAATACTAACATCAATATCGCTTGAAAAAACAGGAAAAAAATTATAACTAGCTATGAAAATAATCCCACCAAATAACGTTCCTAATAGATAAAAATTAAGCAGTTGTTTTGAGGTAAAATATTGTTTAAATAAATGACCAATATAAAATAAGGCTATTAAGTTTAGTAAAATATGTAAAAAGTTAGTATGTAAAAAACCGTAGGTAATAATTGTCCAAGGTTTAGTTAAAAACTCATCAAAATTGGCAGGTAAGGCAAACCATTTTACTAGGAAATTAGTTTTTGACTTAAAGAAAAAATTGAAAACATTTGCTAAATGGACTAATAAAAATACAGCTAAGTTTCCATATATTAATTGTTCTACAATTCCTGCATTTTTTAATCGGTATTTTAAATTTTCGAGTATATTCATATTGTATGGTCTCTTAAATAAAGACAGGTAAAGGTACTAAATTAACGAAATTTAAATTGATTTTTTTTCCAGTACCAAGCAATAATAAAACCAATAATAGCACCACCTATATGTGCAAAATGAGCAATGTTACCAATAGAATAACTTGTGATACCAAAGAATAAATCACTTAAAATAATTAAAGGTATAAAATATTTTGCAGCGATAGGAACAGGGAAGAAAATCAACGCTAATTTAGCATCAGGGTATGTTAAACCAAAAGCAACTAAAATTCCATAGATAGCACCAGAAGCACCAACAGCAGGAGTGTCGTATAGATAAAAGAACTTTGTTAATTCAGTTCTGCTAAAATTTGTTAGATGTGCAAAATCAGAATAATTTCCTGTTTTTAAAAATGAAGTTAGGCTTTCAGAGCTTACACCAGAAGCAATTAATTGCTCATAATATCCATTAAATTGATAATAATTTACTAAAGTGTAAATTAAACCAGCGCCAATACCTGCAGAAAAATAAAAGAATAAAAACTTGTTTCGACCCCACATTTGTTCTAAGGGAGAACCGAAAGCCCATAGTGCATACATATTAAAAAGTAAGTGCATTGTACTACCGTGCATAAACATATGGGTAAGATATTGCCAAACTTCAAAATGTTCATTTTTTGGATAATGTAGCGCAAACAAATTGGTTAAATCCATGTTTAATAACTGCGGAGCAAAATACATAATCACGTTAATGATTATTAAATGTTTTATAGTTTGTGTAAATTTTGGCATGCTATTTTTTATTTATTAAAAATGGTGTCTATTTCGTTTAAAGTTAGTGTTTTAAACGTGGGTTTACCAAATGGTGAAATATTAGGCTCTTTACAAGAAAAAAGGTTGTTTACTAAGTTTTCTTGTTCTTTCGGACTTAAAGAAGTTCCTGTTTTTATAGCTAGTGATTTAGCAAAAGATTTAGCCATTACATCAAAGTGACTAAAACTAGTATCAGGTACTTCAAGTTCAATATCGTCTAATAGCTGTTCTAAAATAAGAGTAATCTGACTTTCGCTTATCGATGTTGGAATTCCAGCAATAACCACACTTTCTTTAGTGAATTCATCAAACATAAAGCCAGCACTTTCTAAATCAGACTTTATACTATAAATCATTTCAATATCTGATGAAGAAAATGAAATATTTACAGGGAATAATAATTGCTGACTACTAGCTTCTTTTACAGTAATATTTTCTAAAAACTCTTCATATAAAACACGTTGGTGTGCTAAAGATTGATGAATTAACACTACTCCTGATTTTATAGAGCTTAACAAGTATTTTTTTTGAATTTGAAAAGTTTTACCAGTTTCAGTTTCTTGTTCAGACTCAAAAAGCTGTTCTTGCTGAGCAGGTTCAATAGTATCAGTATTTGTATATAAAGCTTCCCAACTTCCAGTGTCTTTTTTAAAGTTAGATTGATAGCTGTGTATGGTCGTGTTTTTTGATAGGTTACTTGTGCTTGAAGGTTCTTTGTAACTTGTTTCTGTTTTAAAAGGATTAAATGACGGATCTACCGTTATTGGGGGAACCGAAGAACCGCTTTTTTTACTATAATCATAAGGAGTATCTAAAGTAGCATCTCTATCAAAATCTAACACAGGAGCTACATTGTATTGCCCTAAACTATGTTTTACTGTAGCTCGTAAAATAGCGTATAGTGCTTTTTCATTATCAAACTTAATTTCCGTTTTTGTAGGATGGATATTAATATCAATCGTATTTGCAGGTACTTCTAAATATAAGAAATAGGAAGGATGCGAGCCACTTTCTAACAACCCTTCAAAAGCATTTACTACTGCATGATTTAAATACGAACTTTTTATAAATCGGTTATTAACAAAAAAGAATTGTTCACCACGTTTTTTCTTTGAAAATTCTGGCTTAGCCACAAAACCATTAACAGTAATAATGTCAGTTTGTTCGTTAATAGGAACGAGTTTTTCGTTCATTTTAGCCCCAAAAATAGCTACAATACGTTTACGAAGGTTGCTTTTTTTTAAATGATAAACTTCGTTGTTATTGTGATGTAATAAAAAAGAAATATTAGGATGCGCTAAGGCTACGCGCTGAAATTCATCAACGATATGACGCGTTTCAACAGTGTCAGATTTTAAAAAATTACGACGTGCAGGAATGTTAAAAAATAAATTTTTAACAGCAATACTAGTTCCTTTAGCAGTTGAAACTACTTCTTGAGAAGTTATTTCACTTCCTTCAATTTTTATTTGTGTACCTAGTTCGTCTTCTTCTTGTTTTGTTTTTAATTCTACGTGTGCAATGGCTGCGATAGAAGCTAAAGCTTCTCCACGAAAACCTTTAGTATTTAAATTAAATAAGTCTTGTGCTTCCTTTATTTTAGAGGTAGCATGACGCTCAAAACTTAAGCGTGCATCTGTTACACTCATTCCTTTACCATCGTCAATTACTTGAATTAAGGTTTTTCCAGCATCTTTTAATAATAAGGTAATAGAAGTAGCACCTGCATCTATGGAGTTCTCTATCAGTTCTTTTACTACAGACGCGGGGCGTTGCACCACTTCTCCAGCAGCAATTTGATTTGCAACATGATCAGGAAGTAACTGTATGATATCTGACATTTAGTTATTTTTTTGAGAAAAAGATTGAAAGGTCAAAATCGATAATAAACAAGAAAATTAGCGTTAAAATTAATGCTATAATTACGATGGTTTTATTTAGCTTGTAACCAGACCCTTTAAATTCGTCAATAGCAGCATTAAATTTTCCTTTTATCCCTTTTTTCTTTCCAATCGTAGTTCTGTATTGATCAAATTTTTGTTTTATTTCATAGGGGTTTCCTTCTCCTTTATAGTAACGAGGTTTGTAATCGAATTTTTTATTTTCTCTTTTGATAAATCCCATAAAATTATTGCTTCTTTAATAGCTTAAGTGGAACAAAAATAACACCAAATAAGACTAAGTTCAAAGTTACTGAATTATAGAGAGGTGGTCAAAAAAAGTACATAAATTAAACTTAAAAAGCACCAAGACAATGCTAGACTTGGTGCTTTTAAATTTATATATATAGAACTTAAAACTTCTTTGTTGATAGATTTTTAAAAACCTAAGGAGCTTGATGGGCGTTCCTGGTTTTTAATTGCTGCCATTTTAACCGCCGCTACGGCACATTCAATTCCTTTGTTTCCTAATTTACCACCTGAACGATTTATAGATTGTTGTTTTGTATTATCGGTTAACACACAAAAAATCACAGGTACATCGTATTTAATATTTAAATCCACAATTCCTTGTGTAACACCTTCACATACAAAGTCGAAATGCTTTGTTTCACCTTGAATTACATTTCCTATAGCGATGATAGCATCTAACTTTTGTGTTTCAATTATTTTTTTACATCCGTACACCAATTCGAAACTTCCAGGAACATCCCAAGAGATAATATTTTCTTCTGTAGCTCCACAATCTATTAAAGTTTCAATAGCACCTTTATGAAGATTTTGAGTAATTTCAGGATTCCATTCTGAAACAACAATCCCAAATCGAAAAGACTTCGCATTTGGGATTGTTGCTTTATCGTAATAAGATAAATTTGTTGTTGCCATTATTGAGCGTATTTAGCACTGTTGATATATTTTTCAATATCTCTTCCTTGATCAGAATCAGCGTATTTTTCTTTAATGGTTGTGTATAATTTTTCAGCTTTACTGTATTCTTTTAAACCCATAGCAACTTGACCTGCTTTGAATAAAAATAAAGGAGTAGTAAATTGATTATCTTTTTTATTAGCTGCTTGTTGGTAATAGTCTAAAGCATCTTCTGGTTGGTTAATATCAGCAAAAGCATCACCAATAGCACCTAAAGCAGTAGGGCCTAATAATTCATCATCAGAGTTAAAGTTGCTTAAATATTCGATAGCCTCTTCGTATTTTTTCATTTTTAAGTAAGAAATTCCAGCATAATAGTTTGCTAAATTTCCAGCTTTTGTACCACTAAATTGCTCAGCAATATCAATAAAACCATACTTTCCATCGCCGCCTTCTAGTCCTAAATTATACAGAGAGTCAGCAATTGCACCTGCAGATGTATTAGCCTTATCAAAGAAAGTACGAGGATATGCTAATTCATTAGAAGCTTGTTGTTGTGTTGGCTCAGCAATAAATTTATTGTAACCTAAGTAAAGTAAAATTAAAGCTGCAACAGTTACCAATCCGTAAAATAATGGCTTGCTATTTTTTTCAATCCATTGCTCTGATTTGTTCGCAGTATCATCTAAAGTGTTAAATACTTCAGCTGTAGTACTTTGTGTTTCATCAAATGCTTCTTCTACTTCTTGTGTAACCTTTTCTTTCTTAGGTTTGTAACCTCTTTTCTTGTATGTAGCCATAATTACTTAAAAAATTAGTGGCGACAAAAATAGTTTTTTTAATTGGATTTTAAAAGGCGTTTTTTCGTAAATTTTCAATAATTTGCGCATTCTTTTTAGAAACAACGCTTATTCATGTATTTGCAAAAACTATCTTTGGTTAATTTTAAGAATATTGAATCGCAAACTTTTGATTTTCAAAAGAAAATAAATTGTTTTGTGGGGAATAATGGAATTGGAAAAACCAACGTGTTAGATGCAATTTATTATTTGTCGTTTGCTAAAAGTTACTTTAATTCTATTGCTGGACAAAATATTCGCCATGGTCAAGATTTTTTCATGGTGGAAGGTGATTATTTATTGAAAGAACGACAAGAAAAGATTATTTGCTCTCTAAAGAGAGGCCAAAAAAAGGTATTGAAACGTAACGGGAAAGCGTATGAGAAGTTTTCGGAACATATTGGTCAACTTCCATTGGTAATTATTTCCCCTGCAGATAGAGATCTTATTGTAGAAGGTGGTGAAACTCGTCGTAAATTTATTGATGGAGTAATTTCTCAGCAAGACAAAAAATATTTACAAACGTTAATTTCCTATACTAAGACAGTAAGTCAGCGGAACGCATTGTTAAAATACTTTGCAGCGAATAGAGTTTTTGATGCTTTAAACTTGAAGGTGTATGATGAGCAATTAATTGAGTACGGAACAGTTATTTATAATAAGAGAAAAGCTTTTTTGGAAGAGTTTGTACCTATCTTTAATGAAAAGCATCAAATTATATCTAGAGCAAAAGAAGTGGTAAACTTACGTTACAAAAGTCAGTTACACGATAGTTCTTTGGAAGGGTTATTACAACAAAACCTAGAGAAAGATAAAATAGTACAGTATACCTCAGTTGGAATTCATAAAGATGATTTAAATTTTGAAATAGGAGAGTACCCTATTAAAAAGTTTGGTTCACAAGGACAACAAAAATCGTATCTAATAGCATTAAAATTAGCACAGTTTGAGTTTATTAAACAACAATCAAACGTGACACCTATTTTGTTGTTAGACGATATTTTTGATAAGTTAGATGAAAATAGAGTTGCCCAAATTGTCTATTTGGTAAATAGTGATGAGTTTGGACAAATTTTTATTACAGATACACATGCAGACCGTACCGAGGAAGTGATTAAAAAGAGCAACCAAGAATATCAGATTTTTAAATTATAATGTTATAGCTAAACAAAATAAGATAAAAAATAGAAGAAATGGCTAAAAGAGAAAACGATAGTTTTTCGTTAAAAGACTTGATGGGAAGTTTTATTCAAGAGAATAATAAATTAAAAAAAGGGTTTCAAAAAATTCATATTGATGAGGCTTGGGGAAAACTCATGGGGGCTGGTGTTGCTTCTTACACAAGCGAAGTAAAACTACAAAACGGCACATTAATTGTACGCTTATCTTCTTCTGTTTTACGAGAAGAGTTAAATTATGGAAAAGATAAAATAATACGTATGATTAATGAAGAGATAGGAGAGGAGCTTGTTAAAAAGTTGATGTTGGTTTAATTCTCAAATAGATATTAGAAATCAGAGTAAAATTAAATTTAAAACAAAAAAACTCGCTACAATTAAGCAACGAGTTTTCATATATGTTGTTAAGAAGTTTCTTTCTTAGAACATTTCTCTACCAGAAAAATGGAAAGCACCTTCGATAGCTGCATTTTCATCAGAATCAGAACCGTGTACTGCGTTTTCCCCAATAGAAGTAGCGTATAATTGACGGATAGTTCCTTCAGCAGCTTCAGCTGGATTTGTAGCACCGATTAAAGTTCTAAAATCTTCAACAGCGTTATCTTTTTCTAAGATAGCAGCGATGATTGGTCCGCGAGTCATAAACTCAACTAATTCACCAAAGAAAGGACGCTCACTATGTACTCCATAAAAAGTCTCAGCATCATGCTTTGTCATTTGTGTTTTTTTCATAGCTACGATTCTGAAACCTGCAGCATTAATTTTTTCTAAAATTGCACCAGTATGTCTGTTTTCAACAGCATCTGGTTTAATCATTGTAAAAGTTCTATTTGTTGCCATTATTAAATGTTATAAATATCAGTATATGATAAATTTCTTAATTGTTGTTACTTATGCAAATATTGCATAAATCGCCGCAAAAATACACTTTTTAATGTGATTAACAAGTTAAGGGTGTATTTGCTTGACTTCTTGTTGGGTAGCTTTGTTTTAACTGTGAAAACATAACAATAACTTATATTAAAGTAGCCAAAAAAGAAATTTTAAAATCTAGAGTTTGCTGAATTATGTTTTTAATATTAGAAAACAAAAATAAATACATAAAAGGTTAATATAGCATTAATTTGTATATTCGCCCTTTATGATTTTGAAACACTTTACTGAGTTACGAGAATTCTTATCAGAACCTAAGAATATTGTAATAATTGGCCATAGAAACCCAGATGGAGACGCTATAGGTTCTACCTTGGGATTAAAACATTATTTAGATAAGAAAGGGCATGTTACACAAGTATTAATGCCTAATGAGTATCCTGATTTTTTACATTGGGTGCCAGGATCAGAAACCGTAAAACGTTTTGATCGTCAAAATAATCAATCTGTCAAAGCTCTAGAGAAGTCTGATATTGTTTTTTTGTTAGACTTTAATGCATTGCATAGAGTAGGAAATGATATGCAAAATACGTTAGAGCAATATAAAAACAACTTTGTTTTAATAGATCATCACCAGCAACCTGATGATTTTATGTATATGTATTCTGATACATCTATGTCTTCAACATGTGAAATGGTATATAACTTTATTAACATGATGGCAGACATCGAGTTGATAGATAAAAACATAGCTACTTGTTTATATATGGGTATTATGACAGATACAGGGTCGTTCCGTTTTAGGTCTACAACCAGTACTACACATAGAATTATTGCCGATTTAATAGATAAAGGAGCGGAAAATGATAGAATTCATAGTAATGTTCATGACGCAAATTCTTACAATAGGTTATTGTTGTTAGGGCAAGCTTTAAGTAATATGAAAGTACTACCAGAATATAAAACAGCTTTTATAACTTTGTCAGAAGAAGAGAAGAAACGTTTTTGCTACGAAAAAGGAGATACCGAAGGAGTAGTGAATTATGCATTATCTTTGAAAGGAATTGTGTTTGCAGCTATTTTTATAGAAGATGAAGAACAAGGAATTGTGAAAATATCTTTCCGATCAAAAGGGAAGTTTTCTGTAAATCAGTTTGCACGTAACTATTTTAATGGAGGTGGGCACGATAATGCTGCTGGTGGAAAAAGTGACGATAGTATGGAAAATACGATAGTGAGATTTAAATCGTTATTACCTGCATACCAACAAGAGTTAGAGAATTCGTATGAAGTATAAAATAACACTTTTTGTCCTCATTGTTTTGATTATAACATCTTGTAAAGAACCAAAAGCAAGAAGACCAAAACAACATGGTACTACAAACTTTTATAAAGAAGTTCTTAAAGAAAACAAAAGATTAAATGCTTTAGAAAGAAACCGTTTAGAAGTTTGGGTGGCAAAAGATACTGTTAGAGAATATAAAAGTTCACCTAATGGATTTTGGTACGCCTATGTAACCAAAGATACCTTAAAATCAAAGTCTCCACAGTTTGAAGATTTAGTAATATTGTCTTACAATATTACAGATCTAAACGGGAATATTCTCTATGAAAAAAAAGAAAGAAGTTATAAAATAGATAAAGAAGATTTTATTCCGGCATTACAAGACGGAATAAAGTTGATGAAAAAGGGAGAAACTATTACATTTGTAATTCCATCATACAGAGCTTTTGGAGTTACAGGGGATGGAAACAAGATAGCTGTAAATCAGCCAATACAAAGTACAGTAACATTAATCGATATAAAATCAAAAAAAGAAGAATGAAATTAACCAAAATTTTAGCAGCTACAATTGTAGGTTTATCAATTGTTTCATGTAGTAACGGTCAGTTTAAGCAAAAAAGCTCATTAGCAACAGAGGTAGATTCTGTAAGTTATGCCATAGGGTTAGATATGGCTAATAAAATTAAAACGAATTTTGATGAAATGGATCAAGGTTTATTTGTTCAAGGGTTTAAAAACGGAATGGATTCTACAAACTTACTAATAGAATCAAAAGATGTAAATAACATCTTAAGAACATTTTTTCAGAAGAAACAACAAGAAAAAATGAAGCAAATGCAAGAAGAACAAGCTAAAAAAGCAGAAGCTGAATTTGGAGATAATAAAAAGGCAGGCGAAGACTTCTTAGCTGAAAATAAAACAAAAGAAGGTGTTAAAGTAACTGAAAGTGGTTTACAATACATCGTTTTAAAGGAAGGTGAAGGAGAAGCTCCAGAAGTAAATTCTAAAGTGAAGGTGAATTATCACGGTACGTTAATCGACGGAACTGTATTTGATAGTTCAGTAGAAAGAGGAGAACCAACTGAGTTTGGAGTAGGTCAGGTAATAAAAGGATGGACTGAAGGATTACAATTAATGAAGCCAGGAGCAAAGTATAAATTCTTTATCCCACAAGAATTAGCCTACGGAGCACAACAAAGAGGTCAACATATAAAACCTTTCTCAACTTTAGTCTTCGAAGTAGAGTTATTGGAAGTAGTAGAGCCGTTAGAGCAAGGTCATTCGAAAGGAGACGGACACGGACACTAATTAAAAATTTGCAAGTATATAAAAACATCAACACTCAAAAGTTGATGTTTTTTATTTAAACCCTATAAAAAATGAATTTTTTTAAGTATTTAATCGTATTTGTAATAATATTTACATCATGCAAGTCTACTAAATATCCTAATTTAGAGAATGGATTATATGCAGACATACAAACAAATAAAGGAGATGTTTTGGTAAAGTTGTTTAAAGAAGGTGTACCTATGACGGTAGCTAACTTTGTATGCTTGTCAGAAGGAACCCATCCTAAAATGACAGATTCTTTAAAAGGAAAACCGTTTTATGATGGTACAAAATTTCATAGAGTAATTAAAGACTTTATGATTCAAGGAGGAGATAAGACAGGAACTGGTAGCGGAGATGCAGGTTATAAATTTGCTGATGAATTTCCTATGGATGAGGAAGGGGAGTTGTTGTATAAGCACGATGGTCCCGGTACGTTGTCTATGGCAAATTACTCAAGACCAGTAACAAACTCTAGTCAGTTTTTTATTACTCATAAAGCAACCCCTTGGTTAGATAGAGGGCATTCAGTTTTTGGTCGTGTTTTAAAAGGTCAAAAAATAGTAGATACAATTCAAAAAAATGATTACATCAAACATGTAGAGATTTTAAGAGTAGGGAAAGACGCTACAAAATTTAATGCTCCAGTAGTTTTTGAACAAGAATTAGATAATGTCGAAAAGAAAGAAGAAGAACGAAAGAAAAAACTAGAAGAGTTAAAACAAAAATATCAAGAAGAGAAAGGTATTAATGAGGCGATTACTACCGATTCTGGTTTGAAAATTTTATCCTTAAAAAAAGGAGAAGGAAAAAAAGTAAATCCAGCATTACCAACTACAGCACATTACACATTATATTTAGCTGACGGAAGAAAAATAGATTCTAGTTTAGATAAAGGAGAAGCTTTTGTTTTTACCGTAGATGATGAAAAACTTCCTTTAATAGCAGGCTGGAAAGAAGGGGTAAAAACAATGAGAGAAGGTGATAAAGTTCGTTTGTTTATACCTTCATACTTGGGCTATGGAGACCGTAGACTAGGTCCAATACCTCCAAAATCTGATTTAATTTTCGAAATAGAAGTTTTAAAAGTAGGAAAGTAGTTTTGATAGATTACATTATACAAAAAGATAAAGAGCTTTTAATTTACCTTAATAATTTAGGAAGTGAGCAATGGGATAGTTTTTGGTTAACCATTACCAATCAATTTACTTGGACGCCTTTATTTGTCTTTGTGTTGTTTTTAGTCTTTAAGCAGTTTGGATGGAAAAAGGGAGTATTCACAGTGTTGTTTATAGCACTTATAGTTGCTTTTTCCGATCAACTTACAAACTTAATTAAAAACACAACAGAAAGAATTAGACCTTGTAATACTGAAGGGTTAAAAGAGTACTTAAGAGTGTTTACATATAAACCCAAAGGATATAGCTTTTGGTCAGGGCATGCGTCATTATCTACAACCATAACTACTTTTATGATTTTATTGTTAAGAAAGCATTTTAAGATGATTTACTTAATGATTTTATTTCCTTTAATTTTTGGATATAGTAGAATATATTTAGGAGTACATTTTCCAATAGATGTTACTACTGGTTATATCACAGGAATAATTTTAGGAACATTATTTTACTTTGGGTACTTAGTTTTAGAAAAGAAAATAGGTTTAGTAAAAGAGTAAAGATTACAGAAAATAACAATAGTATTGAGTCGTCCTAAAATAGGTTGACAGTTATTTAAAAAATTATATTGAACCAGAGAAGTTAACTTCTCTGGTTTTTTTGTTATGTACAAAGTTAGGTGTTTTCATGTTAAGACTTAAATGTGGTC
>NZ_CAZEQR010000011.1:0-374527 GCF_964513795.1 Tenacibaculum sediminilitoris | reverse complement strand
CATCCACACCAATCCTTAGGTAACAAATCACCTAAAGAATATATGCCTAGATTTGATGAAGAATTTAAATTCTTCATCAAATCTGACCTAAATAATAATTATTTGTCGAATTTTAAGGTGTCCTAAAGAGGGGAAGCCTACATGTTTGTTTTCTAAATTTTCGATTTGTGTTTGTAAATCCGAAATTTGCTTTTCTTTTTCGGTCAGTTTTTCTAATTCCGATGAAGTTTGTTTTGAATTACAACTTGCAATTAAAATCAATGTTAAAATCAGTAACGGAATGTTTTTCATAATTGTTGCAACTAGTTATATGCAAACAAGTATATTGTTTATTCAGTTTATATTTCGGGATAAAAGAAGTTTTTAGCAATTTTATTCTTTTTAAGAATCGTTGGCTAATATAAAACAAAATAAAAAATCGCGTACAAAAATATATGATATATAGCTGTGCTTTCGTGCTTTTTTTATTGGAGAGATACTACCAAATTATTCTAAAATAGCAACCGCTCTTACTGGCGATCCTGTTCCTCCTCTAATTTTTAAGGGCAAAGCTATAAAACGAAATCTGCCTTTACCTAATAGTTTATCAAGGTTTATCATGTTTTCATAATGTGTAAAACCCATTTCACCACAAATATGATGTACTTTCTTATTAGATACTTTAGGAACCCCTGGAGACATAGTTTCTACTCCAAAAGCAGCAATTTTTTGTTTACCTAACCAAGTAGCGCACTCAGCAGTAATACCAGGACCTTTCCCCCAGTTCTTAGTATTAAAATGTTTTGCATAATGGTTAGTACAAAGAAGCACAGTATCACCTTCTTTAATGTTAAGTCTTCCTTTATCTAATTGTTCTCTAATTTCTGCTGAAGTAATTAACTCTTGTAAATTTTTATGAGAAAAATCTAAGCAAATACCTTCGGTATAAAACATGCTTAGAGGCATAGTGTCTATAGATTTTCCTTCATGTTTAGCCGCCATATGGTTTAAAGCATCAACATGAGTTCCTGTATGCTCTCCCATTTCTAGTTTATATACAGCAGGAGTTTTTGTTGTCGGGTTTTCAATTCCATCCCATTCTTCATGGGTGTTATGTACATACATTTTAACTTGGGGAAGGCTTTTATAAACAGGCATTCCGTCAAAAATATCTTGACTTAAGTCAATAATTTCAGGCATAGTTATAATTCAATCTTCACGTTATAATTTTTAAGCTCTTCAATGTAGTTTTGAGCGGTAAAATTGTCATTATCAAACTTTTCTTGTCTGTTTTTTTTCATTTTTATTCTATGAATAGCTTCCAAAAACCGACGCATCTCCTTGTCTTTGCTAATAATAATCCCTGGTACTTTAGTATTAATACCATTTTCATTTTTAGCAACCATCGTAAAGTAAGAAGAGTTGCAGTGCTTGGTTTTTCCTGTTTGTATGTTTTGTGCTTTAACTTGTATACCAACCACCATTGATGTTTTTCCTACATAATTAATAGAGGCTTTCATAGTTACTAATTCACCTACTTCAATTGGGTTTATAAAGTTAACGGTATCTACTGATGCTGTTACACAATAAGTTCCTGAATGTTTAGAAGCACATGCAAAAGCTATTTGGTCCATTAATTTTAAAATATATCCTCCATGAATTTTACCACTAAAATTAGCATGAGAAGGAAGCATTAATTCAGAAATAGTAATGCGGGTATCTTTTATATTTCTATAACTATTATTGTTCATCATCTTTTCTTATTCCTCTAAAGTGAGGAGATTGTTCTTCTTCAACTTTGGTTATAAAGTACTTTGTATCACCTAACCAAAAGAAAGTGCTAAAACGTTCTTTATACGTAACTTTTACATATCGACCTTGGTATTCTTGAAGCTTATTAATCACCTCTTTTTGATTATCTTCTACAGAAAAAGAAAAAATTTGTGCTCCAGAAATACCTTGGCTAATTTCACCTTCCCAAGTTTTTACAACAACCCCTTTATAGCTAATCTTTATTAATTCACCAGAGCGAACACCTTCACTGTAAGGAACAAAGTAAATAAAAGCGTAGTATAATGCTGCTATTAGAGCAATACCGAATAAAATTAACCCTAAAATTTTTTTCATAGTAAAATATTGAAGAATATATAACAACAAAAGTAAGGTTTATATTTTGACTTGTAAAATGAATTGAAAGTGGTAAGTTTGTGTTGCTTCAAAAAATGATTAATATGAATTATATTTTATTTGATGGTGATGTACGCAAAGCCTTACTGCCATTTACATATACACGACCAGTAGCAGATATAAGAGTGGGAATTTTAACCATTAGAGAAAAGTGGGAAAAATATTTAGGGTTTACAACCACGACCATAACAGAAGAGTATTTAGAAGAGAAATATCCTATGGTTGAAATGGAAGAAAATGTGTTGTTAAATGCAGCTTTCTTACCAACCAAACCTTTGGTTGAAATGGTTAAAAATTTAAAACCTAATCAGGTTATTTTTAGAGAGGAAGATGTAATTGCTTTTTACACAACAGATACGCAAGACGAAGTAGACTTTTCATCTTATGAGCAAATTGAGTTTGAAGATGATATTATTAAGATAAAAAATACTTGGGACATTTTTTCATTAAACGATGAAGCTATTCGTAACGATTTTAATTTGATTACTAAAGGTAGAACATCACAACCAATTCCAGAAACGGTTAATTGTGTTAATAGAAATGATATTTTTGTTGAAAAAGGCGCTAAGCTAACTTTTGCGACTTTAAATGCTTCAACAGGGCCAATTTATATTGGAGAGAATGCAGAAGTTATGGAAGGAGCAGTAGTACGTGGTGCTTTAGCTATGTGTGAAAATTCAGTATTAAAATTAGGGGCTAAAATTTATGGAGCAACTACCTTAGGGCCATATTGTAAGGTAGGAGGAGAGGTAAATAACTCGATTTTGTTTGGTTACTCTAACAAGGGACATGATGGATTTTTAGGTAATTCGGTATTAGGAGAGTGGTGTAATATTGGAGCTGACAGTAACAATTCAAACTTAAAAAATAATTATGCTGAAGTTAAACTTTGGAATTATGAAACAGGACGTTTTGCGAAAACAGGATTGCAGTTTTGTGGATTAATGATGGGAGATCATTCTAAGTGTGGTATTAACACCATGTTTAATACAGGAACAGTTATAGGGGTTTCAGCTAATGTTTTTGGAAGTGGATTTCCTAGAAACTTTATACCTTCATTTAGTTGGGGAGGAGCTTCTGGTTTTACTGAATATAAAACAAACAAGGTTTTTGAGGTTGCCGAAGTAGTAATGAAAAGAAGAGGTATTGAGTTTGATGAAAGAGAAAAACAAATTTTAGAACATGTTTTTGAAGAAACAAAAATATATAGAAGCTATTAAACTAAAAAGACTCTACCTTTTGTAGAGTCTTTTTAGTTAAAAGTTAACTCTAAAAACAAAATTAGGAGTAATCCCTAATGACGTTTTATCAACTACTTTTAGTTTGTGTTCAATATTATTATCAGAATTTCTAACAACTATAGCACTGTACGTTCTGCTTAAAATATTTTTTCTTTTAAAAATATTGAGTAATGAGAAACCTAATCTACCTTTCCATCTTTCAGAAAAGTTAAAAGAATAAATTAAAGAGGCATCTAATCTACTATAAGTGGGAAGCCTGAGAGCATTAATATTGTCTAAATCTAAATAAATAACAGGAAATCCGTAATCATCAATTAAAAATTCTTTAACAGCAGTATAAGGGTTACCAGTTCTTTGAACCCAACCAAGAGATAATTCGTAATTATTTAACTTATAAGCATGAGACCAAGAAAAGTAATTAGTGATGTCATGATTTGCAGGGAAAAATTTATTTTCTAAATCTAAAAATTTAAATCTGTTTTTAGTGTACGAATAATTAATCCAAGTTCGATAGTTGTTAATTTTCTTATTAATTAAGATATCAATACCATATATTTTTCCTTTACCGTTAGAGAAGTCATCTGTTTGGTCATTATATCCACTAGTTTGCGAGGTCATTCCGCTTACTTTTTTATAATAAGGCTCAATATCAATTTTCCAATTATTTTTATTAAATAGAATTCCTGAAGAAATTTGCATGCTTTTTTGAATAGGAATATCATCATTATTTACCTGAGCCCATATTTGATTTTCTAAATCGAAGCCTAAGCTAGAGGTTTGAAACTCTATAATTTGACTGAGTGTTTGGTGTTTTTGCTCAAAAGACCCTTTAATACTAAAGTTTTTTGAAAGTTTTTTTTCAAAATACAGTCTAGGCTCTAAAACAGGTTTGTCTATTTTTGAAAAATAATTAAATCGAACACCAGAGTTAATGTTCCAGTTACTGTTATCGTATAGATATTCAATAAAAAGTGAGTGAGTGTTGTTTGTTCCTTTATCTTCTTGTAGTGATGTGTATTGATTTTGTTCCTCTGTATCAATAGTGTATTTTAATTTATACGATGCTTTAGTTGATGTAAAATCGTATCCCCAAAATAAATCAGTTCTATCACTAAAAGAGTAATTCATATTATATGAAATACCAAAATCGGTTAAATTATTACTTTTCATAGATAATATGAAAAGATAATTGTCAATATAATTATAGTTACCCTCATAATCTAAAATAAATTTAGAGAAATAACTCTTTATATTATGTGTTGTTTTTTCACTAGTCTTTTTCCAGTTAATACTTATACCTGTATTATTAATATCTAACCTATCATTGTATTTGTCTTCATAAAAAGGAATAATAAAGTCATTAAACATCTTGTTTTTGGTGTTTAAAAAACTAAGGCTCAAAGATTCTTTTTCATTAGGTTTATATACAAACTTAATAGTGTAATCTGAAAACTTAAATTTATTATTTCTAATGAATTTAATATTATTATCTATAATTTGATTTTCTTGATTATCGTCAAATGTTTGAAAAACACGCGTTGACAACTTATTAAATGTAAAAGTTTTTAAAATATCAGAAAAAGATCTTCTAGCAGAAAAAAAAATAGCCGTTTTTTCTGAAAAAGGAATTGTAATAAGAGCATCTGCATGTGTCATATTTAACCCAAAACCTCCAATAACTCTATCTGGAACGTTTTCGTTAGTCTTAATATCTATTACACCTGAAACTCTGTTTCCGTATCTTGCTCCTGTACCACTTTTTGAAAGAGTAATTTCTTTTGTTGTATAAGGGTTAAATGCCGAAATCATTCCAAAGAAATGCCCAGAGTAATACATCTTTATACCGTCCCATAAAACTAGATTTTGGTTTGGAGTACCTCCTCTTATATATATCCCAGAAGCAGTTTCATTAGGGCTTTGAACTCCTGAAATAATCTTTAAACTTTCCAATATGTCAGGCTCAGTTAATCCTGGTAAAACACCTAACTCTTTAGGAAGAATCGATATAGATCCATTTCTTTTTTTATTAATACCAGAAGTAATATAATTTGTAATAAATACCTCTTTTAATAAATCGTATTCATTTGATCTAAAATTAGAATTTTTGGTGATGTAATAGTAACGCTCATTGATTTGATTAAAAAATAAAGGAGTTTGACGTTCAATTTCACCAATGAGGTAAACTAATTCACATTTCTTTTTTGTAAAAGAAAATTTTTCTTCTTTTACAACTTCTGTATTAAAAGAAAATTTTACTCCAAAATTTACTTCTATTTCCTTTAGAACATCTAGTAAAGGAACATCAATAAAAGCGATGTCTATTTTTTCTTGAGAAAAAATAGACATCGTTAAGCATATAAAAAGTATACTTAATTTTATCTTCATTTATTATATGTCAATATAACTGAACTATTTTTTGCTAATTTATAAGAAATTTTCATAGGAGCAAAAACAGTTTGTAACGCTATATTAACATCTTCATGTGTGAAGGTACCTGTAAACCTTTGATTAGGGTCTATTTTTGAAGTGTCAAACTTTAAATTAAATTGACTTTCTAAAGCTTTTATAATCTGAAAAAGAGGGGTGTTATTAAAATAACTTTCTCCTTTTATCCAAGAAGGTTCATTACTTGTAAACTCCCAATTTTCACTAGTTTTATTATAATTTCGATAAGCTTTGCCTTTCGTTAAAATAACTTCTTTATCATTTTTTGAAGTTACTTTTACTTTTCCTTCATAACATTGAACTTCAAAATAGCCTTTAGAAGTATTTACAGTAAATTTTGTACCTAACACAGTTACATTACCTTCGGTAGAATTTACAGTAAAAGATTTTCCTTTTTCTACTTCGAAATAAGCTTTACCATTTAATGATACTTCTCTTTGATCTTCCCAGCTTTGTTTTTTGTAAGTTATTTTAGAGTTTGGAGATAAATGAGCTTGAGAATTATCAGGTAAAGTAATCGTTAATTGTTCACCAAAACTTGTTGAAAAATTTGTTGTTGAATTATTGAAATAAAAAAAACTAATTAATAAAGCTATAGATGCTACTGCACCATATATCCATGTAGGTATTAATTTTACTGTTTTCTTTTTAGCCTTTTTTGACTGTAATTCACGTAGAATTTTATCGAAAACTGCTTTCTTGTTATAACCAGGAGGTTTTAATAACTGAGAAGCATCATCAATAGCTTTAAAATGATGATAATCTTCTGTTTGTTGAAACTCTTTTAATTCTTCAACAGATAACTCATTGGCTATCCATCTTGCTAAAAAGGTTTCATTTTTATAATTTAATTTCATTTTCTGTTATTCGTGCTATTTGTATTAAAACAGGTAAAAGGTTAATTACCCTACTACAAATAATATTTTTGTTATACTTTACCTATTTGCTCTTTTAAAGTGAGAAGAGCTTTGCTCATTCTTTTTTCTACAGCTTTAACAGAAATTCCAATGATATTTGCAATCTCACTATATTTTTTTTTATCTATTCTACTGAGTAGGAATACTTCTCGTTGCTTATCTGGCAAATCAGCAATGGCTTTTTTTAATTTCGCATGAAATTCTCCTTCTTCTAAAATAAATTGAGGGGTTTCATTTGTTTTACCAGTAGAAACATTTTGCTTTTGGTGTTCAAGAACTACTTTTTGATGTGCAACCTCATTTAAAAAATGATTGTTAGCTACTGTGTATAGATAAGACTTAGCTTTTTCAAAAATAACCTTAGCGCAGTTGTTCCATAATTTTATATATGCTTCTTGTACGATATCTTCAGCTTGCTGAGTGTTACCGCACTTATAATATATATAATTTCTTAATGTTTGTGAATGTTGATTGAAAATTTTTTCAAAATTTTTCTGTTCACAAACAGAATTTAAGGGTTCTTTATTCATTTTGATTAAGTTCTTAATCAAAAGCAAAAGTATGAAAATGTAATTAAGAGACTAAAAATTATTTAAATAACTTAAAAACAGGCAATTTCATATGCTTTTTTTCATAATGAGGTGTTTGAGTATAAATCCAGTATAATTGTGCCTGCGGACTTTTTGAAAAATTATCATCTAATTTTAATTTTTCTTGAAACTCTTGTTTTATTGATGGGGTATTGTTTAAAAAATCTTCAGCAAGATCTTCAAAAACATAAGCAGAATACCCTTCTTTTTGTTGTAAAATAGTATCAAAAAAATTCCAATTAAAAAAAGAATCAGTGGCTTCAGCCTCTAAGGTTTCTATAATATATCGAATACCTTGTTGATTTGTAGGGATATAAAGGTCTCCTTTTTTTAAGAAAACATCTTTTTTGTTTTTTGATATTGTGGTGTTATAATGTAAATAATGACCTTCGTATGCCATTTTTCGAGTTTCAAACTCTTTAATATGTTGAACTTCTACAGTTAGTAGAGTGTCTTTTTTAAAACGAGTAAAATCAATTTTATTATTTTTTAACCGTTCTACAACAGCATGCCAACCTTGTTGTAAAATATAAGCTTTAGGTATGGTGATTTCTTTTGTAGGGACATAGTTATTATAATATGGTATTTTTTTATTAAAAGGTTTTGTTCTATTATAAAACAAACGTTTTCCGTTCGTTACTTTACTATCAACAAAGACACCTTCATATCCTTTAAAATGTAATGCACTAGGAGAACTTTTATTAACTTTAAAAGTAATAGGGTATATTTTTTTATTAATGATTTCATCAACTGCTTTTTTTCGTAAATCTTTTATTTTAGTGCTATTTTCTTCAGAAAAATCTAAAGAAGAAAATAACAATTCATAGGTTTGTTCTACTCTAACTTTGTAAGGTTTTAGCATATGGGTTTCAACCATTAGCCCTAAGGTATTGAATAGGGTAGTGTATCCAGTAGAATACCTAGGAGAATCGAAAAACTGCGACCATCCGTTTTCTGGAGTAGTTCCCCAAACATTTACGTAAGGAGTGATGATAATCTCTTTTTGAGCTAATGATTGTTCTATTTCAGGACGCATTTTAGTTTCAATAAACTCACCTAGGTTTCCTCCTAATTTATTGTGTTGTGTAAATAGATGTGTAATTGCGTACTGATAGTCTGCTCCATTACTTACATGATTATCGATAAAAACCTCTGGATTTACAGTGTGAAAAATCTCAGCAAAAGCAGCAGCATTTTTAGTGTCTTGTTTTATAAAATCACGATTTAGATCGTAGTTACGAGCATTTCCTCTAAAACCGTATTCTTTTGGGCCATTTTGATTGGCTCTCGTGTGTGAATTCCTGTTTAGCGCACCACCAATATTATAGACAGGAATAATACAAATTAAAGAATTTTTGTATTTGTTTTTTAAAGAATCATTTTGAACTATATCTCTTAATAAAAGCATAGAAGCGTCTATTCCGTCAGATTCTCCTGGATGGATACCATTGTTAATTAAAATTCTATTTTTAGAAGAATTCTTAAGATCTTCGATATTAGTTTTTCCTTCTGCATTGAAAACAATTAAGTGTAATGGTTTTCCAATATCGGTACTACCTATTTCAAACAAAGAAATTTCAGAATATACTTCAGCTAAATCTTCATAAAAAGAAATAACTTCATCATACTTGGGTGTTTCTGTTCCATTTGAAGTTTCAAATAGCGTTGTAAAATCGACGGACTTTTTTGTAGGTTTTTGTTTACAAGCAGTAGCTATTATTAGGAGCAGTACAATTAGTTTTTTCAAAAGAATAATGTTTAAAAAAGTTTAAATTCTAACAGCATCAGGTACCAAGCCTGTATAATCACCATCGTTTCTAATTACATCTCTTACAATTGAAGATGAAATATAGCTTTTACCTGAGGAAGTGAGTAAGAAAACAGTTTCAATTTCAGAAAGTTTTCTATTGGTGTGTGCAATTGCCTTTTCAAACTCAAAATCGGCAGGGTTACGTAAGCCTCTTAAAATAAATTGAGCATTTTGTTCTTTACAAAAGTTGACGGTAAGTCCACTATAAGTAAGTACTTTTATCTTTGGTTCGTGTTTAAAAGTCTCTTTAATAAAACGTTTACGTTCTTCTAAAGAAAACATATATTTTTTATCAGCATTTACACCAATTGCAATAATTAATTCATCAAAAAGAGTAACACCACGTTCTATAATATCTACGTGCCCTAAAGTAATTGGATCAAAAGACCCAGGAAAAATTGCTTTTTTCATTATATCTTGTCTTTTAAAGCCATTTCAACGGCATTTCCAAATAATTCAGACAACGAAATACCTGCTTGATTGGCCTGCTGTGGTAAAATACTAGCTTCTGTTAGTCCTGGAACGGTATTCATTTCAATAAAATGAGGTTCATCGTTAACTAAAATATATTCGGAACGAGAAAAACCACGCATATTTAAAATTTCATATACGCGTTTGGCTACTTCTTTAACTTTTTTTGTTTGAGTATCTGTTAAGCGTGCAGGAGTAATTTCTTGTGATTCTCCTTCATATTTAGCTTTATAATCAAAGAAATCATTTTCAGAAACAATTTCAGTGATTGGTAGTACTTTTGTTTCTCCTTTATACTGAATTACACCCACAGAAACCTCAGTACCATCTAAAAAGCTTTCAATTAATATTTCAGTGTCTTCATTATATGCTTTTTCTATGGCAGGAATGAGTTCTTCTTTGGTATATACTTTTGAAATACCAAAGCTAGAGCCTGCACCGTTTGGTTTAACAAAGCAAGGAAGTCCTACTTTTTTAATAAAAGCTTCACAATCTATTTCATCCCCTTTGTTAAGGTATATAGAAACGGCTGTCGCTATTCCGTATTGTTTTACCACGCTTAAGGTATCACGCTTATTAAAAGTCAAAGCCATTTGATAAAATGGGGCAGAGGTGTGTTTTAAGCCAATAAGATCAAAGTATGCTAAGATAATGCCGTTTTCACCAGGTGTACCGTGAATAGCATTAAAAACACAATCGAATGTGGTTTTTTTACCTTCAACTTCAATCGAAAAATCTTTTTTATTTATTAGATGTTCTTCTTCTTTATTATCAACATACACCCACTTCTCTTTTAAAATATGAACTTTATATGCGTTATACTTTTCTTTATCAATATGTTTGTAAACTACATTACCACTTTTTAGAGAAATTCCTACTTCAGAGGAATAACCTCCCATAATAATAGCGATGTTTTTTTTCACTTCAAATGTATTTCAATTACTGTTTTTATGATTGTTGGTCTAAAATCCAATTGTTGGATTATACAAACTTACCAAAAAAACTGGTTTAAGACTTGTTGATTTGAAAATAGTAATATTTTTACAGTAAATTTGTACCATCTTACAAAAAAATGACATGAGTAATTTTTCAGAAAATCTTAAAAGTTTATTTCAATTTATAAAAAGTAAATCGTTTTTAAAAAACATAATTATAGCAATTGTTTCAATACTTGTTTTTGTATTTGTGTTACAATGGTGGTTAGAAGTAACAACAAATCATAATCAAAAGATACAAGTACCTAATTTACATAAAATGTCTTTAAGAGATGTTGAGCAAAAGCTAGAAGAGTTAAATTTAGATTTTGTAGTGATTGATAGTGCAAGTTATAACCCAAGTTACCCAAAGAAGTCGATTATTGAACAAGATCCTGAAGCTGGTGATTTTGTAAAAGAAAAACGTAAAATATACTTAACATTAAATCCTTCAAAATATAGAGATGTTATAATCCCTGATTTGAATGGGCGTACTAGGCGTCAGGCAACTACGCACTTACGTTCTATAGGTTTTAAAGTAGGAAAAGATGTAACGTGGGTTCAAGATATAGGAAAAGATGTAGTACGAGGTTTAAAACATAACGGACAAAAAATTGAGCCAGGAACTAAATTACCAAAGCAAACAACCATCGATCTAATTTTAGGTGATGGTAACGGATACTAATTTTTATAATTGATTGATGCAGGAAGATAACACTCCAGAGATAGAAAATGATGAACTATACGAACATCATAAATTTGTAGCAACAGAGGGGCAGGTGCCTTTACGAGTAGATAAATTTTTAATGAATTTTATTGAAAATGCTACTAGAAATAAAATACAAGAAGCAGCAAGAGCAGGAAATGTTTTAGTAAATGATGTTGCCGTTAAGCCTAATTATAAGGTGAAACCCAAAGATATTGTAAGAGTTGTATTAACATACCCACCTCATGAAAACTTATTAGTAGCTGAAGATATTCCTATTGATATTGTGTATGAGGATGACGAGGTAATAGTGGTAAACAAATCAGCTGGAATGGTTGTGCACCCAGGTCATGGGAATTATTCTGGAACGTTGGTGAATGGATTGATTCATCATATAGAAAATTTACCTAAAAACTCTAATGAACGACCAGGGTTAGTGCATCGAATAGATAAAGATACTAGTGGTTTATTGGTTGTTGCTAAGACTGAATATGCAATGGCACATTTATCTAAACAGTTTTTTGATCGTACTACAGAGCGTTTGTATTACGCTTTAGTTTGGGGTAATATTGAAGAGGATGAAGGTACTATTGAAGGTAATATTGGACGTAGCTTTAAAAACCGTTTACAGATGGATGTTTTTCCTGATGGAAAACATGGAAAGCATGCTGTTACCCATTTTAAAGTATTAGAAAGACTTACATATGTAACTTTGGTACAATGCAAATTAGAAACAGGAAGAACGCATCAAATTAGAGCTCATTTTAAGCATATTGGCCATACACTTTTTAACGATGAACGGTATGGCGGAAACGCAATTTTAAAAGGAACTACGTTTACTAAGTACAAACAATTTGTAGATAATTGTTTTAAGGTGCTGCCAAGACAAGCGTTACATGCAAAAACATTAGGGTTTACACATCCAACTACAGGGGAGTTTTTACAATTTAATTCTGATGTACCCGAAGATATTAAAGCATGTTTAGAAAAATGGCGTACCTATTCTGAACATTCTAAATTGGAGGAATAATAATAACTTATAAAGCTTCTGAATATTCTACATAAATTAAAGAGTGTTATATTTTTTAATTTGCTAATTATTTTTAGAAGCTTCACTTTTCTTATAAAAACATTCAATACCAAAACAGCGTAATAATATCTAAACAAACAAATACAACAAAAAGGTTTGATTTTAGCTGTTGTTGTATTAAAATAATAAGAGCATTACAATATAACTAATCGATAAAAGGTTATTAATAGCTTCACTAAAAATAGTTTTACCAAAACCTTGATTAATAAACGTTACAGTTTCACCTCTATCTGGATGTTTTTTTGAAAGGTGTACATAGCTCACGAGTTTAGTAAAGCTACCATTTCTGCAAGTAAAATAGCAATTGGAGTTCCTCCTTTGGCAAGTAAAAAAGCGAGACCCAAAACGGCAAAAATACCACCACCTACCATACCTACAGTTCTTATTAAAAAGGCTTCTTTTAATACTATTTTTTTAGATATATTTTAGTAACTGTTAGTTAGTTAGTTAGTTAGTTAGTTAGTTAGTTAGTTAGTTAGTTAGTTAGTTAGTTAGTTAGTTAGTGTAACAGTGACTAAAGTAGTTGTTAATTTTGAGAAAAATCCATCATCATTGTTTAGTTTCTTGTAGTCTTAAAAAAATGATTTTATGTAACTAGTTGTATGTTATTTATTTAAAAGGGTTTTAAGATTGGATTATGGTTTTTTTGAATAAGATCTATATAAGAAATAGAAAGCGTTTTTGTGTTATATAAATGTTTTTTTATGATTATCTTTTTTTTGTGATATTTATTATTGATTATCTTTTTTTTTGTGATATTTTTTATACTTTAGCTGCAAAGAAATTTTTTTTAGCTCAAAGCTAACTTAAAAGAGTCCCCCGAAATGACTCCAGAAAGATTACTAAGATTTCTTTAAACATTTTCCTTTTATTATTCCTTTTTAAACAAACTTCATGTGAGTGAGGGAAGCGAAGCTCTGCTCAAATTTAAAATGTATAATTTATGAATTTTAACAATGGCTGGTACGTCTTGTATGTAAAACCTCGTTGGGAAAACAAAGTAAACGAATCTTTAAAAGAGATTTATTTAGAATCATTTTTACCACAAATCAAAACCATTAAACAATGGAGCGATAGAAAAAAAACAATTTTAAAACCTATGTTTCCTTCATATGTTTTTGTTAATATAAGTTCCTCTTTAGATTTTTATAGAGCACTATCTGTTAACGGAGCTTGTGCCTATATTAGTTTTGGAAGAGAATATGCTCGTGTTACTGAAAAGGAAATTAATCAAATAAAATTTTTGGTAGGAGACAAAAAGGTTACTAACATAGAGACCAACATAGACCTTCCTAAAGTAGGTGAAACAAAAAAAATAACTTACGGACCTTTAAGTGGATTAGATTGTGAAGTTGTTAAAGTAGACAATCAAAATAAAATTATAGTGAGACTTGATTCTTTGAGACAAAATATCGTAGCAACAGTATCTTTAAATTGTCTTCAAACTGCAGTTCCTGCCTAAAAAGGAAGAGTATCACTTTATCTCTTTTCATTGTTCAGGCTGGTTATAAAAGTAAACTCAACTCAGAGTAAACATAAAAAGCATCTTAGCATTACTATTTTTAAGAAGTCTTAAAGTTTATACTTTAGGAGAGCTAAAATTACGTTGACGTTTGGCTTCAAAAGTTAAGATGGCTGCGGCAACCGATACATTCATAGAGTCTATTTCTCCCTGCATAGGTATGTTGATATTTTGTGTGGCTTGTTCTCTCCAAATCTGTGTTAACCCTGTAGCTTCTGTACCCACTACCAAAGCAGTGGCTTTTGTATAATCGTTTTTATGGTATTTGTTTGAGTTTTGTAGGGTAGCACTATAAATATTAATGTTGTGCTCTTGTAAGTACGCTATAATGTCTTCAGAAGTGCCTGTAGCTATCTGATTGGTAAACACACAACCCACACTAGAACGTATTATATTAGGATTGAATAAATCCGTTTTAGGATTGGCAATAAAAACAGCATCTACGTTGGCAGCATCGGCAGTACGTAACATAGCACCAATGTTTCCTGGTTTTTCAATACCTTCCATAACTAATACGAGTGGAGTAGTGGTGTTGAATTCAATAGCGTCTAAATCGAAGTTTTTTGCTTTAACTACAGCAATAATACCCTCGGTAGTATCACGATAGGCTAGTTTTTGGTACACTTCTCTTGTTATTTCTATACAGTTAGCAGCCTTATTTAGAATTTTGTTTACACTTTCTTCGGTAAACATATCAGCTACAAACAACAGGGTGTCTATTTCATAATCTCCTTTAACAACCAGCAAAATTTCACGTTGTCCTTCTACTAAAAATAATCCTTCCTTCTTACGTTCTCTAGATTTTTCTTGAAGCTTTAAAAGCTCTTTTATATAGGTGTTTTGTGTACTGCTAATTTGTTTCATCCCTGCAAAAGTACGAATATAGACTTAATCAATTACCTAGAGAGGAACCTATGAGGTGTAGAAAAGAAATGATTTAAAGACAAGTGTCAGTAAATTAAATATTTGGCTATCGCTCTGCGATAAAAAAGCTCGGTTGTCCGAGCTTTTTAAGTAAAAATGGTTGTTACTTCTAACATAAGTGCAATAGGAGGAGAAACTTGAATGAGATTTCTCGCTATCGCTCGAAATGACTAGATGAATCGTTATGGAGATTCCTTCGTCATACTTCCTCGGAATGACGTTAAAATTGTGGTCATAGCGAGGAATGGTAATAACGTGGCTATCTTTTAGTTAAGAAAGACATTCTATTTATTTTTATACTTATTAGCATAACGCTTCCATAATTTTGTTTGATGCGATTCTAGGCTAATTTTTCTTCCTTGAATAAAAGCAGCTGTTAAAATATTGGTACGCATATCTAAAGCATCACCTTCAGAAATAAATAGAGTAGCGTCTTTACCAACTTCTAAGGTTCCTACCTTGTTATCAACGTTTAAAATTTTAGCATTGTTTTGAGTAATTAATTGTAAGGCTTTTTCTTTACCTAATCCGTAAGCAGCATAAGTTCCTGCATAAAAAGGTAAATTACGTGTACTCATACGTTCCATGTCTCCTTCCATACCTAAACCAACTAAAATACCTGCATCGGTTAATATCTTAGCCGCTCTATATGGTCTGTCATAATCTGTATCTTCACCATTAGGTAAACGGTGTGCACGTTCTAAAATAACAGGTACATTGTTTGCTTTTAATAAGTCAGCAACTTTTTCAGCTTCTTGTCCGCGAACAATAACGATGTTTTTAACACCTAATTCTTTATAAATATTTACAGCATCAGTAATTCCTTTTTCTCCTGACACATGTACAAACATTCTTTGCGAGCCATTTAAAACGCCTTGTAAAGCTTCGTATGGTAAGTTTTTAGGTGTTTTGTTACTTGCTAAGTAGCTTTTTGCATTGGCGAAAAACTCTTTAAGGTTATCAATGCTTTTTTGATAGTTTTTATTAGGCTTTAACCCGGGATCTTCACCCATCCACCAACGACCTCTCGAGAATACCTGAGGCCAGTTCATGTGAACACCATCATCGGTTTTAATAGTAGCATCTTCCCAGTTCCAAGCATCTAATTGTACTACAGAAGAGGTCCCAGAAATAACACCACCACGTGGAGCAATTTGTGCCATTAATACTCCGTTAGGACGCATGGTTTCTACCACTTTACTTTCTGCATTATAAGCAATAATACTACGAATGTGTGGTAGCATTGAACCTACCTCATCAAAGTCTCTCGTTGCACGTACAGCATCAATTTCAGCTAAACCTAAAGAGGTGTTTGCAGCAATGAGTCCTGGGTATACGTGTTTTCCTTTGGCATTAATAACAGTTCCCATACGGGCAATTCTCATATTAGCACTTCCTACAAATTTAAATTTACCGTCAGAAAACATGATTAAGGAGTTCTCAATCACTTCTCCGTTTCCTAAATGTGCTGTAGCACCTTCAATACTATAAGCTTGAGTTTGCTTGGGTGCTGGTGTTTGTTGCGCTATGATGTTTCCTATGAATAAGAAGCACAATAAGTTATATATATATTTAATTTTCACTTTTTTAATTTTAGTTACTATTAGTTTATAATTGTAGTTTGTTAAAACAAACAGTAGTTAATCTTACTAAATTCCTCTGTGAGGACTATTCTGTATCACAGTGAAATAATTTCTGAGTTTTCTTTTTAGGAGCTTGTGTTTTGCCTCCTTTAATCTTCTCTTGTAGCATCATGTTGATAAGCTTAGCACGTTCTGCTTTAATAGCTTTACGCTTTTCTAAGTCTTTTTCAATATCAAAATAAACAGCTCCGTCAATAATTGTTTTTTCTGCTTTAGAATATATTGAAAGCGGATTTCCGCTCCATACTACAACATCAGCATCTTTACCTTCTTTAATACTACCTGTACGATCGTTTAAGTGTAATAATTTAGCAGGGTTTATAGTTATGGTAGCCCATGCTTCTTGTTCACTTAAACCACCGTACTTTATTAATTTAGCAGCTTCTTGATTCAATCTACGAGACATTTCAGCATCATCAGAATTAATAGCAACGGTAACTCCTTGGTTGTGCATAATCGCTGCGTTGTATGGTATAGCGTCGTTAACTTCGTACTTATATGCCCACCAGTCTGCAAAAGTAGAACCGCCAACTCCGTGTTCTTTCATTTTATCAGCTACTTTATATCCTTCTAAAATGTGGGTAAAGGTGTTGATGTTAAAGTTGAATTGTTCTGCAACCTTCATTAACATATTGATTTCTGATTGTACGTATGAGTGACAAGAAATAAAACGTTCTTTATTAATAATTTCTGCTAAGGTTTCTAACTCAATATCTTTACGATATGGTTGTCCGCTTTTCTTTTTAGCATCATATTCTTTAGCTCTTTGGAAGTAGTCAATATATACTTGTTCAACTCCCATACGTGTTTGAGGAAAACGAATGGTATTTAAATCTCCCCAGTTAGATTGTTTTACGTTTTCACCTAAGGCGAACTTGATAAACTTAGGCGTGTTGTTGTATAACATTCCGTCAGCATTCTCTCCCCATTTTAGTTTTATAATTGCCGAACGCCCACCAATTGGATTCGCAGAACCGTGTAATATTTGAATAGAAGTAACTCCACCTGCAATGTTTCTGTAAATATTTACATCGTTAGGGTTAATAACATCTTCAATAGTTACTTCTGCAGATGAGTTATGACCAGCTTCGTTAATAGCAGATGCGGCAATATGTGAATGCTCATCAATAATACCTGCGGTTACATACTTACCAGTTCCGTCAATAACTTTTGCACCTCTTGAAGATAAATTGGCACCTATTTTAGCTATTTTTCCGTCTTTAATTAATACATCGGTATTGTTTAGTACTTCCTTGTTTTCAGAAGTCCAAACCGTAGCATTTTTAATTAAAATAGTTTCTTTTTGTGGAGCTGTAGGGTTTCCTAATCCGATGTTAGGGTATGAAACAGCTACTACTTCAGGAGTAGTCTCTTTTTTCTTGTCGTCTTTCTTTTTAGCATCAGCTTTTCCAGTATAAGTAGCATTCCAAGTACTTTCATTTCCGTTATTGTCGGTAGCAGTACCTGTAATTTGTTGTTTGTTTTTTATAAATGCTGTTAAGCGAGTATAGTTGTCACCATCTTTAAATGCTATATGTAACCAGTCGTTGCTAAAAGATGATTTACTGTTTATTTTTTTATCTCCGCTTTTTAAAGCAGCTGTTTGTTTAGCTCCTTTACCAGTAATGGTCATATCATACGACTTCCCGTTAACTGTTAATGTGTACTTACCTGTAATATCTTTAATATTAATTGAGTTAACGGTATTTTTATCACCTTGTACCCAGTTTTCATATAAAGTTGTTTGCTCATCAAAAATATCACCAGAGGTAATTAAGAAGTTTGCATAACTACCTGCTTTCAAATTTCCTATTTTATCATTCTTTAAAATTTTAGCAGGTACTGTAGTTAAAGCTTTTAAGGCAGTAGTTTTATCTAATCCATAAGTAATAGCTTTTTGAAGGTTGCTATTAAATTCTTTTACCTTTTTTAACTTGTAAGTAGTTAACGCAAAAGGAATATTGTTTTTTGCTAAAATTGATGGGTTTGCAGGTTCTTGATTCCAAGAACGCATATCGCTTAACGCAATTTTATCTGCTAAGAAAGGGTTTGATACGTCGTATGCTTTTCTAAAATTAATAGGAAGGATATACGTAGCATTAGTAGCCTTAATATCATTGATTCTTTCATATTCATTTCCTCCACCTACAATGGTATATTGAATACCGAACTCGTCACCAACTTTGTCAGCTCGTATATTGTCTAAATATCCACCAGCATTAAATATTTGTGATAATTCTTTTTTATTATTTAAAGCTTCTAAAGCCAAATCGGTATTTTTTGCATTTCCTTTGGCATACCAATCAGCATCTAAATAGGTTTGTCGTAATAATGCCATGGCTCCCATACGTGAAGTAGGGTAGTTTTGACGTGTTTTAGCACTTTTAGAAAACGATACGTAGTTTCCTGATTCTTTGTCTAATATTCTGTAAGCATCAGAACTATTAGGGTTTAAAGCAACTAAAATTCCGTTACCTTGCATGATACCGTCTTCTAGATGCGTATTTACAGCACCGAAACCTAAAGACAATAATTCTTTAGCTTTTTTAGCATCAAAGTTAAACTCAGTAGAAGCGTCTACATCAGGACGAATATGGTCATTCCAATAATATCCTTTTCTACCAGCATCATACTGTGGTTTTTTACCACGACCATTTTCACGTTTAGGTTTTGCGATACCAAAGGTTGAGTAGGCATCAACAAACGAAGGATAAATAGATTTTCCGTCTAGGTTAATTACTTGTGCTTCGTTAGGTATGTTAACTGATTTACCTACAGAAATAACTTTACTGTCTTTAATAAGTAATGTTCCTTTTTTAACTACTTGGGTAGGTGTAACATAAATGGTAGCATTGGTAAATGCATATACCTTGTTTTTGGATGACTTTACTCCTGTATTGGTAGGAAAGTACTCTTGTGCAAAAGAGGTACTAATGCACAAGGATAAGAGTAAGAATAATATTTTTTTCATTGAAAATTAAGTTGATTAGCTTATAAAAATAGATACTTTAAAAAGGAAATAACTGCTTTTAACAAAATATTAAGAATTAGTTAAGAATTAGCCTCCCTATTTTCTCATGACCAGATAACCAAGCAATACTACTATTAACAAACTGAATAGCATAGTAGTTTTCATTACTAACTTCTTTCCAGGTATGCCCACCATCATTCGAAAATGAAATTCCTGTTTTTCCAACAGCAAAAATTTCTTTTCCGTTTGTGTTAGGTACATATTGTACGCAACTCTTATAATTTGGGTTCATGTTGTCAGCTACAAGTGTCCATGTTTTACCACCATCTGTAGTAATGGCTTTATTAGCACAATTATCTTCAGGTTTTGAGTAGTTTCCTCCAATAGCAATTCCGTTATTTTTATCATAAAAATCGATAGAGTAAATTCCTTGTGGACCATCACCTTGTACAATTGGAGTATCAAAAATCTCCCATGTATTACCAAAGTCGGTAGATTTTAAAATACGAGCTTTGGTTCCTCCAGAACCTATCCATACCGTATTGTTTACAATAGCAATATTGGTATTACTAGCAGCAAAGAAGGCTTCTCCTTCTTTAAAAATAGGTAGTTGTGAGCATGGTAGTTTTTTCCAGGTATGCCCACCATCGGAAGTAAGTATGATAGACGGACAACCTTCTGTAGGGTCACCAACGGCAATACCATGCTTTCCATCTGCAAAGAATTTTATACAGTCGTAAAATACTTTTTCGTGTTCTTCTGTATATACCAATTCATAACCTTTTTCATTTCCTTTATATAGTAAGGCTGGATTAGCTACCGATAAGGCAAATATGTTTTCACCATTTTTGGCAATGCTTCTAAAGTGAGGGATAATAGAATCTTTATATTTTAAACTTTGTGTTTTCCATGTTTTACCACCGTCTTTTGTCATTGTAATATCTCCTTTAGAACCGGCAAAAACAAGTTCATTATTGCTAATAGCTAGTATGGCTCTAATACTGGTACTATCTTGTTTAAAATCGGTGATTTTAATAGTATTGAAAGTTCTTAATGGTTCTTTTTCTTTTTTACAGGAAAGCATAATAAAAGAAAAAAATAAAAGAAAAGATAATCGTTTCATTTGTTTGCTTAGTTCTTTATAACCTTTGTAATTTAAAATAATCATTAAACATCTAGAGAAAGAATATTTTAAATATTTTGGTTCTATATTTTTAATATTTTTACAGAACTAAAAATAGGAAAACGAAACGTAAATCAATGAAAAAAGCCTTAGTAATTTCAGGAGGGGGGAGTAAAGGAGCCTTTGCAGGCGGTGTTGCGCAGTACTTAATGAAAAATAAAGATAAAGATTACGATATGCTTTTAGGAACTTCAACAGGTAGTTTAATGGTCTCGCATTTGGCTTTGGGTATGGTTGATGAACTTAAAGAAGTATATACATCGGTAGATCAAAAAGCTATTTTTAGTAACAGTCCTTTTAGAATAAAATCAGTGCATGGAGAAAAAGTGGTTTCCATTCGACATACGAATACTTTTTGGAACTTTTTAAATGGTCGTAAAACGTTTGGTGAGAGTAAGAATTTAAGAAAACTAATAAGAAATAGTATAACCAAAGAGATGTATGATGAGATTAGAAAGATAAATAAAGAGGTTGTCGTAACAGTATCTAATCTAACAGCAAATCAAATAGAATATAAATCTATTTTAGAATGTGAATATGAAGATTTTTGTGATTGGATTTGGGGATCATGTAACTATGTTCCTTTCATGAGTTTGTTAGAAAAAGACTATTGTCAATATGCCGATGGTGGTTTTGGAAGCTTAGTGCCAATTCGTGAAGCGATTTCAAGAGGAGCTACTGAAGTTGATGCTATTATTTTGGCCACCGAAGTGACACAAATTAACCGATTGCCTGCGAAAAATCCTTTTTCACTAATGATGAATACTTTTGATTTTATGCTTGAAAATGTTGAACGACATAATATTACTATCGGAAAGTTATCAGCAAAACAACATAATGTAAAGCTGAATTTATATTATACACCAACGGTCTTAACAACTAACTCGTTAGTTTTTGATAAAGAAAAAATGAAAAAATGGTGGAAATCTGGGTATAAATACGCAAAAAAGTTGAATGATGATAAAATGACAGAGTTTAGACCAGAGATGATAAATAATCAAGAGATAGAAGAAGGAATAGAAAATAGCGAAGTATGAAGTTTGGAAAAGTAGCACAACCAGAGTTAGTTGATTTTACATTACCTGAAACGCATCCTAAAACAGTAGAGTTGTTAAATTCTTTTGAAAAAAGTGGTACGCCAAATGTATATGTGGGGTGTGCCAAATGGAATAAAACAGATTTAAATGGGTTTTACCCAAGAGGAACCAAAGATGAGTTAGAGTATTACTCAAAACAATTTAACTCTATAGAATTAAATGCTACTTTTTACCGACAGTTTCCTGCAGAACAATTTGAAAAATGGAAAAGTAAAACTCCTGAGAATTTTAAATTCTTTCCCAAACTAGGACAAGAGATAAGTCATTGGAAGCGTTTACAAGGAGTACAAGATGCAGTGAATGTTTATTTAGACAATGCTTCACGTTTACAAGAAAAACTAGGAACTATCTTTTTACAACTACATGCTAATTTTGGCAATAAAAACTTTAAGCGGTTGGAAAACTTTGTAGTAAGTTGGCCTAAAGGTATACCATTGGCTATAGAGGTTCGTCATCCAGATTGGTTTGAAGACACAACGGTGTTTAATGAGTTTACACAGTTGTTTGAAGAACATCATATTGCCAATATATTAGTGGATACAGCAGGTAGGAGAGATATGATGCATATGCGTTTAACTAATAACGAAGCTTTTGTTCGTTATGTGGGAGCAAACCATTCATCAGACTATACTCGTTTAGATGATTGGGTAGTTCGTTTAAAAGAGTGGAACGATTTAGGTTTAGAAAACATTCATTTCTTTATCCATCAAAATTTAGAAGTAGAATCGCCATTGTTAGCTGCGTATTTTATAAAAAAGTTAAATAAAGAATTAGGAGTTGATTTAAAAATTCCTAATGAAGAGAATGATCAACAAATGAGTTTGTTGTAATGTCATTCCGAATGAGGTACGAGGAGGAATTTACAAGTATTTAAAAGATTTCTCTTTTGGTCGAAATGACGTTTAATTCTTTTTTCTAAAATAAAAATCCAGCTTATTCAGCTGGATTTTATTTTATATTGTTTAGTTCTCTATCTCAACTCCACATACATATTGTTATAATCAGGGCGCATCATATTTGAATTCCATGATGGAGAAAATTGAACTCCTTTCTTCATGGTCGGTACTCCTTTTGCTCCCGTAGTAATGTATTGAATGGTTCTTTGTAATAAAGGTTCGTTAGGATCTCCTAAAACACCTAAGTTACCTGGATCTTCATCAATAATAACCTC
Organism: Tenacibaculum sediminilitoris; assembly: GCF_964513795.1. NCBI lineage: Bacteria > Pseudomonadati > Bacteroidota > Flavobacteriia > Flavobacteriales > Flavobacteriaceae > Tenacibaculum > Tenacibaculum sediminilitoris. The sequence continues at coordinate 351,606 of NZ_CAZEQR010000011.1, read as the reverse complement.
AGGAATAAACCCTTCAGGAGCATTTTCACCATTTACATTTTGAATTTCTAACACAATAGGTTGCATTGCCCAAGTATGACTCTTTAAGTTGTCACCATTACGAGTATAATCGTCAGAATCGTATAAGGTAATAGAACCTACATGTTTTCCGTAAGTTTGAATACCTACTAACTTTACATCAATATAAGGATTAAGCGAGTTGATAACCAATTCTGAAGCAGAAGCAGAATCATCAGATACTATAAAATATACAGTAGTTAGGTTTAGGCTATTAATTGCTTCATCTAATACCACACTCCCTTGTGGGTTTTTATTTAAAATCTGATCTGTAAAGTTATTGATCAATAAATCAGGGTTTGTTACCTCCATCACTTTATGATTCCATACTTGTTTAGCAAACAAATCACCTGTAAACTGTCCGGTAATCATACTTCCTAAATAGGCAGCTGTTTGTACAGAACCACCACCGTTATAACGTAAATCAACAATTAAATCTGTAATACCTGCTGATTGAAAATTGGAAAATTCAGCATTTAATTCTCCGTCAAAGTTTCTAGAGAATTGGTTGTACATTAAATATCCGATAGTATGACTACCATCAACTATTACATTGGTTACTTTTATAGGGTTTTCGGTTACCTGAGATTTAGTTATTGTAATTGTTGTCCCATTACTAACAGGATTCCCTCCATTATAATCAGCTAAATGAATGGTGAATGTATCGTTGGCAAACAAATCATTTACATTTGCTCTGGTTATGGTTATTCCGTTAATCTCAGTAATAATCATACCTCGAGCGACACCTTGTGCATCGGCATTAGAACTGTTAACCACATCATATACATATACGTAATAACCACCTGAACCATCAGCATAATCAGCACCTTCTAGTTTCAAACCGCTTGTTAAACGTATTCCTGCAAAAGATTCTTCTAAAGCAATATAATCATCAACAATCCATGAATACGTTCTATTAGGGTCTTTAGGATACTCGTTAGGTATGTGTAATAAATTATAAAATAAATTGGCAGGATCATCATATCCTGATAAATAACTATACAACTCATTATCATTATTGAAGCGTCTATCACTTAAATCGGGAACAAGGTCTTGCCATAAGTAATAAGCATTTAGTCCTTTCCAAACAAAATCTTGTACCTCAATGTTTTTTGGTGCATCGTCTTTTTCACTACATGAAATAAGTATAATTGAAAGAAAGACGATAAGAGATGCTTTTAGTAATTTCATAAGAGTATATTAGTTGTAATAACAACGCAATTTACTGAATAATATTATTTTTTTTAGTATTCGTGTAACAAACTTGAAACTGCGTCGTCGTAGATATGTAAACCTGTTAAATAAGACGCGATTGTTTTAATAGGCTTACAGAACAAATTAACCAAACCATGAACCAATCGGACTTTTTAAAAGTTGTATTACCATTTAAAGACAAAGTTTTTCGTTTAGCGAAAAGATTGTTGGTTTCTACGGAAGAAGCTGAAGACGCTACACAAGAGTTGTACTTTAAATTGTGGAGAAATAGAGAGAAGCTCTCTAATTATAAAAATGTAGAGGCATTTGCAATGACCATGACGAAAAATTACTGTTATGACAGATTAAAGTCAAAACAAGCAAGTAATTTAACATTGGTTCATAGTAATTATAAAGAGAAAGATACACCTCTAGAAAAAAGAGTAGAACATAACGACAGTGTAAACAAAGTACATGAGCTTATAGGAAAATTACCAGAACAGCAAAAAATAATCATTCAGCTACGTGATATAGAACAATATGATTTTGATGAAATATGTAAAATGGTAGATATGAAGCCTACCGCTGTTAGAGTAGCATTATCAAGAGCAAGAAAAACAATAAGAGAAGAACTCATAAAAAAACATAATTATGGAGTTAGCTAACATAGAGAAGTTATTAGATAAATATCTAGACGCAGAAACAACTTTGCAAGAGGAGCAAGTACTACAAGAGTATTTTACATCAAACGATGTGGCACCGCATTTGCAAGAGTATAGTATGATGTTTGGTTATTTTAAACAGAGTAAAGACGAAACCTTTACGAAAACCATTCAGTTAAAACCTGAGAGAACTAAGAAGAACTGGAAATGGTTATCAGTAGCAGCGTCAGTAGTCTTACTATTTAGTGTATTCATGGGTAATGAAGAGTACAAAAAGTATCAGCAACGTAAACAATTTGCACAAGTAAAAGAAGCATTACAATTGTTTTCAGTCAATTTAAACAAAGGAAACAATGCATTATATGCAGTTTCAAACAACCTAAAAAAAGGAAATGATGCTATTGAACACTTAGGAACCTATGAAAAAACAGTAAACAAAGTAATAAACACAGTAAATTAATTAAGAAAGTAAAACCAAGTACTTATAAACCAAGAAGATCATGAAAAAAGTAATATTATTATTCGCATTCGTATTTATAGCTAATGTAAGTTTTGGGCAGTCTATGTTCGACAAATTAGAAGACCTAGATGAAGTATCATCTGTGGTAGTAAATAAAGATGCTTTTGAAATTTTATCTAAATTCAAAGTAGAAGCAGAAGATAATGAAGCGATGGAGGTTTTTAAAATGATTCAAGACTTACAAGAATTAAAAGTATTTTCTACTGAAAATGCAAAAGTATCTGCACAAATGGAAAATATGGTAAAATCTGCCATTAAGAAAAATAGCTTAATAGAGTTAATGCGTGTAAAAGATAAAGATTCTCGCGTAAAAATCTATGTGAAATCAACCAAAAATAATAACTTTGTAAGTGAAGTGTTAATGTTTGTAAAAGACAAAAACTCTAATGGTGGATCACCAGAATCTGTAATAGTTTCGTTAACTGGTAATATCGACATCAATAAAATGTCAAAATTAGCAGAGACGTTTTCTAAAGATGAAAAGAAAAACAAATAAAACAAACAAGGCAGCGTTAATTTGTTAATGCTGCTTTTAATCAAAAACTAACAACAATGAAAAAACTATTTATATATTCAATATTGCTAGTGGCTTTTGTAACAGTTTCCTGTAAAACAGAATCTTTACAAAGCTATTTGGTAGAAAGCCAAGAAAAAGAAGGCTTTATTACGTTTGATGTGCCAGCTAGTGTATTACAGTTAAGTATGGACAAGGCATCTGAACAAGATAAAGAAGCGTATGAAAGTATTAAAAAAATAAACATTACTGGAGTTCCTTATAAGAATTTAGATGAAGCTAGTTATGAAGCAGAGAAAGAGAAGTTAAAATCAATCTTAAAAAAATCTAGCTATAAACAGTTAATGAAGTTTAAAAAAGACGGAGCCAATGCAGCAATTTACTATTCAGGAGATGCTGACGCTATTGACGAAATCGTAGCTTTTGGTTATGGAAAAGAAATGGGAGTGGGAGTTGCTCGTGTTCTGGGAGAAAATATGAATCCAGGGAAAATTCTTCAAATGATGCAAAAAGCTAAAATGGATGCTGGAAATTTAGACTTAAAGCAATTCAAAATGATTTTTGATGAAAAGCATCGCTCTTCAGAAGAAACAGAATAAAAATTAGTATTGAAAATATAGAAAAGCCATCAGATTATCTGATGGCTTTTTCTTTTTAACGGCTCATTAACAAGCCTCCCAATAGAATTTCATATTTTTGAACTCTAAACAAAAACATATGAAATTTAACAAACTCCTTGTTTTTATCGCTATTTTCTTTACAGTAAGCTTATTTTCCCAATCAAATAAAGTATATAGAGCTGAAAGAGATAAAGTTCATAATTTAGTTCATACGAAGTTAAAAGTAGATTTTAACTTTCAAGAAAAAGAAATGAATGGGGAAGAGTGGGTAACCTTAACACCTCATTTTTACGAAACGGATAAGGTTAGGTTAGATGCCAAAGCAATGGTAATTCATAAAATAACGTTGAATAATAAACTGTTAGAGTATAATTACGATGATTATGAGTTAATTATAAATTTACCTCGTACTTATAAACGAAATGAAGAGTTTACATTATATATTAAATATACAGCACGACCAGAAAGAGTAAAGCAAAAAGGCAGTGCTGCTATTACGTCGGCAAAAGGCTTGTATTTTATAAACCCAACTGGTTTTGATAAAAAGAAACCAACTCAAATTTGGACGCAAGGTGAAACTGAAGCTAGTAGTTGTTGGTTTCCTACGATAGATGCTCCAAACCAAAAGACATCACAAGAAATTTACATGACTGTTCCACAAAAGTATGTAACGCTGTCTAACGGAAAATTAGAGAAGCAAACTACAAATACTAACGGAACCCGTACAGATTACTGGAACTTTACACAAAAACATGCTCCATATTTATTTTTTATGGGAGTGGGAGAGTACGAAGTTATCAAAGATACCTACAAAGATATTCCTGTAGATTATTATGTAGAAAAGGAATATGCAGCGCATGCAAAAGATATTTTTGGAAACACACCAGAAATGTTAGCCTTCTTTTCAAAAATTACAGGAATAGAATATCCGTGGAATAAATATGCGCAGATTGTTGGACGTGATTATGTGAGTGGAGCTATGGAAAATACCACAGCTGTAATTCATGGAGAAAGAGCCTACCAAACACCAGGGCAATTAATTGATGAAAATGTACAAGAAAATACCATTGCACACGAAGCTTTTCATCATTGGTTTGGTGATTTAGTAACTGCTGAAAGTTGGAGTAACCTAACGGTAAATGAAAGTTTTGCCAATTATAGCGAATATTTGTGGTTAGAGCATAAATATGGTAAAGATGAAGCAGACGCACATTTGTTTGAAGATGTTGAAGGTTATAAAAACGGACAAAACTTTGATAAACATTTAGTTCGTTTTTACTACGCTGATAAAGAGGATATGTTTGATGCAGTTAGCTACAATAAAGGAGGTGCTATTTTACATATGTTACGTAACTATTTAGGAGATGATGCTTTTTACGAAGGATTAAACACGTACTTAACAGATAATAAGTACGGAACAGGAGAAGCCCATCAATTACGTTTAGCTTTTGAAAAAACAAGCGGAAAAGATTTAAATTGGTTTTTTAATCAGTGGTATTTTGATAGCGGGCATCCAAAATTATCAATTTCTTACGATTATAATAAACTAAGAAAAACAGTAACTGTAAATATTATTCAATCTCAAATTAACGAGTTTAAATTTCCATTTGCAATTGATGTATTTGAAGGAGGTAAACGCACACGTCATAAGGTTTTTGTTGAAGGAAGAGACGCCTCATTTACATTTTCTTTTACCAAACAACCAGACTTAATTCAAGTGAATGCAGATGGAGTGTTGTTATGTGATATATTAGAAAACAAAGTATTGAGTGATTATATTAACCAATTAAAGTTTGCAAAAAACTATGTGCATAAAAGAGAAGCTTTGTTAGAAGTAGCAAAACATCAAGATGATAAAAAAGCGTTTAACGCTGTGGCAGATGCTTTAAATAATGATTTTTATAAAATTAGAATTTTAGCGTTGGAAAATATTAACTTAATCAACAAGTATTCAAAAAAGAATGTGATTGATCAAATTATGAGAATTGCCCAAAATGATTCAAAAACTTTGGTGCAAGCAGCGGCAATTGAAACCTTAGGAAAGTTAACAGATCCTGCATTAAAAAAAGTATTTGAAAAAGGCTTACAAAGTAAATCATATTCGGTCTTAGGAAAATCTCTAGTAGGGATGTATTACATAGACAAACAATTAGCGATTCAAAAATCGAAAACATTACCAATAGAGGTAAAAAAGATTGTAGCAACACCATTAACACGTATTTATCTAGAAGAAAACGATGATGATGAGTTGAGTTTTATTGCAAGTAATGTAATGTCTGGAATGTTCTTAAGCCCAAACAAGAAAATTCAATCATTATATAAAAAAGCATTCGATAAGATTGGAAAAAGTAATAATACAGAAGCAATTATAAACTTGTCAGAAGATATTGTAGCTAAAGGTGCCCAATACAAACAATACAATTTCGATCAAGTAGGAATAAACCTGTTACGCCAAATGGTTCAAATGCAAAAAGAGAGCAATCCATCCAACAAAGAAAAGCACCTTAAGGTCATTCAAATAGCCATGGCTAGGTTAATTGAATAAATAGTATACTTTCATAAAGTTTAAGTTAAAAAGAATACTTAGTTTTGGCACAATAATTGAATTTTCTTGCGAAACTTAAACTTTATGAGAAAAACTACTTTACTACTTATATTATTAGTACTAGTACTAGCATCTTGTAGTAGTGTAAAAACTACCGAAAAAGCTATTAATTCTGGTAACTATGAAAAGGCTATTTCATTATCTGTTGAAAAATTAGCCAAAAACAAAAACAAAGAAAAAAATCAACCATATGTAACAATGCTTCAAGAAGCTTTTAAAAAAGCTACAGATAGAAATTTAGATAGAATTTCTTTTTTAGAGAAAGAAAAAAATCCTGACAATCTTGAAACAATTTATAATTTATATCAACGTCTTCATAATAGGCAAGAACAAATAAAACCATTGTTACCGCTACGAATCCTGTCTTCAGGAAGAAATGCTAAGTTTAAACTTGTAGATTATACTGATAGAATTCTTGAAGCAAAAGAAAACTATGCTAGTTATTTATACGAAAATGGGGTAGCCTTGTTAAATGAAGGAGACCGAAATAAAATTAACTATAGAAGAGCTTTTGACGAATTAAGACATTTAGATAATATTAGTCCTAACTATAAAGATACAAGAAACTTAATAGAAGAAGCACACGCGAAAGGGATAGATTATGTATTTGTTTCTGTTAGAAATAGAACAAATCAAATAATTCCGAGAAGATTAGAAAGAGATTTACTGGCAATTGATACGTATGGATTAGACGATTTATGGACACAGTATCACGCTCAAAAAGATAGAAATATTCAATATGATTTTGATTTGGAATTAGATTTTAGAGATATTTTAATATCCCCAGAGCAAATACGTGAAAAAGAAGTTATTAAAGAAAGACAAGTAAAAGATGGCTATAAATATCTTCAAGATAAAGATGGAAAATATGTAAAAGATAGTTTAGGTAATAAGATAAAGATAGATAAGTTTAAAAAAGTACGTTGTAAATTTTATGAGTTTACACAGTTTAAAAGTAGTAAAGTTACAGGAGTTGTAAAGTATATTGATAATAGAACGAATCAATTATTACAACGATTCCCTATACAAAGTGAGTTTATTTTTGAACATATATATGCTGATTATGATGGAGATAGAAGGGCATTGGACAAATCATTTATAGAATTACTAGACCAAACATCAGTAAATTTTCCTTCCAACGAACAAATGGTATACGATACTGGGACTGATTTAAAACAGAAGCTCAAACATATTATCACACGAAATAAGTTTAGAAATTAGTTTTGTTGTTTATTAGTTGTTTTTTTCTATATTTGCAAAATCAATCCCTAAATAATTAAAATATGAAAATTACAACGTTAGTTATTAGCTTTAGCTTTTTTTTAGCTCCTTTGTTAACAAATCAAACTACTTTAACGAGTAAAGATTCAAAGGATAAAGACTCAAAAATTACTATCTGCCACGTACCGCCAGGAAATCCTAGCAATGTTCATTCGATAACCATTAGTGAAAAAGCTTTAAAAGCGCACTTAGCTCATGGTGATTTTTTTGGTTTTTGCGATACAGGAGGAGAACCTGGTATGTAAATTATAATAATTAATATTAGATCAAAAGCTCCTGTTAATAGCAGGAGCTTTTTTTATTATACTTGATTATGGAAAAGGATTTTAATATTATAACTTTTGAATATCAAAAAACGAATAAAACTAGCTTACTTTTTAAGTTGTTAAGTGTAGTTTTAATTATGATTTTTTTATTTAATTCTTTACATGAATTGATAGATGTTTTTAAAAGAGAGTATACACCAGGTTGGTGTTGTATGCTTCCGTGTCCATCTCCTTATTCTGGTTATTTTTTTATATAAGTGGATTTATTCTCACAATTTGACGATACTCCTAAAAACTTACTTCCGAAAGATGGAACTGTAAACTATTACGGAATAGTTTTGCCAAAAAAGGATGCAGACCATTATTACGAGGTTTTATTGAATTCTATTGAATGGCGTAACGACGAAGCTATTATTTTTGGAAAACGCATGGTAACCAAACGAAAAGTAGCTTGGTATGCCGAACAACCCTTTGAATATTCCTATTCCAACATTACGAAAACAGCCTTACCATTTACGAAAGAACTATTAGCGTTAAAAGAATTAGTTGAAACGGAAACTGGTGAAACGTATAATTCTTGTTTATTGAATTTATATCACGATGGTTCTGAAGGAATGGCATGGCATAGTGATGGAGAAAAAGACTTAAAAAAGAATGGAGCGATTGCTTCGTTGAGTTTTGGAGCAGAAAGACGCTTTGGTTTTAAACACAAACAGACCAAAGAAACGCTGTACAAAGTATTAGAACACGGTTCGTTATTAGTAATGAAAGACGAAACCCAAACCCATTGGTTACACCGGTTACCACCTACAAAAAAAGTCCACCGACCACGAGTGAACTTAACTTTTAGAACAATTGTGAGGTAGTTTTTTGTATGGTTTGTGAGGAATAGAAAACCAGAGATTTTCGATTAAGTATTTTGAGTTTTTAATCAATTATTGTTCTTTGAATTCCAATATTTAAAAAGCTAATTTATTAGTGAATACTTGAAAGTGTAAAATATTCAATAGGTTTTAACATTACGGAAGAAGTAGAATAATTAAATTTTTATTAATTTGCGGTCACAAAAAAACGTCAATATTTAAATATTGACGTTTTGAGATTCTAAATAAAATACTATTATTCAATTATTTAGTTGCTGTTTATCGATTTAACGACGATAAGTAGTAGTTGTAGTTTTAACTTTCATTGGAACATATTTTATTCCTTGAGAAGTTTTTACTTTAACTCTAACAGTTTTAGTTGTAGTTCTTGATGTTTTAGACATAACTAAAATTTGTATTTGGTAGAGAGGTAATACTTAACACGCCTCTCTATCGTGTCAGTATAGAGGACACTTTGCAGAGTGTCCTCTATTAATTGTTTTCATTAAACTTTTTAGCTTTTCAATAATATTTTATTTTACGTAAGAAGTCTTATTTAGATGTTTTCTTAAGAAAATAGGTAGGGGAGTAACTTATTGATTTTAAGTTAAGTCAAATATATGAAGCTTATTTTGTATTCACAATCTATACTTATTCACAAAACCTTTGTAGTTTTTAACAAAGTCTTTTTTTTGGGGTTTAGCCCTTTATATTATTAACGTTATTAAAGGTATGAGTTTGTTTATATAATTCTTATCAGTTGAAAACGGGGTTGATGGATTTAAAATTAATTTAATAGTTACTCCACTTCCTTATAAAAAGTCAATTTGTATTCTGGTAACAAATTAGGGTGTGTAATTTTTATCAAATCTTTTAACACCAAATCTGGTCGTACAGGAGAGAGTTCAAAGTAAATCAAACCACCAGTTTCACCTTTGTTGTGTCCGATAGAAAATACCTTATTATTGGTAAATGCATCAAACTCTTTGTAGTGAATGTTTGCAGTAGTTAACTGTTCTTTGGTAGCATACAAGCCACAGTTAAACCAAAAATCAGCGTGTTGCCCTTTTTCCAATACGCTTTCAAAACTTAGTGGTAAACTACCGGTTCCTTTCGTGTCTTTCCATAAGTAATTTAAGTTCGCATCGTTGTAAAATGTCGCGATAAAGCTTTCACCCGCAGGAACATTCCAAACATCTTTAAACATGCTTCCAGATAAAATGGTAGGCTGTTTATCGCTGCTTTTAGCAATTTCTTTCGCTTTTAGGTATTCCTTTTCTATATTGTTAAAAATACTGTCTGCTTCCTTTTCTTTTCCGTATAAAGCACCAAAAAGTTTAATCCATTCCGCTCTTCCTAAAGGGGTTTCTTCCAACCAATCTCCATTAAAAATTACAGGAATACCTGTTTTTTTGATGTTTTGGTATAGTTTCGTATTTGGATGCAAAGCAAAACCAATAACTAACTCAGGTTCAATATCAATCAACTTTTCGGTATTCATGTCTTGTTCCAAGCCTAATTCAACAATCTTACCTTCTTTTATTCTATTTCTTGTTCTTTTAGAAGAAATATATTTGGTATGAGGAAAACCAACAATGGTGTTTTCAGCATTCAAAAGTTCTAACATCGGAACATGCGTAGTACTGGTAACTACTATTTTTTCAACAGGAACTTTAATTTCTTTTTTAGAAAGGTTGGTTTTATTAGTAAGTGTGTAAGAAAAATATTCGTGTGAGCTCTGAAAAGCTTTTTTTATCACTAATTTTTTTTCTCCGTTTTCAGAGATGATATCAAATCCCTTGGCATACTTTACAGTGCTTTTGGTAGGTTTCTTTTCGGTAGTTTTTTTAGTTTCTTGCTTACATTGTGTAAACAGAAGTAATAAAGAAAAAATAAGTAAATAACGTTTCATAGTACTCTATTTTTATAGGTGGAAGGTTAGTGTATCTCCGTAGTTTAGTTTTAATTCAAATGATTTTTCCAACGGAATATTGTTCGTATAAGCCCAAAGACTTCTCATTATACCCGCATGGGTAACTAGCACGACTTTTTGATGGTTTTTGGCTTTTAATTCGGTTAGAAAATCGGTAGTTCTATTATGTAAATCGATATAGGACTCTCCGTTTTTAGCAGGTGTTTTTACAAAATCATTCATCCAAACATCGAGTTCTTTTTTATCAATATCGTTCCATTTTTGTAGCTCCCAATCACCAAAATCAAGTTCTTTTAATCGGTTGTCAAAAATTACTGTAGCTGAAAGTTTTTCAGCTAAAAGTTTACAACGTTGTAAGGGACTGCTGTAATACGTTACATCAGCATCGTTAACAGGAACTTTTTTTAGAATACTACTTACTTCTTCTTCAAAAGTAGTCGTAACCTCTATATCTGCTTGACCATAGCATATACCTTTGGCAATTTTAGGTGTTGTGTGTCGTACTAAAATAACTTCCATAAGGCGAGTAGGCTTAGATAAAAAACAATTTCAGATACTTGTTGCAAAGCACCCGCGCAATCTCCTGTTTGACCACCAATCCATTTTTTAAAAAAGTGTCCCATGTACAAATAGGTGAGTAATAATGGAAGTAATACTAAAAATACCATTGGTTTTTGAAAGAAAAATAAGGGTACTATTCCAAAAATACCTGATATGAGTAGCGACTTACTACTCATTTGTTTGGTGGTTGGTTTTATTTTAGAGCTGTCAATATCTCTTACATAGTCATGTGTGTATAATAGAACAGTTGCGATAAATCGGCTAATACTATGTCCTGAAATAATAACTAATATTAGATCAACGGATAGGTTTTGTAAATGATATAAAGCTAAAAACTTTATAGCTAGGATAAAGACCAAACCACTCACTCCAAAAGTTCCTAGTCTGGAATCTTTCATAATGGTTAAAATCTTTTCTTTGGTCCATCCGCCACCAAAACCATCACATACATCGGCAAATCCATCTTCATGAAAAGCTCCTGTAATCCAAATAGAACTAATCATACTAATTACAATAGCAATATCCGTAGGAAAAATATAAGAAGAAGCAAAATAGGTTAGTGCGGCAATACTCCCGACTATAATTCCTACCAAAGAAAAATAACGACTGCTTTTATTGAGTATTTCGGGTGAGTGATTTACCCATTTAGGACAGGGAATTCGTGTAAAAAATAATACAGCAGTTAAAAAATAATGGATTTGTTTTTTTATCATAACTAAGCTTCGCTAACATTAGCACTTTTAAAAGTAGCCATTTCGTTTAAAAAGTTCACACTCGATTGAATAATAGGAAAGGCAACAGCACAACCCGTACCTTCACCTAAGCGCAACCCTAAGTTTAAAAGAGGTTCAGCATTTAAAAAGGCTAACATTTTTTGATGTCCTTGTTCACCTGAATTATGACAGAAAATACAATAGTCTAGAATATCAGATTCCATGGCATGAGCTGCTAATAGGGCAGCAGTAACAATAAAACCATCAATAAGTAAGGTCATTTTTAAGGAAGCAGCTTCTAACATGGCTCCACACATCATTACAATTTCAAATCCGCCAAAAGCAGTCAACGCTTCCATAGGTGTTGAAATAGCATCTGCATGTAACTTATAAACCTCACATAATGTCTCGATTTTTGTTTGTAACCCTTTATCATCTACCCCAGTTCCTCTACCTACACAGTTTTCAATAGGTGTATTGGTAAAATAACTCATTAACAAAGCCGCAGATGACGTATTGCTAATACCCATTTCACCAAAACCAATAACATTACAACCTTCACTATACACCTTTCTTACCAACTGTCTTCCTTTTTCTAAAGCTTCTTGGCATTGTTCTGAGGTCATAGCTTTGGTAATACTATAATCTTGTGTTCCTTTTGCTATTTTGGCATTGGTAAGTTGTGGATGTGCTTCAAAATTAGCATTCACACCAGCATCTACAATATTTAAAAGAATGTTATTTTGTTTACAAAATACATTAATGGCAGCACCTCCTTGCAAAAAGTTAAACACCATTTGTTGTGTAACTTCTTGAGGATATGGACTTACTTTTCCTGTGGTAGCAATTCCATGGTCCCCTGCAAAAACCATAATAGTAGGTTTTGACAGTACAGGTGTAGTAGTACTTTGAATTAACCCCACTTGCATGGCAACTTTTTCTAAATTACCCAAAGCACCAATAGGTTTGGTTTTAAAGTTAATTTCTTCTTGAAGTTCGCTCTGTAAATCTTTTGATAGTGGAGTTATTGTTGTTGTCATGTTTTATTTTAAAGTTAGAGGGAGTCCAGACACCATAAAAGTAGCTTTATCAGCCAACTTTGCTATGTGTTGGTTCGTCCAGCCTTGTAGTTGCGTAAATTTTCTGCCAGATTCGGAATTGGCATGTAATCCCATACCAATTTCATTAGAAATTATAATAATATTGGCGTTTATTTTAACCAACTTGTTGATTTCTTCTTTAGCGATTTCTAGTGCTTTTTCAATATCATATTTTGTGTCTACAAAGAAGTTTGTTAGCCATAGCGTAACACAATCAACAACCACAGTTTGTTTTTCAGAAATTACGTTACTCAACCATTTTTCCTCTTCAACAGTGGTCCAGCGTTCATCTCTATCAGAAATATGTCTATTAACTCGTTGTTTAAAATCTTCATCCCAAATACGAGAAGTGGCTAGGTAAATAGGGGTGTCAGATAAAGATTCGGCTAGCTTTTGAGCATAGCTACTTTTACCTGAGCGTTCACCTCCTGAGATATAATAGATCATGAAATAGCATTTTATGTTGACACAAAGATTGGAAAGATTTTTAATAAAAAGCAAATTAAAATAGAGAACTGTTTATTTTTGTTGAACTAAAACAACCAATTATGACAGTATCTTCTTTTATGCCGGCAGTAACTCAAATGATTTATGATATGGGGTTACAAGAGTTTTTAAACGGAATTACTTTTGAGTGTCCAGAAATTGCTTTACAAGAAAAAGACGTAGCTGTTCGATATAAGTTAGAAGGAAAAGTGTTAACGAGTAAAGAAATAACGGCTATTTTTTCTAAAACCAAGGCAGAAGGGAAGACCTTGTATTATGTAGATGAACCTATTTTAGAAAGTATAGCTCCAGATATTGTTTTTACACAAGATGTATGTGATGTTTGCCAGATAGATACAGAATCTGTGGCAAAATCAGCTTACAAACTACCTAAGGTTCCAGAGTTAATTTCTATTACACCAAATTCTTTAGAAGATGTTTTTGAGAATGCATTAACTATTGCAAAAGCTATGAATCAGGAAGCAGTAGGAGAGGCATATGTGAGTGGGTTAAAAAAGCGTATTTATGATGTTGTAGATGTGCAGCGTGAACATAGAATCCAATCGAAAAGTGTATTGTTATTAGAGTGGATTGATCCGTTGTTTAATTGCGGACATTGGATTCCTCATCAAATAGGGTATGCTGGTGGAATTGATTTATTATCGCATCCTTCAGGAGATAGTATTGTAATTTCTTGGGATAAAATTGTAAAATACGACCCAGAGGTACTCATCATTGCTCCTTGCGGATACGGAATTGATAGGACTTTTGAAGACATGAAGTTTTTAGAAGAAAGAGAGGAATGGAAATCCTTGAGAGCTGTAAAAAATAAACAAGTGTATATTGCTGACTTCGCCATGTTTACACAATCGTCTGCCGGTACCTTGGTAGGAGGAATAGAATGTTTAGCAAAAATGATTCATCCAGCGTATTATACTCTTCCAGAGAACTTAAAAACAAAATTCGTAAATTATCAAGATTTGATGGTTGCTAATTTATAAGAATACTATACATTTGCCTTGATTTTTGGTTTTTCTTTAAGTATCGTTTTAAAGAAAATTAAAAGGGAATTCGGTGTAAAACCGAAGCTGTTCCCGCAACTGTAAGCTACAAAGCTTGTAACATTCACTTAAACCACTGTTTTTTTAATGGGAAGGTAAGTTACAAGACGCAAGCCAGGAGACCTGCCAAGACTCAATATGTAATTCGAACTTTCGGGATAAAAGTTTGGGTGTGGTTTTTTCTACGCTTATTTTTTTCCTGATTTTAAACTTTAATGATTAAGTAGTAATGAAAAAAAAAGTACTTTACTTAAGTGTTTTAACATCAAGTTTTGCGTTTAATATCAATGCGCAAGAACAAGAAAAAACAATACAACTAGATGAAGTTGTAATTTCAGATTCTAAATTCAATTTAAAAAAGGAAAATTCTGGAAAAGTTATTCATAAAATAACAGCAGAAACTATTGAAAGAAATAGTGGTAAAAACGTTGTTGATTTAATTAATAGTATTTCAGGAATTGAAATAAACGGAAACACAAGTTCTCCAGGACAAACTTTAGGAGTTTTTGTTAGAGGAGGAAGCACTAAAGAAGTGGTCGTTTTAATTGATGGAATTCAAGTATCTAATCCATCAAGTAGCTCTGGAAGTTTTGATTTAAGATTGTTAGACTTAAATGATGTTGAATCTATAGAGGTAATTAAAGGAGCTGCAAGTACTTTATATGGAACAGGAGCTGCAACGGCAGTTATCAATATTAAGTTAAAAGAAGCAACATCAAATAAAACAAATGTAGCATTATCGCTGTTTGGTGGAACAAATAATGACCAAAACACTAGGAGTGGTACAAGCATTCAAAGTTCAGCAAATGTTAATGGGAAAATCAATGATTTTACCTATTTAGTAAGCTTTTCTTCTTTAGATACAAAAGGAACCTCTTCAGCAAGAGCAGAAGGTGGAGAAACTTTTAAAAAAGATCCTTTCCAACGCATTTCTACAAATGTGAAGTTAGGGTACAAGTTTAATGACAAATTTTCTATCAATACTCTAGGAAGTTATAGTGAATTTACGAATAGTTATGATGGAGGCTCTTTCGCAGATGCTGATAACGTTTCATTAGACAAAAGTTATAGAGTAAGTTTATCTCCTAAATATGAATACGGAAATGGAAGTGTACAAATAAACATGGCCTATAGTAAGTATGATTCAGATAGAGTTAATACTCAATATCCAGGAATAAGCAAAGGTGAAAACTATATAGCTGATGCGTTTTTAAAGCATGAATTTGATAAAATATACTTTTTAGCTGGGGTTAACTTTCAACATAATACAATTGAAACGTATTCAATTCCTTATGGAGAAACTGAGTTAACGAAGACTGAGTATTCAGAGGAACCAACAACAAAATTGATAGACCCATATGTGAACGCTGTTTATGTATCAGATTTTGGTTTGAACGTAAATGCAGGAGTTAGGTTGAACAACCATAATAAATATGGTAACCATTTTGTATATAACATGAATCCATCTTATAGAATAAAACAAGAAAATGGGTATGTTAAGTTCTTAGCATCATACAGTACAGCTTTTATAGCTCCTTCTGTTCAAGATTTATATGCTTCTTGGGGGAATGTTGATTTAGAACCACAAGAGAGTGTAACTTATGAAGGAGGAGTAGAGTATAAGCTAAATTCATTAGTACTTAATGCTGTTTATTTTAATAGAGATATAGAAAATATAATTGCATACAATCCTACAACTTATACAATGGACAATATTGGTGATGCTGTTGTAAATGGGGTTGAGTTTAATGTAAATTATAAATTATTAGAAAGTTTAGGTTTGAATACTAATTATACCTACACAAATAATGAAGAAACAGCAATTAGAATTCCAAAGCATAAAATTAACGCAGGAGTAAATTATGAAATCAAAGCTACTAACTTGTCGTTAAATTACCAATATGTTAGTGATAGAGATGATACAGATTTTAGAGGATTCCCTTATGAGAATGTTTCATTAGAGTCATATTCGTTGTTGGATTTTTTAGCTAATCATAAGTTAAACGATAATGTAAAGTTATTTTTAGGAGTAACTAACATTTTAAATGAAGATTATCAAGAAACTTTAGGATATACAACCCTAGGAAGAAATTATAAGTTAGGAGTTCGTTTATTTTTTTAAATTATAAAGTCCCCCCATTTTTTATTTTAATCTCAAGTATTGAGGAAATCACTAACTAAGGAAAAGTTCCTTTACCTAACAAGCTTACCAATACGGTGAGCTTGTTTTTTATAAAAATTTTTCTTGTATTTCTTTAGAAGGAGTCATACAGGCTTCTTTTTTACCAAACCATTTATAACGATTTTTAGCAATAAAATCATATACTAAATTTCTAAACCCTTCAGGAAGTACCCAAAAAGCCTGAGTAAGTTTCCAAACACCTCCAAAGGAATTCATTATTTTCAAAGCAGCGTTCGATTTAATATCATAAGATACATTTGGTTCGTATAAAATAATAGAATCAACCTTAGAAGTGTCTACACCCAAATACTGTGTAATTTCTTTACCAGTATCAGACTGTAAAGAAGTGAATAAAAACTTGTTTTTAGTATCATATTTTATAACTTTTAATACACTATCACTACAAAAATTACAGACACCATCAAACAAAATTACTTTTTTATTGGTAGGCAAGTTGTTCATATTTAGTTTTTTATAAAAATTAAAAGATAAATTTGTAACATAAACCAAAATTAAGCGTCTTGTAAGAAAGTAAATAATGATTTAACAATAATTTAAGTAGTTTATAAAGGTCAGTATTTATTTTGTTTAAAAATTAACTAACACTATGATTCGAATAGAAAATCTTCACAAATCCTATCCTATAGGAAAAGATTCACTTCATGTTTTAAAAGGATTAAACTTGCATATAAAAGAAGGTGAATTTGTATCTATTATGGGATCTTCAGGATCAGGAAAATCTACATTACTAAATATTGTAGGCTTATTAGATACGCATGATGAAGGAAAGTATTACTTAAACGGACAGCTAATTGAGAATCTAAATGAAAAGAAAGCAGCTGTATTACGTAATAAGTTTTTAGGGTTTGTTTTTCAGTCATTTAATTTAATATCGTACAAAACAGCCTTAGAAAATGTAGCGTTACCATTATATTACAAAGGAATTCCTAGAAAAGAACGATTAGAAACGGCTCTAGAATATCTTGAGAAAGTAGGGTTAAAAGAATGGGCAAATCATTTACCAAATGAACTTTCAGGTGGTCAAAAGCAACGTGTAGCAATAGCAAGAGCTTTGGTAACAAAACCCAAAGTTGTATTAGCTGACGAACCAACAGGTGCCTTAGATTCAACGACTACAGATTCGGTTATGGACTTGTTAAAAGAAATTAACGATGAAGGAATGACGGTTTTCGTAATTACACACGAAGAAGAAGTGGCAGAACAAACCAATAGAGTTGTTCGTTTAAAAGACGGAGTCATTATAAGTGATGAATTAACAGAGGTAGCAATAAACAAAGCAAAAGCAATTTAATTATGTTTGATTTAGATCGCTGGAGAGAAATATTTCAAAGTATAAGTAAAAACAAATTGCGTTCTGCTTTATCAGGTTTTACAGTAGCTTTTGCAATTTTACTATTTACCTTATTGTTTGGAATAGGTAATGGACTTCAAAACACGTTTAAAAACGAATTTGCAAAAGATGCTATTAATTCTATATACATATGGACTAATACAACAACAAAAGCTTATAAAGGACATCAAATAGGTAGAAGAATTCAGTTTAAAAATGATGATTTTGAGTTTTTAAAAGAAAAATATGCTGATAAAATTCAAATGATTAGTCCTCGACTACAAAGAACAGCAAAAGTAGTTTATAAAACAGAAGAAGATAACTATACGATAAGAGGTGTATACCCAAAATATGATTTATTAGAGTCAGCTGAAGTTACCGAAGGACGTTTTTTAAACATTCGTGATATTAATGAAAAAGCAAAAGTAGTTGTTATTGGTCGAATGGTTGAGAAAGATTTATTTGGTCAAATAAGTGCTTATGGAAAACAACTAAACATTGGGGGAATTATCTATAAAATTATAGGAGTGTTTTCTGACCCTGGAGGAGATAGTGATGAACGTTATATATACATCCCATTTACAACCATGCAGCAAATTTATGGTAATAATGATTATGTAGATCAGTTAGGTATGACTTATAATCCTGAAATGAGTATAGATGAAGCTCTTGCCTTTAGTAGTAAAATGCATAGAGAATTAAAGAAGAAACACGAAGTTTCACCTAATGATCAAAGAGGAATAGGAATTAATAACTATGCTTCAGGTAATAAAGAAGTTTCGAGTATGATGGTAGGATTAAGTATTCTAATTTTAATTATAGGATTCGGAACCTTAATAGCTGGAGTGGTAGGTATAAGTAATATTATGGTATATATTGTTAAAGAACGTACTAAAGAAATAGGAATAAGAAAAGCAATTGGAGCAACACCAAAATCTATAGTATCAATGATTATGCTAGAAGCCATTTTAATCACCGCAATATCAGGGTATTTTGGTTTAATGTTAGGGGTAGGGATATTAGAATTAGCAGGTCCTAGCTTAGAAAAATACTTTATACTAAACCCAGGAGTATCAACACCAGTAGTTGTTGGAGCTACTATTACCTTAATTTTAGCAGGAATGATAGCAGGATATTTACCAGCAAAGAAAGCGGCAAGAATTAAACCAATTGTAGCACTAAGAGCAGATTAATTATGAAGTTTTTATTTGATAAAGATACTTGGCAAGAAATTTACGGAAGTATTCGTAAAAACAAAACAAGAACAGCCATCACAATATTTGGTGCTTTTTGGGGAATACTTTTATTGGTAGGTCTTTTAGGTGCCGCTAAAGGAATTGAAAACGGGTTTAATAGCATGTTTGGTGATTTTGCAACGAATAGTGTTTTTATGTCTGGAAGCAAAACATCTAAACCGTTTAAAGGATTTCAAGAAGGAAGACAGATCAACTTAACAACAGGTGATGTAGAAAAAATAAGAAGCGAAATAGAAGGTGTAGAATTTGTTGTGCCTAGAAATGTAACCTCTAGCCAAGTTATATATGGTCTTAAAACAGCTAATTTAACAGTTTTTGGAGATTACCCTTTATTAGACAAAGTACAGAAAAAAAAATTAACAGTAGGAAGATTTATAAACCAACAAGACATAAATGAAAATAAAAAAGTTTGTGTAATAAGTGATGAAGTTTATAAACAATTATTTGATAAAGATGAAGAAGCCTTAGGTTCTTACATTAAAATTAATAATATTGGTTATATGGTAATTGGAGTATATAAACCTAGTAGATTTGAAGGTACCAATAATATTCATATACCATTTAGCACATTTCGACTTGTTTATAACCAAGGAGATAAATTTCGTTGGATGGTTATAACAGGAAAACCAGAATATAATATAGAGCAAGTAGAATCAGATGTAAAAGTGTTGTTAAGTAGCTTACATAAAATTCATCCTGATGATAATAGAGCCTTTAGAGGGTTTAATTTAGGAAAAGAAATAGCTAAAGTAACAGGCTTTTTAACAGGAATGCAGTTTTTAACGTGGTTTGTAGGGATTGCAACCTTAATAGCAGGAGTTTTTGCTATTGGTAATATCTTATTAATAACGGTAAAAGAACGAACCAAGGAAATTGGAATTAGAAGAGCCTTAGGAGCTACACCAGGGAAAATAAGACAACAAATTATTTTAGAGTCGGTTTTCTTAACCTTGTTAGCAGGGTCTCTAGGAATCATAGCAGGAGGTTTGATATTAATGGCAATAGATGCAGCTGATTTATTAACGAATCCAACGGTAGATATCCCCATAGTACTAATAGCCTATGCTGTATTAATCGCATTAGGAACTTTAATAGGTTTTATTCCTGCCTACATGGCAACAATAATTCAACCAATAGAAGCATTAAGAGAAGAATAAAAAATCAATTAACAAGAATATAAATAGATACAAATGAAAAGAATTATCATTTTCGGAGGAATAGCGTTAGCATTAATTGCAGTGTTAATATGGTTTGGCAAGAAAAACAGCGCATCTCCAATTGAATATGAAACAGAAAAACCTTTTAAAGCTACTATTGTAAAAAAGAGCGTAGCTACAGGAAAAGTAGTTCCTTTAGAAGAGGTTGAAATTAAACCTCAAATAGCAGGTATTATAGATAAAATTGTTGTAGAAGAAGGAGCTATAGTAAAAGCAGGAGATTTATTAGCAACTGTTAGAGTGGTACCCAATGAACAATCATTACAAAGTGCAAGAGGAAGAATTAATTCAGTAGAAATTCAACTAAAAAATGCAAAAACTCAATACGATAGAAATAAAAAACTTTTCGATAAAGGTGTTATTTCTAGCCAAGAGTTTGAAGCATCACAGTTATCGTATAATCAAGCAAAGAATGACTTAAAAAATGCTCAAAATGATTATCAAATCATAAAAAGAGGATCTGCTGGTTCTTCTGGAGCAAATACTAATATTAGAGCAACAACTTCTGGTATGGTAGTAGAGATTCCTGTAAAAAAAGGATATCAAGTTATTCAATCTAATAACTTCAACGCAGGAACCACGATTGCTACTATTGCTGATATGACAAAAATGATTTTTGAAGGTCAAGTTGATGAATCTGAAGTAGGTAAATTAAAAAAAGGAACGAATATAGAAGTAGCTTTAGGAGCTATAGAAGACAAGAAATTCCCTGCAATACTAAATTTTATTGCACCAAAAGGTACAGACGAAGGAGGAGCAGTACAATTTAAAATTAAAGCAGATGTTTCTTTAGATAAAGAACATTTTATTAGAGCAGGATATAGTGCTAATGCAGAAATTGTTCTAAATAAAAAAGATAGTGTTTTGTCTATAAAAGAGGCTTTATTACAGTTTGATAGAAAAACAGAAGAGCCATATGTAGAAGTAAAGAAAGGAGATCAAGAATTTGAAAGAAGAGATGTTAAATTAGGTATTTCAGACGGAGTTAATGTTGAAATTTTAGAAGGAATTACCGCTGATGACGAAGTGAAAATTTGGAATAAAGTATCTAAAGAAGAAGATAAAAATAACTAATTAACAGTCATATTTTAATTACTGAGTAGAAAGCAGCTTTAAAAAAAAGCTGCTTTTTTTTTAGAAGTATTATTAACCTTTATAGAAAGGAAGTTTAACTACCTTAGCAGGAATTTGTTTTTTTCGAACTTGAATAAAAATATCACTATCAACCTTAGAGTTCTCTTTCGTAACATACCCTAATCCAATTCCTTTACCTAATGAAGGACTCATAGTACCAGATGTAACACGACCAATATTGTTTCCGTCAGCATCAACAATTTCATAATCATGACGAGGAACACCACGCTCTGTTAATTCAAAAGCAACTAATTTGCGAGTAACACCAGCTTCTTTTTGAGCTTTTAAAGCTTCAGCATTTACAAAGTCTTTTGTAAACTTAGTAATCCAACCTAAGCCAGCTTCTAAAGGAGAAGTAGTATCATCAATATCGTTACCATATAAACAATACCCCATCTCTAAACGTAAGGTATCACGAGCAGCTAATCCGATAGGTTTAATTCCCCAGTCTTTACCAGCTTCAAAAACATTGTTCCATAGTTGTTCAACATCTTCATTCTTTACATACACCTCAAATCCACCAGAGCCAGTATACCCAGTAGCAGAAACCACAACATTTGGTATTCCAGCAAAATTAGTAATTTCAAAAGTATAAAATTTTATATTCGATAAATCTACACTGGTCAACGATTGCATTGCTTCCGCAGCCTTAGGTCCTTGAATAGCTAAAAGTGACCAGTTTTCAGAACGATTTTCCATAGTAACATTCAAATCGTTATGTTGAGAAATCCAATTCCAATCTTTTTCAATATTAGAAGCATTTACTACTAACATATACTCATTCTCAGCAATCATGTAAATAATTAAATCATCTACAATTCCTCCATCTGCATTAGGCATACAGCTATATTGCGCTTTTCCAGGAACTAATTTAGAAGCGTCATTAGAAGAAATTTTTTGAATTAAAGCCAACGCATTTTCTCCTTTTAAAAAGAATTCTCCCATATGACTTACATCAAAAACACCAACTCCTTTTCTAACAGTTTCGTGTTCAGCAGTTACTCCTTCGTATTGTACAGGCATATTATAACCTGCAAAAGGAACCATTTTTGCTCCTAAAGCTTCATGTACATGTGATAAAGCTGTATTTTTCATGTGTTTGTTTTTTATTGTTTTTATTAACGCATGTAACCTTTGATGAATAAAACAATCATAAGTATGATATGTTTTATTTATGTAGGTTTCATTATTGTGTATTGTTTGTTTTAAAAAAGTGATGCTAAAGTATTGAAAAATTAGCAAACAATATGGGTGAATCTGTGTAATATTATAAGACAATATTACCTAAATGTTTGTTAATATTTTCCTTATTCTATAATAGAATACTACATTTGAGAGTAACAAATTTTATCACGATGTTTAAAAAACTATTATCTACCCTTTTCTTACTAAATATATGTGTTGTTGTATCAGCACAAATTCCAACAGATTATTTGCCAGCTGATTTTCATAAAGAACGAAGAGCAATTTTACGATCAAAAATGCCTAAAAATTCTATAGCTGTTGTTTTTGCGAATCCAACCCGGAATAGAGCAAATGATGTAGATTATGTATTTCATCAAGACCCTAACTTTTATTATTTAACCGGATTTAAAGAACCCAATGCAGTTTTGGTACTATTTTCTGAAAATCAAAAAGACGCTGAAGGAAATAGTTATAATGAATTATTATATGTACCAAAAAAAGACCCTCGATTTGAAATGTGGAATGGAAAACGTTTAGGAGTAGAAGGAGCAAAAAAAGAATTAGGTTTTGCGATGGCAAAAACATCAGAAGAATTTGTTACAGATCCTATTAATTTTAAAAGTTTCAATAAAGTAAACATATTAAAGTTTAATGATGATTATAGAAACTCAGAAAGGGATAAAGGAGAAATTTACGATTTAGTAAAAGCGTTTAAAAAGCAATCTAGATATAATGATAGTGTGTTAAAAGACCCAAATATAGCGTATATTCATAAGGCTATAGCAAATGTGCCGGATGCGAAATTAGAAGAAGTGGCTAAGGAATTATCTAAAAACTTAGAGAATTATCCAGAATATAAAAAAGACCCAATAATAAAAGAGTATATAAATGCTACAGATGATGGATTAAGAAGAGAACTCAAACAAAAAATAAAAATAAAGCTTCAAAATAATGAATCAAATATAGATATTAAGTTTTTACCTACAGCACTTGCTGAAATGCGTGAAGTAAAAACACAAGAAGAATTAAAACTGTTAACTAAGGCAATACGAATTTCAGCTATTGGACAAATAGAAGTGATGAAAGCAATGAAACCACACATGTCTGAAACAGAAATTCAAGGAGTTCATGAGTTTGTGTATAAAAAATACGGAGCAGAGTATGAAGGCTATCCGTCTATAGTAGGCGCAGGAAACAATGGTTGTGTTTTACATTACATAGAAAATAACAAAACCAAATTAGGAAATGAATTAGTTTTAATGGATTTAGGAGCTGAATACAGAGGGTACACAGCAGACGTAACCAGAACCATACCAGCAAACGGTAAGTTTTCACCAGAACAAAAAGCTATTTACGAATTAGTTTTAAAAGCACAAGACGCAGGAATCAAAGTATGTAAACCTGGAAATCAATTTTGGAAACCAGGGGAAGCAACAAAGCAGATTATTAATGAAGGATTAGCAGCTTTGGGTATTATTAGTTCTCCTTCAGCAAAACATAGCTATTTTCCACATGGTACTTCTCATCACATAGGCTTAGATGTTCATGATCCAGGAACATATGGTGCTTTTAAAGAAAATATGGTTATTACAGTAGAACCTGGTATTTATATCCCTGAAGGAAGCCCTTGCGATAAAAAATGGTGGGGAATTGCAGTTAGAATTGAAGATGATATTTTAATTACAAAAAACGGCCCTGTAAACCTATCAGCAGAAGCCCCAAGAACTGTTAAAAATATTGAGAAAACGATGGCTAAAAAAAGCGTTCTAAATGATTTTTTACTGCCTGATTTAG
The DNA here is from genome assembly GCF_964513795.1 of Tenacibaculum sediminilitoris. Lineage (NCBI taxonomy): Bacteria > Pseudomonadati > Bacteroidota > Flavobacteriia > Flavobacteriales > Flavobacteriaceae > Tenacibaculum > Tenacibaculum sediminilitoris. Next base: position 327,051 of record NZ_CAZEQR010000011.1, on the reverse strand, counting down.
ATTAATAAAGAAAGCACCCACACTTTGTAATAGAATAATACTCATAACGACAGATAACAACGTTTAATCTAAAAGAAACTTAATGAAATTCAACAGAAAAACAATCTCAAACATTGTATTTGTCGTTATTATAGGCTTGTTACTATATCCGCCAACCAAAGTATATTTTATTAGGTTGGTTTCGTTTTCACCTTCTACCACTACTGAAGAACAAAGAGAAGAGCTAGTAGACTATAACTGGAAATTAAAAGGGTTAAATACTACGAATATAGATTTTAATGAAACAAAAAATAAAGTAGTTTTTGTGAATTTTTGGGCAACTTGGTGTCCACCATGTATTGCAGAAATGCCAAGTATTCAAAAACTATACGAAGATTACAAAGACAAGGTTCAATTTATATTTGTGAGTAATGAAGATTGGACAACAATTGATGTTTTTTATAAAAACAAAGGCTACGATTTACCAACCTATAACATTTTATCAAAAGTTCCAGATCAATTAGTAAGTAATACCATTCCAGCTACATTTATTTTAGATAAGAATGGAACTATTATGGTTGATAAAAGAGGACCAGCTGATTGGAATAGTAATAAAATTAGAATTTTGTTAGACGAATTACTACAGTAGAATCTTTACCTTTGCGCTATGAGTCAAGAACAACCAAATAATCCGCTTCACGGAATAAAATTAGCCACCATGTTAGAAGAGCTATACTTAGAGTATGGTTGGGAGGAAATGGGAGAAATGTTGAATATTAATGCTTTTAAAAACAACCCAACCTATAAATCGAGCTTAAAATTTTTAAGAACAACCCCTTGGGCAAGAGAAAAAGTAGAAAAAATGTACTTAGAAATGATAAGTGATTAATTATAGACCTGTTAAACTCCTTAAAAACTATTCTTATTTTTCCATTCTAGAGAAGTCATAAATATAGAAGCTATGTACTCATTTTTGTGTAGTTTTGATTTAATTTAAAAAGAAAATTTTATTCACTTCATCGACGTCATATTGCCCATTCCGTTGCAAAAAACGTTTACCTACTCGGTAACCAAAGCAGAAGCTTCTTTTTTAAAAAAAGGAATGCGTGTAGCAGTTTCTTTCGGAAAAAGTAAAATATATACCGCATTGGTGTTCAATATTCACCAAAATGCACCCGAAGCATATGAAGCCAAAGACATTCATCAAATATTAGATGACTGCCCTATTGTAAATGAACACCAATTAAAACATTGGCAGTGGATTTCGAGCTATTATATGTGTTCGTTAGGCGATGTGTACAGAGCAGCCTTACCGTCAGCATTTTTGTTAGAAAGTGAAACGATTATCTATAAAAACGAAAACTTTGAAGAAGAACCTATATTAACCGATGAAGAGTTTTTAATTTTTGAAGCTTTACAGCATCAATCGCAACTAACCATTCATCAAGTTGCTGATATTTTAGGAAAGAAAACTGTGCTACCCATTATTAATGGATTGATTGAGAAGAGTGCGATTTACATTAAAGAAGAAATTTACGAAACCTACAAACCTAAGTTGGTTAAGTATGTTCGGTTACATAACAATTATGCTTCGAATGAGGGCTTACAAACGCTTTTAGAGGAACTTTCAAGAGCAAAAAAACAACGAGAAGCTGTATTGACGTATTTTCAGTTAGCAGCTTCTAAAAAGCCGATAAAAGCTAAGAATTTAGAAGAACAATCAGGAGCTTCTTCTACAGTTTTAAAAGCGTTGGTAGAGAAAGATATTTTTGAGTTTTATCATATTCAAACCGATCGTATCAATTATCAAGGAGATACGAATCAGATAAAAGAACTCAATGAGTTTCAACAGGAAGCGTTTACGCAAATAAAAACTTCTTTTGAAACACAACAAGTAAGCTTATTGCACGGGGTTACAGGGTCTGGTAAAACAGAAATTTATGTAAAACTGATTAAAGAAGTGATTGCTGAAGGAAAACAAGTATTGTTTTTACTACCAGAAATCGCCTTAACAACCCAAATTATTACCCGCTTACAAAACTATTTTGGAAACTTTATATCAGTATTCCACTCTAAATATTCGATGAACGAACGGGTAGAGGTATGGAATAATGTATTAGAAAATAAACCAAAAGCACAAATTGTTTTAGGAGCGCGTTCTTCGTTGTTTTTACCGTTTTCAAACTTAGGGTTGATTGTAGTAGATGAAGAACACGAAACGTCGTACAAGCAATTTGAACCGTCACCACGTTACAACGCACGTGATGCTTCAGTAGTATTAGGACATTTACACCAAGCAAAAGTATTGTTAGGTTCTGCAACACCATCGATAGAAAGTTATTTTAATGCTGAGCAAAACAAATACGGATTTATAGAATTAACGCGTCGTTTTGGAAACATTCAACTGCCTAAAATCGAGCTGATAGACATTAAAGAAAAGCATCGAAAAAAGGAAATGAATGGTCATTTTTCTGATCGCTTGTTAAAAATGATTACCGAAGCCTTGGAGGAAAAAGAACAGGTTATTTTATTTCAAAACCGACGTGGATTTTCGCCTGTGGTAGAGTGTACAACTTGTGGTGTTTCTCCTCAATGTCCGAATTGTGATGTGAGTTTAACCTATCATAAATTCCGTAAGGAATTAAAATGTCACTATTGCCATTATCAACGTGCGATGCCGAACAGTTGTGGAGCTTGTGGAAGTGCTACTTTAGACACCAAAGGTTTTGGAACGGAGCAAATAGAGTTGGAGCTCAAAGAGCTATTTCCAAACCATACCATTGGACGAATGGACTTGGATACTACACGCGGTAAATATGGGTATCAAAAGATTATTGGGGCTTTTGAAGCCCAAGAAATTGATATTTTGGTAGGAACGCAAATGCTTTCTAAAGGATTGGACTTTGAAAATGTATCGCTGGTAGGAATCCTGAATGCAGATTCTATGCTCAACTTCCCTGATTTTAGAGCCCATGAGCGCGCTTTTCAGCTAATGGTACAAGTATCGGGTAGGGCAGGACGTACTAAAAAACAAGGGAATGTAGCCATACAAACTTACAACCCGTATCATCAAATTTTACAGCAGGTATCTACGACCAATTATACAGAAATGTATAAAGAACAATTGCAAGATCGTTGGCAGTTTCATTATCCGCCATACTATCGTTTAATAAAAATTACCCTAAAACATAAAGATTACACGCGTGTTGATAACGGTATCAACTGGTTAGCAAAAGCGTTACAAAATGTGTTTCATGAAAATGTATTAGGACCTACAGCACCTGCGGTTTCTCGTATTCGAAACCAGTATATTAAGAATTTAGTGATTAAAATTCCACCGAAACAATCATTAGGAAAAACCAAAGAGCAACTACAAAAAATTAAAAATACGTTTGAAGCGGTCAAAGATTTTAGACAGATCCGCTTTATTGTGGATGTGGATGCGTATTAAAAGTTTCGCCAACATGGTGTATGTGCCGTATCCCGAAGAGTATAGCATATACACCATGTTGGCGGTAATTATTTATTCTTAAAATATTCTATCATTTTATTAAAATTAAATCCCATACCTGCAAAATTGGGCTCCAAGATTATGGCATCAGCAAGCGCTCTGCCAGTTCCTTTTCTTATTTCTTTTGATACTCTAAAGTCATCTAAATCTTTCTGTTCCTTAACGTCATTAAATAATTTTTCAATTAGAGTAGCCACTTCAGATGTTGATTTGCAGAACTTTTTTAAAGGTATTAAAATTAGTTTTAAGTTCTTTTCAATTTCATCTCTACCATTTGAAGAGTAACTTTCTTTGAACTTTCTTGGATGCCGATTTGTAATCAAAATAGCAGGAAGAATCTCTTCGGCATTTTCTCCATTTACATTGTGCCACGATAGAACCTCATCTTCAAAATGTACTCTATTTATTCCTCTTATTCCTCGAATAACTACAGCCTCATTTTCAGCAGCAATTCTTGCCATATTTTCAGAGTTCTTCATTAACGTTTCTCCTAATGGTTCATTCCAACCATAATCTAACAGGTAGATGAAGTACTCTTTATGTATTACTTCTGGAATATTTTCTAATGATTGCACGTACAGTCCCATTTCTATCTTTTTTAATTACCGCCAACTCGTTTGAGAATATGTATCCGTTTTAATGATTTATATTCAACGTTAGCGAAAGGTAGTTGAATTTAGGATAAGAATCAAGTTAAATTATTTTTAAAAATTCCGAATATCCACACCATTTTGTAGTTTGTTTTGGGTGTCTATGGTAAAAATGATTTCCGCAACATATTCAGGTGTATAGAGTTGGTCGTTTTCTTTTAAATCGATAAAACGTTGTACGTTTTTAAAATCTTTTTCATCGGTACTTCTAATATCAGTTTGCATATTGGTATCTACCACACCAGGGTAAATAGCATTGCATTGTACACCATGTTCAAGCTCGTTTTGTTCCGCAGCAATGGTTTTGGTCATCATATCAATGGCTGCTTTAGACGTGCAGTAAATACTCCAACCTTCATACAGTTTTACGGCTGCTCCAGATGAGATACTAATTATTTGTTTTTTACAGGTTAACTGTTGTGTGGCTTTGATAAACAAACTCGATAAAATAAGCGGCGTAGTAGTGTTTAGGTGTATGCTTTTGGCAATATCTTCCGAGTGAATATTTTCTAGGTTTGCTATGGTGCAAAGTCTTCCGGCATTATTCACCAAGGTAATTGATGAAACCTCCAATTTATGCTGATAATTTGTATAGCATATTAGGTGTTTTATAATCTAAAGATACATGTAATCTTATTTCGTTGTATAAATTAATTACATTTTTTGCAGTTCTTTTTGGGTGTGCCACGTTATCAAAGATTTGGTCAAGATAAAATTCATCTTTTAAGATTTAGGAGTGAATTTTTATTGTAGCTAACATTTAGTATAAGAGCAGTAGCGTATAAAATATCGATACTTTTCGATTGTAAATATATTTAATTAAAATAATAGCGGTTTGGGTTTTTACCCAAACCGCTATTATTTTTATACTTTGTTACTTTTATAGTGCCTCCATTATAACGGCATTGAATTCTCCTGATGAACGTCTTAGTGTTTTTAACTCTTTATAGTCTTCAGAATCATACCATTTGTTGGCTTGTTCAAAAGTAGAAAATTGAATCATTACCAAAACTTGAGGATTCCAATCTCCTTCAACATTTCTTATCTGCCCACTTGCAACAATGTATTTTCCTCCAAATTTTTCTACAACGGGAAATACATTTTTTTTGTACTCTTCAAGTTTAGCTGAATCTGTAATATTTACATTTTCGAATAGACAATAGGCTGGTTTCATTTCATTTTGTTTAAAAGATGTCATAAGATGTATTTTTAATAAATAATTGTTAAAGTAAAATTATCGCTATAATTATATAAAAAAAATAAGAAATCTTAAGAAAAGATATTTTAATATCTAGCTCGTATAGTACTCAAATGTTCTGGTGTCACTCCCAAATAACTTGCAATATCTTTCAATGGAATATGTTGGTGAAAAGAAGGGTATGTCTTTACGAAATTTTCGTATCTCGTTTTTGTTTTTAATGTTTGACTTTGTAAAATTCTATCTTGATGATTTATTAAGGAATTTTCCATTTGTATTCTAAAAAAGCGTTCAAATTTTGGAACACGTTTGTAAAGATCTTCTACTTTTGACTTTGAAATTTGGAATACTTCTGTTTTTAGTAAAGCGTCAATATACAATTGTGCTGAAGTACCATTAACATAACTTTTTAGGTCTCCTATCCACCAATTGGCTTCTGCAAATTGAATGATATGAGTGCCTGAATGGTCTTCATAGTAAGACCTTAAACATCCTGAGTTAACAAAAGTGACTGCTCCACAAATTTGACCTTTTTTCAAAAGAAAATCCTTTTTTTTAATAATTTTCTTTTGGATTAGGGAAACAAAGAAAGCACTTTCATCATCATCTAGTTCAATATGACGATTCACATTTGTTAATATATTTTCATATAGCGTCAATTTTGTCAATTTTAAAGGGTTTATTATTTATGACCTCCTGCAATTTTTTACTGTCTTGTCCTGAAATAAGGCTACATAATTGTGTTAAATTATGTAGCCTTATTTCAGGACGCATCAAAATGTGTGCCAACGGTTCGCATAACCGTCAGTTACGAGTTAAATTAGCGTTTTTTTTCGGTTTAACATTGTCACTAGCAATTCCAAGAGAATTTGGACATAGCCAAATCTTCTGTGTAATTGCGGTTATACATTGTAGGCAAATGTTGATATTTTACAGGCTCAACAAATTTTTATTGTGTTTGGTTATAACTACTTTAGAGTTTCATTACATCAATTAATAATGTATAGCTCATTATCTATATAATTAACTATTGTTTTTCTATGTGCTAAAAATTGGCTTCCAATTAATCCGTCTATCATAGTTGCCTCATGCTGTCCACCATATAGTTCGGCAAACATAAAATTCATTGTATAAGACTCTTTATTAAGAATAAAATTACTCATAGAGACTTTCAATACTTTACGTTGACTCGTACTTGCACCGTATAATTCTGTCATACCAATAATTTCATACTTACCCTCTAAATCATCTTTCCATCTAGGGTCAATCATATTGGTTTCGGCACCACTATCTAAACCGAATCTAAATTCTTTATCACCAATTTTAGCTTTGATTACAGGTAGATGGTGAGCCATTGTAAATGGAACTATTTGTTCAGGTTTTATATCATAGTGTTTTTTTATTAAATCCCTATCTGTCCATAATTTAAGTTGATTATTTTCATAATCAAAATCAATAATGAATTGTTTAAGAAGTGCATAACCTATTGTTCCGGCAAATGATTTTACCTTTAACCTTCTGCCAAGATCATCTAAATTTGTTGATATGCTCTCAACATTATTAAAGACAAGTCCATTCCATTCAAAGGATTCAATATTTACCTTATATGTATTGCTCATTTCACCTGATACATCCATCGGATTCTTTTTTGATTTAGAACGATTATAGGATTGAAATTTGGAGTTTAGCATCAGAGCCATTGGGGTACCACTATCCACAACTAAATTCCCCTTTTTTCCATTTATTGTAGCCTCAACAACAATTTGATTTTCAGATATATGGAAAGGCATTGATTTAAAAAGAGAGTTATAGGTGGTATTTTTATTTGCTTTTTTAGTCTTACTATTCGAGGAAGCACTATGTCCTTGCATAGAGATGGCTGCGATATCGGCACGTATAATTTTATAGTCATTATCTAAAATAATTGTCTTTTTAGTAGAGTTTTGGGCCGTTTTAATAGTTACATCAACAAGAACCTCATCCTCTTTTATAGAGGTCTTATCGATAACCAAGGATTCAATTTTAGGAAACTGTTGTATAACCTGTTTTAAAGTAGTGATAGATCTAGGTCGTGCCATGCCCTCATATTGATAATCTTCGCTTAAATAATTAGATATAGCGTCATAGTTTCTACTGTTAACGGCAAGTGTTAGATGCTCTAGGGTTTCATTTATTGTTTGCTTGCTGTTTGATTGTTTTGATTGACATGCCGAAATCGAAAATGTCAAAGTCATTAAAAGTAATAATAGATGTTTCATGATTTTTTATTTTTTACTCAAATGTATTTTAGTGAGCTAAAAGTATCGACTCATCCTATTGGATGAGACCAAAAATCATCTTTTTTTATGAGGAATGTTGCTTCATATATTCTGAAGGAGTACAATTTTCGATTTTTTTAAATGCCCTATTGAAAGTTGCCTTTGAATTAAACCCTGCTTCTAAAGCCATTCCTAGTAAGGAAAGATTTTTATATTCATTCGAATTTATCATATTTTTTACTTCATCAACTCTCTGCTTATTAATTAGCTCGTTAAAACTCAAGTTGGATTTAGCATTAATAACCTGCGATAACTTATGCGTAGTAACGCCCATTTGAGAGGACAGTTGATTGAGGTTAATATTCGGATCTAAATAAGGCTTTTTTGTCTTAAGATGTTGATTAAGGTTAGACCATATTAACTCGGCTTCGTCGTCAAGGATTTTAGATTTACTGTACTTAATTGCACCAATTTTAGGGATGTCGGTACTGAAAATATTTTGCTTAATACCAAAGTAACTTATGAAATAAACAAAACCTGTAAGTGAAATAAATATTAAAGAATTAAATCCAACTTGTAAGGTATGATTAATTAAATTAGGTACTAAGAGAGATAATACAGAAGATATCCAAATACCACCAACAAACAAAATCAACATTTTAATCCAGATACTTTTATCAGGATTTAGAGATCTGGCCTTTATAGAAACCCAATAACTCAATCCTATATAAATTGGGAGGGATAGAAGAAAGAAAATTCCGAATGGATTAAAGTCTTGGAAAAATCCAATGAATATATGATGTTGATCATTACTAGGTTTGCCGAAAAGGACTTGTGAATTAATTATTTGGAATATTATAAATGCAAAAAAGGGTATAAAGTGGACCGCATCAATCAGTGATAATCTTATTTTATAAAGGGACTTGGTTCTTACATATAAAAACAAAAATGGGCCTTGAAGAAAAGGAATAGCAGCATTTATAATAGCACCATATACATTAATTGTATTACTTGAATACATTAAATAATAGATGAGAGTATGTAAACCAATAACGAAAAGCCAAGTAGCTAAAAGGTAGTCAAAACTTTGCTTTAATTTCTTTGTGCTAATTATTAAGGTTAAAAAGAACCATGCTTGTATTGTGGTAATAATTAATATGGTTGTCATTTAGTGAATATATGATAAATATGAACGATTCTTTTTGGCGAGTTTTTGGAAATATTTGCCAACTCGTTTGAGAATATGAATCCGTTTTAATGATTTATATTCAACGTTACTGAAAGATAGTAGAATTTAGGTTAAGAATCAAGTTAAATTATTTTTCAAAATTCCGAATATCCACAATATCCCCATTTTGTAGTTTGTTTTGGGTGTCTATGGTAAAAATGGTTTCTGCAACGTACTCAGGAGTGTACAACTGGTTGCTTTCTTTTAAATCGATAAAGCGTTGTACATTTTTAAAATCTTTTTCATTGGTACTTCTAATATCAGTTTGCATATTGGTATCTACCACACCAGGGTAAATAGCATTGCATTTCACACCATTTTTAAGCTCGTTTTGTTCCGCAGCAATGGTTTTGGTCATCATGTCAATACCTGCTTTAGACGTACAGTAAATACTCCAACCTTCATACGGTTTTACGGCTGCACCTGAAGAAATACTAATAATCTGTTTTTTACAGGTCAGCGGTTGTGTGGCTTTGATAAACAAACTCGATAAAATCAGTGGAGTAGTGGCGTTGAGTTGCATACTTTGTGCAATATCTTCCGAAGGAATATTTTCTAGGTTTGCTATGGTACCAAGTCTACCGGCATTATTCACCAAGGTAATCGATGAAACCTCCAATTTCTGAATTTCATCTAATAACATTTTAAACGTGTTGTGTGTGGCTTTGGTATCTGATAAATCTACAGAAAGCTGTACTACATTTTCCAAGTCAACAATGCTTCTAGATAGTGAGTATACTCTGTAATTTTCTTGTGCGTATTTTTCGGCTAAGGCTCTACCAATTCCTTTACTTCCTCCGGTGATGATGATTATATCCATAGAGTAAAAGTAAGAAAATATAGGTAATACCAGTAGTTTCATTTAATGAGACTCCTCATTTCATTCGGAATGACGGTAAAAAAATGAATTGTTTACTACTCACTGATAACTGTCCATTGTTCCCTAATTACTGTATAAGCTTCTCACGTATTTTATCCAAACATAAATTATCAATACTACCCACATGCGTATGTTTTTTAGTAGTATCAGGTGTATACGTACCGTTGACAACTTCATTACCAATTTTTTGGTAAGCCTCTCTAAAACTCATACCTTTTTCTACTAAAGTATTAATATTATCTACCGTAAATAAGTATTTATATTTTTCATCTTTTAGGTTAATATCCTTCACAATAACTTGCTGAATAGCATAATCAAAAATATCTAGCACATCTTTTAGCTCTTCAAAAGCATTGATGATATTTTCTTTTAATAACTGATAATCTCTATGATACCCGCTTGGTAAATTATTAGTAATTAATAAGGTTTCAGTGTACAACGCTTGAATCTTATTACATTTTCCTCTAATGAGTTCAAAAACATCAGGATTCTTTTTATGAGGCATAATGCTACTACCTGTGGTTAACTCATCAGGAAAAGAAATAAAGTCAAAATTCTGACTCATATACAGGCAAATGTCCATCGCAAAACGAGCTAAGGTATTACTCACACTTCCTAATGCCATCGTAAGGGTTCGTTCACTTTTCCCTCTGCTCATTTGTGCAGCTACCACATTGTACTTTAAAGTGGAAAAACCTAACTCTTTGGTAGTAAGCTCTCTATCAATAGGGAATGAGCTACCATATCCAGCCGCAGAACCTAACGGATTTTGATTTACCGTTTTTAGGGCTGCGTTTACTAGGTGTAAATCGTCAATTAACAATTCGGCATAAGCAGCAAACCACAACCCGAATGAAGAAGGCATGGCTACCTGTAAGTGGGTGTACCCTGGTAATAATTTGGTTTTGTGTTGTTCTGCTAACTGTAATAATGTATTAAATAGCGTTTTTGTCTTATCTGAAATCAACTGTAAACTATCTTTATAATACAATTGTAACGCTACTAAAACCTGATCGTTTCTTGAACGTGCGGTATGAATTTTCTTACCAACATCACCGCACATTTTAGTCAATTCGAATTCAATTTTAGAATGTACATCTTCAAATTGAGTATCAATTACAAAAGTACCGTCTGCAACTTGTTGTTGTAGCGTAGCAATTCCAGTAGTTACTTGTGCTAATTCTTCCGTAGTTATAATACCGATGGAAGCTAGCATTTTTGCATGTGCTAACGAGGCTTGCAAATCATACGGTGCGATGTGTATGTCTATTTCTCTGTCGTTTCCAACGGTGAAATGTTCTATTTTTTTATCGATAGATAATCCTTTGTCCCAAAGTTTCATTTTTTTATATTTTATTATGTCACCTCGAACGTATGTGAGAGGTCTTAAAGTTATTAGGAACTCATTTTTTTGAGATTCCTCCTCGTACCTCGTTCGGAATGACGGTTATTTTAGAATAAAGACTTTAGAGAGTCTTTATTCTTGCATTTTTCTCAATTCTTGTTATAATACTTTATTCAATAATTTTATATACAACTTAATTCCTTCCTCAATTTCTTGAAGATAAATAAATTCATCAGCGGTGTGTGAACGTGTGCTGTCTCCAGGGCCTAATTTTAACGATGGACAGCTCAATACTGCTTGGTCAGATAGGGTAGGAGAACCATAGGTTTTTCTTCCTAAAGTAATACCTGCTTGTACCAAAGGATGTTCTTTTAGTATTGATGATGAGTTCAAATTCAAGCTGCGTGGTTGAATTTTACAAGGTGCGTGTTCTTGTAAAAAGGCACTGATTTCCTGATTGGTATATTGGTCGTTTACACGAACATCTACCACTAATTTTACTTCGGAAGGAACAGCATTGTGTTGTTTCCCAGCATTGATTTGTGTTACCGTGAGTTTTACGTCTCCTAAAGTTTCTGATGTTTTTTCAAATTCAACATCTTTAAACCACTGCAATACTTCAATAGTGTTATAAATAGCATTGTCGTGATTCGGATGTGCTGCATGACTCGGTGTACCTGCAACCTCAGCATCAAAAACGACCAACCCTTTTTCAGCAATAGCTAAATTCATTAAAGTAGGCTCTCCTACAATAGCTACATCAATGTTTGGTAAAGTTTTTAGTAATCCGTTTAAACCGTTAGAACCACTGCTTTCTTCTTCAGCAGTTCCTGCAAAAACAAGGTTATAAGTCAAGTTTTCTTTCTGGTAGAAATGGGTGTAGGTCGCCAACAACGAAACTAAACATCCACCAGCATCGTTACTTCCTAATCCGTAGAGTTTACCATCTTCTACAATCGCTTTAAAAGGGTCTTTGGTATAGCCGTTATTAGGTTTTACCGTGTCGTGGTGTGAGTTGAGTAACAGCGTAGGTTTGTTATCATCAAAATGTTTGTTTTTTGACCATACATTGTTTTGGGTTCTGGTATACGGAATGTTGTACTCTTGAAACCAGTTTTCTAATAGTTGCGCGGTTTGCTCTTCTTCCGAAGAAAAAGAAGGTATTTCTATCAGGTTTTTTAATAAGTTAATGGCTTTTATAGTAAGTTCTTGTATTGTCATAATGTTAATAAGGTGTGTTTAATAGTTGGATTGAATACCATAGCTGTATTGCCTATGTGTACTTTTTGAACGTTGTTTTTTAGAGCATGAAAGCAATTGTCTAACTTTGGAAGCATTCCTTCAAAAATGACTCCGTCGGTTTTTAGCTGAGTATAGGTTTCTAACTTGATTTGTTCGATAACAGAAGTATCATCGGTAATATCACTTAATACCCCTGGTTTTTCGAAACAGTAATACAGTTCAGTGTTAAAGTTAGCAGATAATCCTATGGCAATTTCAGCAGCAATAGTATCGGCATTGGTATTAAGCAATTGTCCGTTTGTATCATGTGTAATAGCACAAAATACTGGAGTTACTTCGTTATTAATTAATACCGTTACTACTTGAGGGTTTACTTTTACCACATCTCCAGCAAATCCATAATCAATAGGTTCAGCAGGACGTTTGGTTGATACAATTGTGTTACCGTCAGCACCTGTAAATCCCACAGCATTGGCATTATTTGCTTGTAATTGCGCAACAATTTGCTTATTTATTTTACCTGCATATACCATAGTAATCAAGTCTAATGTTTGTGCATCGGTAACACGTCTCCCATCTATCATAGTTACGGGAATGTTGAGTTGCTTAGCCAATTCAGAAGCTAGTTTTCCGCCACCATGAACTAACACTTTCGGGTCTTTTAACTGAGCGAAATTAGCTAAGAAACTATGTAAGGCTTTTTCATTATTAATGATGTTCCCGCCTATTTTAACAATCTTTATGGTTTTCATTTTTTAGTTTTTAGTAATCGGTATTTACAAAGAGATTCCCACGCTTGAGCTTGTCTTGAGCGACAGTCGAAAGGCTCGCAATGATGTCATAACGAGGAAGTCATTGAGCAAAGTCGAAATGAACGACGTGGTTATCTTATTAAGGTTACCTTTTACCATCTCTTCAATTATTGTTATTTATATTAATAATCTGTTCATTTTTTCTTGATAAAAAATGAACCAAAAAATCAAGTCAGTAAAGAGGAAATTGCTACGCATCACTCATTTTCAAAGCTTCGTGCTTAAAGCTACGCTTTGCACTTCCGCTTTTTCATTCGTTATTTCTTTTTACAGACAGTTTTCATTAGTTAATTACTCCTGTTCATTGTTTTCAATATTTCCTTTAATACGATCTGTGCAGCAAAGGTTCTGTTGTTGGCTTGTTCAATCACAATAGAATTTTCACCATCTAAAACAGCGTCTTCTGCTACTACATTTCTTCTGATAGGTAAGCAGTGCATGAATTTAGCATTGCCTAGTTTTTCTTTGGTAATCACCCAGTTGGGGTCTTCATTTAGTATGTTGCCATACTCATTAAAAGAACTCCAGTTTTTGGCATAGATAAAGTCGGCATTCTCAAAAGCTTTCTCTTGATTGTACTCTATAGGAAACTCTTTTGTAATTTCAGAGTTTAACTCATACCCTTCGGGATGCGTTATAACAAATTCTACATCCATGTTGTGCATGAGGTGTACAAAAGCATTGGCAACCGAATGTGGTAACGCTTTGGGGTGTGGAGCCCAAGACAATACTACTTTAGGTTTGTCAACTTTTTTAGTTTCTGTAATAGTAATCGCATCTGCCAAAGCTTGTAACGGATGGTCAGTAGCACTTTCCATATTGATAACAGGTACAGTAGCATATTTTACAAAACTGTTGAGTACAATTTCAGAACTGTCCTTTTCCTTGTCCTTCAAGGTAGGAAAAGCTCTTACCGCAATGATATCAGCATACTGAGAAATTACCATGGCAGCCTCTTTAATATGTTCTGAGGTACTTAAATTCATTACAGTACCGTCTTCAAATTCCATATTCCAAGCGTTGGTAATGTTTAACACACTTACTTCCATACCTAAGTTTTTAGCCGCTTTTTCGGTACTTAACCTAGTACGTAAACTAGCATTGAAAAAAAGCATAACTAAGGTTTTGTGTTTTCCCAAATCAGTAAACTGATAAGGGTTCTTTTTTAAATGAATTGCCTTTTGAATAGTTTCTGAAAGGTTTTCAATGTCGTTTAGGCTGGTGTATTTCTTCATGACAGTTCCTTTTTTAAAGCCTCAAAAAACACATCGATGTGCTGTTTTTGAATAGTTAATGGAGGAAGAATTCTTAATAAATTTGGATTCTTGGCGCTTCCAGTGAAAATGTGATGTTTGAATATTAGGTTTTTTCTTAGGTCAGCAATAGGAAAATCGAATTCCAAACCTAACATTAAGCCTCTTCCTTTTACAGTTGTTATCTGTAGAATAGCAGCTGCTTGCTCCATAAAATATTCAGTAATTTGCAATGCATTTTCCATCAATTGTTCTTTTTGGATGGTTTTAAGAACAGCTAAGGAAGCGGCACAAGCTAAGTGATTACCACCAAAGGTAGTTCCTAACAAACCATAAGAAGCTTGAATACTAGGATGAATTAAAATTCCGCCCACAGGAAATCCGTTCCCCATTCCTTTTGCCATAGAAATGATATGCGGAGTAATGCCGTGTTTTTGAAAGGCAAAGAAATCACCCGTTCTACCAAAACCACACTGAATTTCATCTACAATAAGTATGGTGTTGTATTGGTTGCATAGTTTTTCTAACCCTTGGTAAAAATTTGTTGAAGCTTCGTCTAACCCTCCAATACCTTGAATGACCTCAATAATAATAGCGCAAACATCGTTGCCTTGTAAAGCTTTTTCAACGCCTGCTAAATCTTCAAATTCTAAAAAGATAACCTCTTGTTGTGCATTGATAGGCGCTACAATCTTAGGATTATCGGTTGCAGCTACCGCCGCAGAAGTACGTCCGTGAAAAGCATTCTTAAAAGCGACTATCTTTTTCTTATCAGTATGAAAAGACGCTAATTTTAATGCATTTTCATTAGCTTCGGCTCCAGAATTGCACAAGAATAACTGATAGTCTTTACAACCCGATAATTCTTCTAATTGGTCAGCTAATTCAACTTGTAACGGATTTTGGATAGCGTTGCTATAAAAGCCTAGTTTGCTTACTTGCTCACTAATATTTTTAACATAAGTTGGGTGTGAGTGCCCAATAGATATTACAGCATGTCCGCCATATAAATCCAAATATTTAGTTCCTTTATCGTCATATACATATACGTCGTTGGCAGTTACTGGGGTTATATCATATAAAGGATATACATTAAATAAACTCATTAGTTTTCTTTTTTTATGGTGTTAATTTTGTTGAATGAGGCAACCATTCCTTGTATTAAAGCGGCACTTAAACCTTTGTGTTCCATTTCATTCAAACCTTCAATGGTACAGCCTTTTGGAGTGGTTACTTTGTCTATTTCTTCTTCAGGGTGATTTCCTGTAGCGATTAACAGGCTGGCAGCACCTTCACTAGTATGCATCGCAAGTTCTTGTGCCTCTTTGGCGTCAAAACCTAATTGAATGGCTGCCTGTGTGGTAGCTCGTATCAAACGCATCCAAAAAGCAATACCGCTGGCACACACTACGGTGGCTGCTTGCATTTGACTTTCAGGAATAATCATTGAAGTTCCTAGTTGATTGAAAATAGTTGAAGCTATTTCCAAATCTTCCTTCTTTTGAGTATTACCACTAAGACAGGTCATCGATTTTCCAACGGCAATAGCAGTATTAGGCATGGCTCTAATAATGGAAGTATCTGAACCAATAAGGTTTTCCATTTTTTGAATAGAAAAACCAGTAACAGTAGAAATTACTATATGATTATTAGATAATAATGGAGCAGTTTCTTTTAAAACTTCTTCAAAATGTGCAGGTTGTACGGCAAAGATTAACACATTAGATTGTGCGATTACTTCTTTATTATTTGAACTAATAAAAATGTTTGGTAAATCTTTAAATTCATTTAATTCATCAATATTTCTCTTGGTTAAGAAGAGTTGAGAAAAGGAATTATTTTGTATCAATCCTTTAGCAATCGATTTTCCTAAGTTACCTGTTCCTATAATTGCTATTTTCATTTGAGAAAGTTTAGTTTAGATTATATATTTTGTATTATTCACTTCTTGTTGTATTAAGACAATTCATCTTGGTTTACCTAATCCCTCTGTGAGGGTTAAAAATAGTTGGCTTTTAGTTGTAATCCTGTGTCTTCTTGAAAGCCAAACATCAGGTTCATGTTTTGGACTGCTTGCCCAGAAGCCCCTTTTAATAGATTATCAATAATGCTTGTTATTAAAAGTTTATCTTCGTGTTTATGCAAATGAATTAAACACTTATTGGTGTTTACTACCTGTTTTAAGTGTAGTTCATTATTAGCTACGTGTGTAAAAATAGCACCTTTATAGTAGTCTGAATACAGTTGTTGTGCTTCTTCTAAACTTCCTTCAAAATCTGTGTATAACGTTGCATAAATACCTCTTGAAAAATCTCCTCTGTTAGGAAGAAACAATACCTCTGATTCAAAATTTGACTGAAGTGTATGTATAGTTTGATTGATTTCTCCTAAATGCTGATGTGTAAAAGGTTTGTAGTACGAAAAGTTATTATCTCTCCATGTAAAATGAGTAGTTGCTGATAGTGAAGTTCCCGCACCAGTAGCGCCAGTAACCGCATTGACATGTACATCATTTTGTAACAAATCAGTATTAGCTAGTGGTAGTAACCCTAGTTGAATAGCCGTAGCAAAACAACCTGGATTTGCTATATATGAAGCTCCTTGTATTGCTGTTTTTTGAAGTTCAGGTAAACCATACACAAACTCTTTTCCTTGAAAATTACTATCTGCTTTTAGTCTGAAATCATTTCCTAAATCAATAATCTTTGTGTGATTAGAAAAGGTATGCACTTCTAAAAATTGTTTAGAATTTCCATGCCCTAGGCATAAGAATAATACATCTACAGCCGCGTTGATTTTATTGGTGAATAATAAATTGGTACTCCCTACCAAATCCTGATGGACATTCGCTATTTTATTCCCAGCATTAGAAGTGCTGTACACAAAATTGATTGCAGCTTTTGGATGTTGTAATAAAAGCCTGATTAATTCCCCAGCAGTATATCCTGCACCTCCTATAATTCCTACTTGTATCATATTGTTTGTATTGTTATCAGTTATTTTTTTAGAGCTCATCACGTCGTTATCACTCCTCATAATGATGTTTTTATTCTGATTGTCACCTCGAACGAATGTGAGAGGTCTCATACTGGTTTTTACTCACTGTAATAAGATTCCTCCTCGTACCTCGTTCGGAATGACGTTTTGTTATTATTGCGTTTTCGAGACTTTGGGAGTGGCAATCTGTTTCTTGTTCATTAATAATTGCTCACTGATAACTATTTATTGATTAACCTGTTGATATATTTTGTTCTGATTTCCTAAGAGTTTAATGAAACCTTTAGCTTCGTTGGCAGTCCAACCCTTATTAAGCTCTCCATAACTTCCAAATTTGGCATTCATTAAATCGTGTAGAGAATCAATTCCATCTAGTGTAAAATGATAGGGTTTTAGGGTAACAAAAACATCACCCGTAACTTTTGACTGACTACTCTCTAAAAAAGCTTCCATGTCTCTCATCACAGGGTCTAAATACTGACCCTCATGTAAGTGCATCCCGTAAAAACTAGCCAAATATTCTTTGTGCTGCAATTGCCATTTAGTTAAGGTGTGCTTTTCTAACAAGTGATGTGTTTTGATAATAATTAAAGCTGCAGCGGCTTCAAAACCAACTCTACCTTTAATTCCAACAATAGTATCACCCACATGAATGTCTCTACCAATTCCGAATTTAGACGCTAGGGTATTTAATTGCTCAATGTTTTGCACGGGAGTTTTTTCATCATCATTGATGGCTACTAGTTCTCCTTTTACAAATGAAAGTTTTACTTGTTCAGGCACTGTTTTAGTTACTTGAGAAGGATAGGCATGTTCAGGTAATGGTTGTTCAGAAGTCAAGGTTTCTTCACCACCCACACTAGTTCCCCATAAACCTTTGTTTACAGAATATTTAGCTTTTTCCCAAGACAAATCAATGTTGTTGCTTTTTAAGTACTCAATTTCCTCCTGTCTTGAAAGCTGTAAATCTCTAATAGGCGTGATGATTTCAATTTCAGGAGCAATGGTTTGAAAAATCATATCAAACCTCACCTGATCGTTTCCTGCACCTGTACTACCATGAGCTATACAGTCAGCACCTATACTTTTGGCATAGTTAACAATTTCGATAGCTTGTACAATTCTTTCAGCACTTACAGAAAGTGGATACGTGTTGTTTTTTAACACGTTACCAAAAATTAAATATTTAATTACTTTGCTATAATAATCAGTTACTGCATTAATGTTTTTATAGGTAGCCACACCCATCGTGTAGGCATTTTCTTCAATTTTTTTAATTTCTTCGGAAGAAAACCCGCCAGTATTCACACTAACAGCGTGAACTTCATATCCTTGTTTTGATAAGCTTACCGCACAGTACGAAGTATCTAATCCGCCACTATAAGCAATTACTAATTTTTTCATTTTTTGTCTTTTTTTAGAAAGATGGTTTCCTTAATTCTTTTTAGTCTTTGAAAGACTTTCTCTTTTACTTTTATGTTCTGAGTTTTTTTGTTAGAATCGTATAACATACCAGTACACAAACACATTTTTTGTTGTGTACGTTGTAAAACATCATAGTTTTTGCAGGTCTTACATCCATTCCAAAAAGATTGATCTTCAGTAAGCTCAGAAAAGGTTACAGGTTTATAACCCAATTCACTATTGAGTTTCATAACCGCCAAACCAGTAGTAATACTAAATATTTTAGCATTAGGAAATTTAGCTCTAGAATGTTCAAAAACTACTTTCTTAATTTGTTTGGCTAAACCAATACCTCTATAATTTGGGTGAACAATCAATCCAGAGTTGGCTACAAATTTGCCATGACTCCAAGCCTCGATATAGCAAAAGCCTGCAAATTGATTACCATCTAAAGCGATAACTGCGTTACCATTTTCTAGTTTTGTAATGATGTATTCTGGTTTTCTTTTGGCAATTCCTGTGCCTCTAACCAGGGCAGCTTCGTCAATAGTTTGACAAATAATTTCAGCATACTTACTATGCGATTGATCAGCAATAACAACTCTCATTGAAATTGATTTTAGATAAACATTTTGTTAAAAATCCGGTGGTTTGAAAAGAAGAACCGGACGCACCTAGGTTCCCAAAAGAAGTAATACCCTTACGGGCGACGTCGGGTAAAAATAGGTCGTACAATAACTGTGTTATTTAAAACAATAACTAAAGTTAGTAACGGTATAAAAATGTAAATGATAAAAATCAAAAGGTAAAAAATAAAATGATACAATACTCAGTTTAGGGTAAAAGCGAAGACTAGCGTCGGTTGAAAGACCGCACTAAAAAACTGGGTATGTTATTGTATATTTTATTTGTTTGCATAATGGGCAAATCTATAAAATAATTTTTGATAATTACTATTTAAAAATAAAAAACTTTATAAGTTATAGTAAAACAAGAGGTTAAGAGATGCTTTTTTTATATAAAAAATAAAAAAGTCAAAAAAATATTAGGATAACTAAAAAAAAAATCAAACATTTGTCACATCAAATGAAAAAACAAATTTTAAATATCATTTCTATTATTGTCATTGTGATTATTTCACAAGGATAGGGAAGCGATATTTAATAGTTTAAAAATATAAATTATAAAAAGGCTTCCTAAATTTAGGAAGCCTTTTTTAGTTTCAAGAAATATGAGTCAAATTTTTAACATCGTGGTAATTATTATTGTCATTATTAGCTCCCCACCGAGTTGATACAGATAGTTTTGCCTATAAGAAAGCCTGTATCTAACTCAAGATACAGGCTTTTTTTATGCCTGTGAATATCATAACATGTTTGTGTTAAGTATTTGATTTATATAGGTTTATATGTTTTTGTAGATAAATGAAAATCATTAAAACCTGAAAAGAGAAGAAAGTAAGTTAAAAGCGAAAAATAATTTTGAACAGTAAAAACAACTAGAAATGTACTATAACGAGGAAACAGTAATTTTTTATAACGGACAGTTTATCAAGGCAAAAGATGCTAGAGCTAATTTATATAGCCAAAGTTTGCACTACGGAAACGGGGTTTTCGAAGGAATAAGAGCTTATAATACAAACGAAGGTACCAGAGTTTTTAAGTCTTATGAACACTATAAAAGACTAAAATTTGGAGCAGAGGTAATGAATATTCAATTGAATTACTCAGAAGAAGAATTAACACAAATTACGTATGAATTATTGGAACGTAATGGATTGAAAGATGCATACATTCGTCCGTTAGTTACTACTGGAGCAAATATGAGTCTGTTAACTTCTAAAGAGACAAATCTAGTTATCCAATGCTGGGAATGGGGAAAATATATGGGAGATAAATTACTACGTGTAAAAACGTCTTCGTTCCAACGTCCGAATCCAAAATCATGTTTTGTAGAAGCCAAAGTAACAGGTCACTATACTAACTCAATACTATCAACTAATGAAGCAAAAAATAACGGTTATGACGAAGCATTGTTATTAGATATGAACGGTAATGTAGCTGAATGTTCTGGGGCAAATGTTTTTATGCAGAAAGATGGGAAGTTATACACACCACCAAGAGGTCATATTATGGCAGGAATTACCCGTGCTACAGTTATCGATTTATGTAAAGAAGAAGGAATATCTGTTGAAGAAAAGCATTTTACGTTAGAAGAATTAAAAAATGCAGACGCTTGCTTTTTTACAGGAACTGCAGCCGAAGTAGTTGGATTACAGTCGCTAGACGATTATCAATTTCCTCTAGCGTGGGAAAAATCACACGGACACAAACTAATGAAATTATATAAAGACGAAGTATTAGGCTTACGTCAAAAACGAAAAGCAAGCTAACATGGAACTAAACAAATTTAGTAAACAAGTAACGCAAGATGATACGCAACCGGCAGCACAAGCCATGTTGCACGCCATAGGATTGTCAAAATCAGATTTAGAAAAACCGTTGGTTGGAATTGCAAGTACAGGGTACGAAGGAAATCCGTGTAACATGCACCTAAACGATTTAGCAAAATTGGTAAAAGAAGGAACTGAAAAGGCAGATTTAGTAGGGTTGATATTTAATACCATAGGCGTTTCCGACGGAATTTCTATGGGAACACCGGGGATGCGCTATTCTTTACCTTCTCGTGATGTAATTGCCGACTCTATGGAAACGGTGGTACAAGCGATGTCATATGACGGTTTGGTAACTGTAGTGGGTTGTGATAAAAACATGCCGGGAGCATTAATGGCGATGTTGCGTTTAAACCGTCCTTCAGTTTTAGTATATGGAGGAACCATTGCCTCAGGATGTCATGAAGGAAAAAAGTTAGATGTGGTATCAGCTTTTGAAGCATGGGGAGAGAAAGTTGCCGGAACTATTACAAAAAAAGAATATCAAAGTGTCATAGAAAAAGCGTGTCCAGGAGCAGGAGCTTGTGGAGGAATGTACACCGCAAATACTATGGCGTCAGCCATAGAAGCCTTGGGAATGAGTTTGCCTTACAATTCATCTAACCCAGCAATTAGTAATGATAAAGAACAAGAATGTGTTAAGGCAGGGGAAGCACTTCGTGCTTTATTAGAAAAAGATATCAAACCTTCTGATATTGTAACAAAAAAGTCCTTAGAAAATGCAGTACGGTTGGTAACGGTTATGGGAGGTTCTACCAATGCAGTATTACACTTTTTAGCTATAGCAAAAGCAGCAGATGTGCAGTTTACTTTAGAAGACTTTCAACGTATTTCTGATGAAACCCCATTCTTAGCCGATTTAAAACCTAGTGGAAAATACTTAATGGAAGATGTACATAAAGTAGGAGGTACACCAGCAGTTTTAAAATATTTACTAGAAAAAGGATTGTTACATGGAGATTGTTTAACTGTAACAGGAAAAACATTGGAGGAAAATTTAGTAGCAGTTCCAAGTTTAACAGAAGGGCAGGAAGTAATTAAGCCGACAGAACAACCTATCAAAGCTACAGGACATCTACGAATGCTTTATGGGAATTTAGCAAAAGAAGGTTCCGTAGCAAAAATAACAGGAAAGGAAGGATTGTATTTTTCAGGAAAGGCAAAAGTTTTTGAAGGAGAATATGAGGCAAATGATGGAATACGAGATGGAAAGGTAGAAAAAGGAGACGTAGTGGTAATTCGCTATGAAGGTCCTAAAGGAGGACCTGGAATGCCAGAAATGCTAAAACCAACAGCTGCTATTATGGGAGCAGGACTAGGTAAAGAGGTTGCTTTAATTACGGATGGTCGTTTCTCAGGAGGAACTCACGGTTTTGTGGTAGGTCACATTACACCTGAAGCACAAGAAGGTGGGGTAATCGCTTTGGTAAAAGACGGAGATACCATAACCATTAATGCTGAAACTAATACGATTCATGTTGATGTTTCAGAAGGAGAATTAACAAAGAGAAAACAAGAATGGATTGCTCCACCTTTAAAAGTAAAAAGAGGAGTACTATATAAATATGCAAGAACAGTAGCATCAGCATCTAATGGATGTGTAACCGACGAATTTTAACACTTGTACTATGGAAACAAAAACGAAACAACAAACAGAATTAGAGAAAAAACAGAAAGTAACCATTACAGGAGCAGAAGCTGTAGTAAAATGTTTATTAGCAGAAGGAGTCGATTTATTGTATGGGTATCCAGGAGGTGCTATTATGCCTGTATATGATGAGTTGTATAAATATCAAGATAAATTGAATCATGTATTAACACGTCACGAACAAGGAGCTACACATGCGGCACAAGGATATGCTAGAGCTACAGGTAAAGTAGGAGTAGCGATAGCAACTTCAGGTCCAGGAGCAACCAACTTAATTACAGGTATTGCCGATGCACAGATAGATTCTACTCCAATGGTATGTATTACAGGACAAGTAGGAACACATTTATTGGGTTCTGATGCTTTTCAAGAAACAGATATTGTGGGAATTTCAACTCCAGTAACTAAGTGGAATTATCAGATAACCAAAGCAAGTGAAATACCAGAGGTGATGGCTAAAGCATTTTACATTGCTCGCTCAGGAAGACCAGGACCTGTGTTAGTTGATGTCACTAAAAATGCACAGTTTGAAGAGTTTGATTTTGAATATAAAAAATGTACCTCGGTACGAAGTTATCAACCTGTTCCAACGATGGATATACAAAGTGTGAAAGCAGCTGTAGAGCTAATTAATAACGCTGAAAAACCATTTGTTATTTGGGGGCAAGGTGTAATTCTAGGAGAGGCAGAAGAAGAGTTTAAAGCTGTTATAGAAAAAGCAGAAATTCCTTCAGCAAGTACTTTGTTAGGCTTGTCAGCTTTACCAACAAAACATCATTTGCATGTTGGTATGGTTGGAATGCACGGTAATTATAGTCCTAATAAATTAACGAATGAGTGCGATGTATTAATTGCTATTGGAATGCGTTTTGATGATCGTGTTACAGGTGATTTAAATCGTTATGCAAAACAAGCAAAAGTGATTCATTTTGAAATAGATCCTGCTGAAGTTGATAAAAATGTAAAAACAGCTGTAGCTGTGTTAGGAAATGTAAAAGAAACCTTGGCGGCGGCACTTCCTCTTTTAAAAGAAAAAAAACATAAAGAGTGGTTGCAAGAGTTTAGAGATTTAGATGCAGTAGAGTTTGATAAAGTCATTAAAAATGATTTGTTTCCAACAAGGGAAGGACTAACTATGGGAGAGGTTATCAAACAAATAAATGAAGCCTCGGAAGGAAAAGCGATTGTAGTTACCGATGTAGGGCAACATCAAATGATCGCAAGTCGTTATGCTGAATTTAATCAATCTAAAAGTAGTATTACTTCTGGCGGATTGGGTACTATGGGGTTTGCTTTACCTGCAGCAATTGGTGCTAAAATGGGAAAACCAGAACGAGAAGTAGTAGCAGTAATTGGTGATGGAGGTTACCAAATGACCATACAAGAACTTGGAACGATTTTACAAACCAAAGCAGCAGTTAAAATTGTGGTACTAAACAATGGGTTTTTAGGTATGGTACGCCAATGGCAACAGTTATTTTTTAACAAGCGATATGCTTCTACAGTAATGACGAATCCTGATTTTGTAGCAATTGCTAAAGGATATCATATGGCTGCTAATAGGGTTACAAAACGTGAAGAGTTAGCCAATACTGTACAAGAAATGATGCAAAGTAAAGAAGCATACTTCTTAGAGGTTTGTGTAGAAAAAGAAGATAATGTATTTCCAATGATTCCAACAGGAGCATCAGTATCAGAAGTTCGATTAAAATAAGAAAACATGAGTACAAAAAACACTTATACAATTTCAATATATACAGAAAATAATATTGGACTGCTGAACAGAATATCAGCAATATTTCAACGAAGACATATTAACATTGAGAGTATTAATAGTTCGTCATCAGAAATTAAAAGCGTATCAAGAATTACGCTTTTAGTAAAGATTACAGAAGAACAAATGAAAAAAATCATAGGTCAGATAGAAAAACAAGTAGAAGTAATTAAGGCTTTTTATCATACTGACGAAGAAACAGTATATCAGGAGTCATGCTTATTTAAACTAAGTACCAACTTATTAACTGATAATGATGAAATTCAAACGATTATCAATCAAAGCAAATCAAGAGTCATTAATGTAAATAAAAACTTCTTTGTTCTTGAAAAATCAGGAAGTAAAGAAGAAGTAGAAGAACTCTACCACATTTTAGATAAACACGGTATTAAGCAATTTGTTCGTTCAGGGAGAATTGCCATCACAAAAGAAGAAATGCCCGTATCAAAATTATTACAATTAATCACAGCATAAATAAACAACACAAATTAAAATGAAAAATTATTTCAACCAATTATCATTAAGAGAACAATTAGAACAATTAGGAAAATGTCGATTTATGAATGCTGATGAGTTTTTAGAAGGAGCAACAGCATTAGAAGGAAAAAAAGTAGTAATTGTAGGATGTGGGGCACAAGGATTGAATCAAGGACTAAACATGCGCGATTCTGGTTTAGATATTTCATACGCATTACGAGAAGCAGCCATAAAAGAACAACGTCAATCTTATAAAAACGCAACTGAAAACAATTTTGAAGTTGGAACTTACGAAGAGTTGATTCCAACTGCTGATTTGGTGTGTAATTTAACGCCAGACAAACAACATACCCAAGTAGTAAATGCAGTAATGCCATTAATGAAATCAGGAGCAACGTTATCATATTCTCACGGATTTAATATTGTTGAAGAGGGGATGCAAGTGCGTAAAGATTTAACCGTAATTATGGTAGCACCCAAATGCCCAGGAACAGAAGTTAGAGAAGAGTATAAACGTGGATTTGGAGTACCAACGTTAATCGCTGTACACCCTGAAAATGACCCAGAAAATAAAGGTTTAGCACAAGCAAAAGCCTATGCGTATGCAACAGGTGGTCATAGAGCAGGGGTATTAGAATCGTCATTTGTGGCTGAGGTAAAATCAGACTTAATGGGCGAACAAACCATTTTATGTGGAGTGTTACAAACAGGGTCAATTTTATCGTTTAATAAAATGGTTGAAGAAGGAGTCGAACCAGCATATGCATCTAAACTAATTCAATATGGATGGGAAACCATTACCGAGGCTTTAAAACATGGAGGTATTACCAATATGATGGATCGCTTATCGAATCCTGCAAAAATTAAAGCCTACCAACTTTCTGAAGAATTAAAAGAAGTATTGGCTCCGTTGTTTAGCAAACATATGGATGATATCATGTCGGGACATTTTTCAAAAACGATGATGCAAGATTGGGCAAACGACGATGTTAATTTATTAACATGGCGAGCGGCTACAGGAGAAACTAAGTTTGAAAAAACAGCAGCAACTTCCGAAGAAATTTCAGAACAAACCTATTTTGATAAAGGTACTTTGTTAGTGGCTTTTGTAAAAGCAGGAGTAGAGTTAGCATTCGAAACAATGGTGAAATCAGGAATTATTTCAGCGTCTGCTTACTACGAATCATTACATGAATTACCATTAATAGCAAATACAGTAGCACGCAAGAAACTGTTTGAAATGAATAGGATTATTTCTGATACGGCTGAATACGGATGCTATTTATTTGACCATGCAGCAAAACCCTTATTAACTGATTTTATGAAATCGGTAAATACAGATGTTATTGGAAAAAAGTACAGTACTTCTAATGAAGCAGATAATCTTGAATTAATTATAGTGAACAAAGCAATCCGAAATCACCCGATTGAAAAAGTAGGAGCAGAGTTACGTGAAGCAATGACAGCGATGAAAGCAATCAAAACAAGCGTGAATCAAGAAGAACCTGTTTTAGCGTAATATTATGGACGTTAAAAACAAAACTTATTTTCCTAAATTAGAAGACATACTGCAAGCTGCTGCGACTTTACAAGAAGTCGTAGCTGTTACTCCGCTGCAAGAAAATTTCAATCTATCACAACAGTTTCATGCAAATATATTTTTAAAAAGAGAAGATTTGCAACAAGTTCGTTCGTACAAAATTAGAGGAGCCTATAACAAAATTAGCTCTTTAACAGAAGAGGAGTTAGTAAATGGAATTGTGTGTGCTAGTGCAGGAAATCATGCACAAGGAGTAGCTTTAGCATGTAGAAAAAAAGAAATCTACGGAACCATTTATATGCCAGCACCAACACCCAAACAAAAAGTAGAACAAGTAAAAATGTTTGGTGGTGATTTTGTAAATATTCAATTGATAGGAGATACGTTTGACGATGCTTATAAAGCAGCTAAACTCTTATCGGATAGTTTGAAAAAAACATTTGTACATCCATTTGATGACGAAAAAATTATTGAAGGGCAAGCTACAGTAGGCTTGGAGGTTTTAGAACAAGCACAACAACCTATCGATTATGTTTTTGTACCTGTAGGTGGTGGTGGATTGGCTTCTGGTTTATCAAGTGTTTTTAAATTGTTGTCTCCAAAAACAAAGATTATAGGAGTAGAGCCTGCGGGGGCACCATCAATGAAAAAATCCTTAGAAGAAAACAAAAACGTTATACTAGAAAACATAGATAAATTTGTTGATGGAGCGGCAGTACAGCAAGTAGGGGAGTTGACCTACAAAATTTGTAAAGAAAATTTATCAGACATGATTACAGTTCCTGAAGGGAAAGTATGTCAGACGATTTTAGAAATGTATAATAAAGAAGCTATTGTAGTAGAACCGGCAGGAGCATTAACCTTGAGTGCATTAGATTTTTATAAAGAAGAATTAAAAGGTAAAAATGTAGTATGTGTTATTAGCGGAAGTAATAACGATATAACCCGTACAGCAGAGATAAAAGAACGTGCGCTGTTATTTGGTGGACTTAAACATTACTTTATTGTTCGTTTTCCGCAACGAGCTGGAGCTTTAAAAGAGTTTGTAGCTGAGGTGTTAGGAGAAAATGATGATATTACTTTTTTTGAATATTCTAAAAAAACCAATAGAGAAAATGGACCAGCTGTTGTAGGAATAGAACTGGAGAAAAAAGAAGACTTACAACCGTTAATTCAAAGAATGAAAGAGCGTAACTTTTATGGAGAATACCTAAATGATAAGCCTAATTTATTTGAGTTTTTGGTGTAATATTAATGAGACTGTCTAGAACGTCATTTCGACCTAAGGGAGAAATCTTTTAAATATTTGTTTCTCATTTGTATGAGATTCTTCCTCATATTTTGTTCGGAATGATATTATTTTAGACAGTCTTATTTTTTATCAAGATATACCCAATGGTCATTTTCTTTACAAAAAGCAGAATTTTCGTGAATTATGTCTAAACTTCCATTTTCCATGAAAAAAGTCTTGAATTCCACCGTGGTTTCGGTAACGTTTAAAACTTCTAGTTTTAGCCAAATAACAGTTTTTGTCCAAGCTAAAATTTCTTTTTTCTCACGTTTAGAAGGTCTAGTACTACTATGATGACTTTTTTGTAGGTAGTCAATGTTAGCTAGCACAAAAGCACTATATCTTGAACGCATTAAAGCTTCAGCTGAGGTAACTGAATGAATGTTTTGATGTGCTTTTTGGCAACAATCTGTGTACTTTTTTTGAGGGTTGCAAGGACATTGCATAGGTAGTTTTTTTTAATTGATTAATTCTGGTTGTTCTTGTATTCTAAAACAACGTTCTTCTCCCAGAAATAATGGATTTCCATACTTTTCAGACCAAAATCCATCTAAAATATTTTTGGAAATACAAGTGTAAACAACCACTCCTTTATAGATAGTGTTATCATCGCTTGTATAGTTAAAATTAATAACAAGAATGTTGTTTTTAAAAAAGCCAACACCAAATTGTTCTTGTTCTTTGTTAATAAGCCATTTTGCAACAATTCTATTGTTTTCATCAAGTGTTAAAGAAAGCGTTCCTTTATAGGTGTTTTTACTTTCATCTTGATTACTACCAATAATATTGTATCTGCCTACTAAATCTTCTACCGTCATTTAATCTTTTAATTTAAAGCAAAAATACATTAAAAATTACGCTGAACTAAAGCGTTGGTTTTGTGTAGTTATATTTTGTATTTTTAAAGGAGATACATCAGTTTTAATTGATATGGAATTTATAGATTATTACAAAGTTTTAGGGGTAAGTAAAAATGCGACTGTTATTGATATAAAAAAAGCCTATCGAAAGTTAGCGAGAAAGTATCACCCAGATACGAATCCAAATAATGAAGAAGCTAAAAAGAAGTTTCAGCAAATTAATGAAGCAAATGAAGTGTTGAGTAATCCTGAAAATCGTAAAAAGTACGATGAGTACGGGGAAAATTGGGAACACGCAGAAGCTTATGAGGAAGCAAAAAAACAACGAGGTTATCAAAGCGGATTTGGTGGCGGAGGCTCTTACCAACAATATTCATCCTCAGATTTTGATGGAACCGATTTTTCTGACTTTTTTAATGCAGCATTTGGTGGTGGTAGAAGTTCAGGAAGGAGGACAGCACAATTTAGAGGTCAAGACTTCAATGCTTCATTACAATTAAACTTAAGAGATGTTTATACCTCACAAAAACAAGTATTGACAGTAAATGGTAAAAAAATAAGAATAACCATTCCTGCTGGAGTAGAAAATGGACAAACAATTAAAATAAAAGGACATGGAGGTGAAGGTATAAATGGAGGTCCAAAAGGAGATTTATACATCACTTTTGATATTAAACCTGACGCTAATTTTAAACGTGATGGGGCTAATTTATATACGGAGCAAAACATTGATTTATACTCGGCAGTATTAGGTGGAGAAGTGGTGATTAATACTTTTGTTGATAAGGTTAAGCTCAAAGTAAAATCAGGAACTCAAAATGGAACTAAAATCCGATTAAAAGGAAAAGGATTTCCAAAATATAAAAAAGAAGATCAATATGGTGATTTGTATGTTACTTATAAAGTAAATATCCCTACCAATTTAACAGATGAACAACGAGAGTTATTTACAAAACTTTCTAAATTGAAATAAATATGAGCGATAAAGAATTAATAAGTGTACAAAAAGTTATTGTTCATCATAATTTAGATGAACAATTTATAGAAAGTATCGAATCTTTTCAGCTCATAGAGTTTATAGTAAAAGATTCGAACAAGTATTTACACAAAGAACAGTTGCCGATTTTAGAGAAAATAATCAGATTGCATTACGATTTAGAGGTAAATATGCAAGGTATAGACGTGATTAATAATATGCTTGATAGAATGGATTCTATGCATAAA
Source organism: Tenacibaculum sediminilitoris (assembly GCF_964513795.1). Taxonomy (NCBI): domain Bacteria; kingdom Pseudomonadati; phylum Bacteroidota; class Flavobacteriia; order Flavobacteriales; family Flavobacteriaceae; genus Tenacibaculum; species Tenacibaculum sediminilitoris. The sequence goes on along the minus strand of NZ_CAZEQR010000011.1, from coordinate 297,028 downwards.
ACGATTCAACAACTAGAAAATAAATTAAAATTATACGAGTAAACTCGTTTATGAGTTCGATTTCTTATAAAGAGTTCCGTCTATTTTATCATAGATGTCAGGATTGTGCTTTTTAATTTTAATTTTGATATGTTTTGAAGCGGGCATGTTACTTCCTTTTACAGTATTATGAATTGAAACTAATACATTGGTTTCAGGGAAGTAAGTAACTGTGTTTTTTTCAGGGATAGGATATTCAACAATAATAAATAGTGGAGCAATACGCTCTGTATTGTCGTCATAATTGTATAAATCTACCTTATCACCAGATTTAAAACCGGCTTTTTCTATATCGTTTTTATTCATAAAAATAACACGACGTTCATTATAAACACCACGATAACGATCATTTAATCCATAAATAGTAGTATTAAACTGATCATGTGTTCTTACCGTTGCCATTAAATATTCATCATCTGCCAAGTTGTTTTCAGGAAGCGAGGTTATAGAAAAAGGAACACGATTACCAAACTCTTTAGTTTTAAAATTTCCTTCACGAGCATTGTTAGGAAGGTAAAAGCCACCTTTTTGTTTTACACGAACATTGTAGTTTTCAAAACCAGGAATACATTTTTCAATATCATCTCTTACAGCATCATAACTATTCATATAGTAATCCCAGTCAACAACACTTTTGTTTCCTAAAGTAGCTTTTGCCATTCTACAAACAATATGTGTTTCGTTGATCAGCTTGTCAGAAATTGGTTTTAATACTCCTTTAGACCATTCAACAATTCCCATTGCATTTTCTGCACTTGTGTACTGATGCTCACCGTTAACCATATCAATTTCACTCTTAGAAATAGTAGGTAAAATTAAAGCTTCTTTACCATGAACTAAATGACTTCGATTTAATTTGGTAGAAACACAAACTGATAGATCTAATTGTCTTAAACCATTGGCTGTATAATTAGTGTCAGGAGTAGCAGATAAAAAATTTCCACCCATGCTAAAGTGTACTTTTACTTTTCCTTCGTTCATTGCTTTTATGGTATCTACGACATCATATCCGCTATTTCTTGGCGGATTAAAACCGAAAACTTCTTCTAGTTTGTCTAATTGCTCTTGAGAAGGATGATTGTTGATAAGCATGGTTCTGTTTCCTTGCACATTGCTATGACCACGTACAGGACAAGAGCCTGTTCCTGGTTTACCAATGCTTCCTTTTAAGAAGAGTAAATTGAGAACTTCTTTTAAAATATCAACACCGTTGGGTTGTTGGGTAAGTCCCATTCCCCAACAAATAATAATACGTTTTTTATGAGCTAACATTTCTGCCGCCTTATGAATATCATCTTTTGATACACCAGAGGCCTTTGCCAGTTCGTTTAGCTCATAATTTTCTATTTGCTTTATTAAGTCTTCATAACCAACCGTTTTATTTTTGATAAATTCTTGGTCAAAGACCTTACCTGGGGTTTCTTTTTCAAAATTAGCTAGTATTCCTTGTATTGCTTTCAGTAATGCTAAATCACCATTTATTTTCACAGGAAGGTATAAATCGGCAAGATCTGTTCCTTTCCCTAAAATACCACTTATTTTTTGAGGATCTCGGAATCCCATTAAACCAGCTTCAGGAAGAGGGTTAACTGCAATAATTTTAGCTCCGTTCTTTTTCCCTTTTTCTAAGGCACTTAACATTCTTGGTGAGTTAGTTCCAGGGTTTTGACCAATAATCATGATGATATCGGTATCGTAGAAGTCTTTTAAAGTAGCAGTACCTTTACCAACACCTGTTATAGAAGCTAAGGTAAAGCCTGATGTTTCATGACACATATTAGAACAGTCAGGAAAATTGTTGGTTCCAAATTCACGAACAAAAAGTTGATATACAAAAGAAGCTTCATTACTTGTTCTTCCAGAAGTATAAAAAGCAGCATTGTCTGGAGATTCAAGCTTGTTTAAATGTTTCGCAATTTTATCAAAAGCACTATTCCAACTAATAGATTCGTAATGGGTACCATTTTTGGGTAAATACATAGGTTCTGAAAGTCGCCCTAAATGACCAATTTCATAATCACTTAATTGAGATAACTCATATACAGAATTTTGTTTGAAAAAATTAGCTGTAATTCTTTTACTTGTAGCTTCTTCAGCTAAAGCTTTGGCACCATTTTCACAATATTCTGCAATTGTAGAGCGTCTGTCATCGGGGTCAGGCCAACCACAACTAGGACAATCAAAACCATCAAACTGATTCATTTTAAATAATGCTTTTCCTCCTCTAATCAATGCTTTATCATTAATTAAACTTTTAATAGCATTGGTAACACCAGGAATACCAGCTGCCCAATCTTTAGGTTTACCAGTTCTTAAACTTAATAATTTATAAGGAGGTTCAGCAGAAGCTTGTTTGTTTATGTTTTTTTTGTTTTTATTTTCCATAACGATTGATAGAGTGGACTTTGGAATAAAGGATTATTTATAAAAAATAACACATGGTTATCATAAATGCTAAACTATAAAATTAAGAAAAAAAGGTGGAATTTAAGACTTATCTTTTTTATATAGCTGTTACGCCCTGAAATAAGTTGACACAAAATCGACTTATTTATGAACGACTCAGAAAATCAAAGAAAAAAACGGACTCAACGAAGTTATAACTTAAGCTTTAAACAAGCACAAAAGGTTTACGATATCCAAGGAAGAAGTATTGTTTTGGTTTGGTTACAAAAACATGGTAACTTAAACTGAAATAACTCTTCAATACATTTTATGCCAAAATCCAAAGAAACACTAGCACAAAAAATTAAACGATTAGAACGAGAGCTTAAGGATGAGAAACTCAATAATCAAATTCTCAATATTGGTTAAGGAAACAGCCTACATTTATTAAAAGAGTTGAAACCAAAAAGGTCTGAACAATATTTAGTAGGTGATATTACTTATGTGAAAATATATCAAAAAGATATGTTATTTACCTCATTCTATGAATAAAACTAAATAAAAAGTAATAAACTTTAGTCGATATAAAGATTGCTTCACTTTGTTCGTAATGACGATTCACCTTTGCAATTACGGGGAACAATGATGGAGTAATCTCTTAATCGAGGATTAGTTACTTAGAAGAGTATTATGATTTTAAATAAAAAGATAGCTTTGCTGGGCTCGCAATGACGATAGATTATTTGAAAAACTTTTTTGAATTCTCCCAATGCACATCCATTTCAGCGAGGGTCATTTCAGAAAGTTGTTTACCTTCCTTTTTAGCCACTTTTTCTAAGTACTGAAAGCGATTGATGAATTTTTTGTTGGTTTTTTCTAATGCATTTTCAGGATTTACCCCAATAAATCGAGCATAATTAATCATAGAGAATAAAACATCTCCAAACTCTTTTTCTATTTGCTTTTGATTGTTATTTTTGATTTCTTCGTTCAATTCAGAAAGCTCTTCTTGAACCTTTTCCCACACTTGATGTGGTTCTTCCCAATCAAAACCAACACCTGCAACTTTATCTTGAATACGATTCGCTTTTACCACAGCGGGTAAACTTTTAGGAACACCTTCTAAAACTGACTTTTTCCCTTCTTTCAGTTTTATTTTCTCCCAGTTTTTCTTAACGTCCTCTTCATTTTCAACCACTACATCACCATAAATATGAGGGTGACGGTCAATAAGTTTGTCTGAGATTGCATTGGCAACGTCAGCAATATCAAAAGCCTGTTTTTCGCTACCAATTTTGGCATAAAAGACGATGTGCAAAAGCACATCGCCTAATTCTTTTTTTATTTCTTCTAAATCGTCGTCTAAAATCGCATCAGCAAGCTCATACGTTTCTTCAATAGTTAAATGGCGTAAGCTTTCCAAGGTTTGTTTTTTATCCCACGGACATTTCTCACGAAGGTCGTCCATGATATTTAACAAACGATTAAAGGCCGCTAACTGTTGCTTACGAGTATTCACGATTTAAGCTTCTTCTGTAGTTGTCTCTTCAGTTTCAGTTAAGGTACTAAAGTCAAAATTAGCCTTCGCTAAGATATTGTACCACTGAATTACTTTTTTTATGTTTGAAGCATATACACGTTCCTCGTCATAACCAGGTAATACTTCGCTAAAATAAGTAGTTAATTTATTTGCGCTTTCTTTGTGAGAAATTGCTTCTTTACTATCTTCTTTATCAGCAATATTTTTAAGTACTTGAGCTAAAGGCACCTCTTCTTCGTAGGTGTAAATAGCAATATTTTCTAATAAGCTTACATTGTGTGTAGCTGTAATAGGAAAACGTTTACCATCAATGATAGATTTTACGATAACTCCTGTTTTGGTTTGTGATAAGATTTCATATAAACCTGGCTTACCAGTTACAGCTATAATTTTGTTAAATTCCATGTTTTAATTTTTTAGTGTATAACTATTATCTCTTAACATTAGGAAAACGCATGCGATATCCTGCATTTACTTTTCCTTTCGAAATATTCTCTAATTTCTTTTTAATTAAACGTTTCTTTAAAGAAGAAAGTTTATCGGTAAACAAAACTCCTTCTATATGATCATATTCATGTTGAAAAACACGAGCAGGTAATCCGCTTAAAGTTTCTGTGTATTTTTTAAAGTTTTCGTCTTGGTACTCAATCGTAACCAATTTTTGACGAAAAACATCTTCATTAATGGTAGGAATGCTTAAACATCCTTCATTAAAAGCCCACTCATCTCCTTCTTCTTTAATGATTTTCGCATTGATAAAAACACGATTAAAGTCTTTAAAGAAATTTTTCTCTTCTTCACTTAAATCTTCATCCTCAGCAAAAGGAGAAGCATCAATAATAAACAAACGAATGTCTTTTCCTATTTGTGGAGCCGCTAAACCAAGCCCATTAGCATTGTACATGGTTTCTCTCATATCGGCAATTAGTTTTTCTAACTGCGGATAATCTTTATCGATTTCTTTTCCTACTTTACGTAAAACGGGATCTCCGTATGCTACAATGGGTAAAATCATTTACTTTTTAATTTTAAGGAATGCAAAAATACAAAAGAATGCTTTTGGTAGAAAATTATTTATTGTATAAATACGATTGTAGGATGATTGTAGCGCTGATTTCGTCTACCAAAACTTTGTTTTGACGTTGCTTTTTCTTCAAACCACTATCAATCATTGTTTGAAAAGCCATTTTAGAGGTAAATCTTTCATCAACACGCTTTATAGGGATAGAAGGAATAACTTTTTCAAGCTTTTCAAGAAAAGGAAGAATAAGAGCTTCACTTTCACTATCAGAATTATCCATTTGCTTCGGTTTCCCTACTAAAAAGAGTTCAACATTTTCTTTTTTTGTATAATTTTTTAAAAACGTAATAAGCTCTGGAGTGCTTACTGTTGTTAACCCGGAAGCAATAATCTGAAGTTCATCGGTTACAGCAATACCTGTTCTTTTTTTTCCAAAATCTATGGCTACTATTCTGCCCATTTTATAAGTTTTTGCAAAGGTAGCTAAATTAAACAAGGAAGAAATATCTGTTTAAAAAATGTATCTTCGCAGTATATTCTTGAAAGCAATTTTATTTTTGCTGAAAAATATTTTTTAAAAATGACAGAATTACAATCAATTATAGAAAAAGCGTGGGATAACCGTGATTTATTGAAGGAAGAAACTACAATTAATGCTATTAGAAAAGTAGTAGATTTATTAGATGCAGGAGATTTACGTGTTGCTGAACCAACAGAGGACGGGTGGCAAGTAAATGAGTGGGTAAAAAAGGCCGTAGTGTTATACTTTCCTATTCAAAAAATGGAAACCTTAGAAGCAGGTATTTTTGAATATCACGATAAAATCCCATTAAAAAGAGGATATGAAGCGAAAGGAATCCGTGTGGTTCCGAATGCAGTTGCTCGTCACGGAGCGTATATTTCAGCAGGAACTATTTTAATGCCTAGCTATGTGAATATTGGAGCTTATGTTGATGAAGGAACCATGGTAGACACATGGGCAACAGTAGGTTCTTGTGCTCAAATTGGTAAAAATGTACACTTATCTGGTGGAGTAGGAATAGGTGGAGTTTTAGAACCTTTACAAGCTGCACCTGTTATTATTGAAGATGGCGCTTTTATTGGTTCTCGTTGTATCGTTGTAGAAGGGGTTAGAGTGGAGAAAGAAGCAGTTTTAGGAGCGAATGTGGTATTAACAATGAGTACTAAAATTATCGATGTAACAGGTGATGAACCAGTAGAAATGAAAGGAGTTGTTCCTGCTCGTTCTGTGGTAATTCCAGGAAGCTATACAAAGAAGTTTGCTGCTGGCGAATATCAAGTCCCTTGTGCTTTAATTATTGGTAAACGTAAAGAGAGTACAAATAAGAAGACTTCGCTAAACGATGCTCTTAGAGAGTATGATGTAGCGGTTTAAGTTATAACAAATGAATAGAACTATTCTACGCTTCTTAAAAAAACTAACTTTTTTACCACAAAAAGTATATTTACCATACATGTATGAATATTATACAGGTAAAAAACTAGATTTAGATAACCCAATAGAGTTTAACCAGAAGATACAATGGTTAAAAGCATATTATCAGCCAAAAATACTGAATCAATTGGTAGATAAATATGCTGTAAGAGAATATGTTTCTGAAAAAATAGGTAATGAATATTTAAATGAGTTATACGGTGTGTATAACTCATTTTCTGAAATTAATTTTAAAGAGTTACCCAATAAATTTGTTTTAAAAGCTGTTCATGCCAGCAGTTATAATCTTATTTGTAGAGATAAAACTAAGCTTAATCTTTCTAAAGTAAAGAGAAAGGTTGAAAAATGGTTATCTACCAACCAGTATTATAGAACAGGACAAGAATGGGCATATAAAGATGTTGCTCCTAAGTTAATTGCTGAAAAATTTATAAAAGATGATAAGAGTGAGTCTCTAACCGATTATAAGTTTTATTGCTTTAATGGAGAACCTGAATTTGTATTGGTAAATTTAGATAAAGAAGATACTCCAAAAGTTTCTTTTTATGATTTAGAGTTTAAAAAATTACCTTTTACAAAAAAAGAATATTTGAAAGGAGAAATTGAAAGTAATTTTGAAAAGCCATTGAATTTTGAAAAAATGATAACACTTTCTAAAGTTTTAGCAGCTGATTTTCCTTTTGTTAGGGTTGATTTTTATTCAGCTTCCGATAAAATAATCTTTGGAGAAATGACTTTTTATCCAGCAGATGGTAGAAAAGATTTTTATCCTGAAGAGTATAATAGAAGATTAGGAGATATGATTAAATTACCCGAATTAAGGGTAAGGGGCTGAAAAATCATAACTATACTCAGTTAAACAACTATTGCTTACAATGAAATATATGCATATAGACGCTGTAATTACTTGGGTTGATGGTAAAGATGAAGCTCATCAACAAAAAATGTTACCTTATTTAGAAAATAAAGAGATAATAAGCAATAAAAACTTTAGAACAAGATTTGATCAAGTAGAAGAGATTAAATACACTGTTAATTCAATTCTTAAGTTTGCCCCTTTTATTAGAAATATCTTTATAGTAACCGACAATCAAACTCCAAAGTTTCTTAAAAACAAGAAAGAAGGAACGTATGAAAATGTTTTTGTTGTAGATCATCAAGACGTTTTTAAAGAAGATGTTCAATTTTTACCAGTTTTTAATTGCCGTCCTATAGAAACAAAACTGTATGATATTCCGAATTTATCAGAATATTTTATCTATTTTAATGATGATATATTTTTGTTGAAAGAAGTAAATATATCAGACTTTTTTATAGAAGGTAAACCAGTTATTAGAGGAAAGTGGTTAAAGTTTAACGAAGATATTTTTTATAAACGCTTATTTAATTCTGAAAAGAAAAGGAAACGAGCAGGGCATAAGAAAGCTCAAGAAATGAGTGCTAAATTGGTTGGGTTTAACAAATATTACAAATTCCATCATACACCTTACCCTTTAAGAAAATCAACATTTAAAGAATTTTTTAAAAATCATAAAGAAGTTGAAACTCTCAATATAAAACATAAATTTAGAAATGCTGAGCAGTATACTCCTCAAGGGTTAGCCAATCATATTGAAATTAAAAATAATACAGCTATTTTAAAAAATGACTATCAATTGGTGTATATTCAGAACTATAAAAAATCATTTGCTTGGTTAAAGTATAAGTTGAATGTTATTACTAAAAAAGAAAGTAAATTATTTTTAAATATGCAGAGTTTAGATCAATGTCCAAAAGAAAAGCTAGACTATGTGTTAAATTGGTTAGAAGACAGGTATTCATTATAAATTATGTTAAACCAGATATTAGATAATTTACGACAAGGTAACACAATTTTGTACCCAACTGATACAGTTTGGGGATTAGGTTGTGATGCTACAAATGAAGAAGCCGTAAAAAAAATCTATAAAATAAAGAATCGAAAAGAATCTAAAAGCTTAATCATTTTAGTAGATTCTATTGAAATGTTACAGAATCATGTTGGTAATATTCCTGAAAAAGCTTTAAAAATTTTAAAAGAGACAAAAAAACCAACAACTATTATTTACAATAACCCAATAAGATTAGCACCCAATACCATTGCATCTGATAATACGATTGCTATACGGATTCCACAAGATGAGTTTTGTATTCAGCTAATTAAAGAGTTTGGTAAGCCTATTGTTTCTACTTCAGCAAATGTGAGTGGAGAACCAACTCCTAAATCATTTTCAGAAATAAGCCAAGCAATTTTAAAGAATGTAGATTATGTGGTAAATTTGCATCAAGAGAAAGTAGCAGAAAAGTCTTCAACTATTTTAAAAGTTGAAGGTGAAGCTATTATAGTGATTAGAGAATAATTGTATGCAGAAACAATATTTTAAGGAAGCAATTTCCGCAGAAATATTTCAATATATATCCAAAGCAGCTAAAGAGTTACAACTAGAAAGTTACGTAATTGGTGGTTTTGTACGTGATTTTATTTTAAAACGAGGAACAGCCAAAGATATTGATGTCGTGGCTGTTGGTAGCGGAATAGAATTAGCTCAAAAAGTAGCTGAGTTATTGCCGAATAGGCCTAAAGTTCAGGTGTTCAAAACCTACGGAACAGCGATGTTACGTTTTAAAGATGTTGAAATTGAGTTTGTAGGGGCACGTAAAGAATCATATTCAGAAGAGAGTAGAAACCCTAAAGTTTCTGAAGGTACTTTACAGGATGACCAAAATCGAAGAGACTTTACAATTAATGCACTGGCATTAAGTTTAAATGAAGATGATTTCGGTTTGTTACTAGATTCTTTTGGAGGTATAGCTGATTTAGAAGCTAGAATTATTAGAACTCCTTTAGATCCAGATATAACTTATTCTGATGATCCATTGCGTATGATGCGCGCCATTCGATTTGCTACACAATTAAATTTTAAAATCGAAGAGGAATCGTTAAACGCTATCACAAAAAATGCTCAGAGAATTGATATTATTACTCGTGAACGTGTAGTGGTTGAGTTGAATAAAATTTTAGAAGCCCCTGTTCCATCAACTGGTTTTTTACTACTTGAAAGAACAGGTTTATTAGATCGAATTATTCCTGAATTAACAGCTTTAAAAGGAGTAGAAGAAGTAGAAGGTCAAAAACACAAGGACAATTTTTATCATACATTAGAGGTAGTTGATAATATTTCCAAAAACACGGATGATGTTTGGCTTCGTTGGGCCGCATTGTTGCATGATATTGGTAAAGCACCTACGAAACGTTACCATAAAAAAATAGGTTGGACTTTTCATGCACATGAATTTGTAGGATCTAAAATGGTATACAAGCTTTTTAAACGCTTAAAAATGCCATTGAATAACAAGATGAAATTTGTTCAGAAAATGGTCTTATTAAGCTCTCGACCTATAGTTTTGGCGAGTGAAGTAACAGACTCAGCTGTGAGACGTTTAATTTTTGATGCAGGTGATGATGTAGAGTCATTAATGATCTTGTGTGAAGCAGATATTACAACAAAAAATCTGAAGAAATTTAAACGCTACCATAAGAACTTTGAAATTGTTAGAGATAAAATTAAAGAGGTAGAAGAACGTGATAGAGTACGTAATTTCCAACCACCTATAACAGGTGAAGAAATTATGAAAACTTTTAATTTACAACCCTGTAGAGAAATAGGACAAATAAAAGAAGCTATAAAAGAAGCTATTTTGGATGGGAAAATTCCTAATGAATATGAAGCTTCTTATCAATTTATGATTAAAAAAGGAGAGCAACTTGGATTAAAAACACAATAGAGAAATTAATATAAAAAAAGAGAAGCATTAACTTCTCTTTTTTTTATGCTAGACTTTGCATGTCTACTAGTTTTTTATATGTTCCACTTTTGGAAATTAATTCTTCGTGAGTTCCTTGCTCAACAATTTTACCTTTTTGCATCACTATAATCATATCTGCTTTTTGAATGGTTGATAAACGATGTGCAATAACGACAGAAGTTCTATTTTGCATCATTTTTTCTAAAGCATCTTGTACTAGTTTTTCAGATTCTGTGTCTAAAGCAGAAGTTGCTTCGTCTAAAATCATAATTGGTGGATTTTTAAGAACAGCACGAGCAATACTTAAACGTTGTTTTTGCCCACCAGACAATTTATTTCCGCTATCACCAATATTGGTGTCATAACCGTTTGGTAAATCTTTTATAAACTCATGTGCATTGGCAATTTTAGCAGCCTCTATAATGTCCTCATCACTCTTACCTTCAATACCTAATGTGATATTGTTCTTTACAGTGTCATTAAACAAAATAGAATCTTGAGTTACCAATCCTTCTAATTGTCGTAAAGAATGCTTTTTGATAGTTTTTATATCAACTCCATCAATTTTTATATTTCCTTTATTTACATCGTAAAAACGGGTTAGTAAGTTAGCTATGGTTGACTTACCACTTCCTGATTGTCCAACCAAAGCAACCATTTTACCTTTAGGAATAGTTAAAGAAAAATCTTTTAAAACATAATTGTCTTCGTATTTAAAAGAAATATTCTCTACAGAAATTTCAGTATCAAAAGTCTTTTTATCAATAGCGTTAGAAACATCCTTTAAAGGATTATCAGTTTCCAGAATCTCTAAAACACGTTCTGCAGCAGCATTTCCTTTTTTAACGCTATAACTTGCTTTCGAAATAGCTTTGGCAGGTGTTAGAATATTATATGCTAATCCCATATAAGCGATAAAGTCTTCTCCATCTAAAGATCCATCGGTTATAACTAGTTGTCCTCCATACCAAAGCAATACAGCAATAACTCCAATACCTAAAAACTCACTGGCAGGACTAGATAAATTAGTACGATTAACTAATGTATTTGAAAAATGATAAAATCGACTGGTAGAAGCTTCAAACTTTCTTTGAAACTCTTTTTCGGCAGTAAAACCTTTAATTACTTTTAATCCTCCTAATGTTTCTTCTAATAACGATAAAAAATATCCTTGTTCTTTTTGAACACTATCAGATTTTCTTTTTAAACTTTTTCCAATTAATGAAATTATATAACCAGAAATAGGGATAAAAATAAAGACAAATATGGTTAACTTAACACTAATTAAAACCATAGCAACAATTGTAAAAATAATTGTTAAGGGCTCTCTAACAATCATTACTAATATGGATAAAAAAGAGTGTTGAATTTCCAATACATCAGTACCAATACGTGCCATAGTGTCTCCTTTTCTTTTTTCTGAAAAATAAGAAATAGGAAGCTCTACCGTTTTTTTATATAAATCATTTCTAATATCCTTTAAAACACCATTTCTTAAAAATGTAATAAAATACATAGCTAAGTAGTTAAAGATGTTTTTAAAGAAAAAAGTTATAATTACTAAGCCTACAACAATCATTAAAGCTTTAGACTTATCATCACCAGCTATTTCTGTGATGTGATAAGAAACAAACCCTTTAAAGTAATTTATAGTGTCAGTAATCCCTTCAAAAATTGGCTTTGTAGTTACTTTAGGAGCATCTGGTTTAAAAATTACTTCTAACATTGGCATTAGTACCAAAAATGAAAGGGTAGAAAAAAAAGCATATAAGATGTTAAATAATACATTTAGGTATCCATATTTCTTATATGGAATAGCATATTTAATAATCTTTTTAAAATAATCCATTACAGGTTTAGTTCTTTTATAATGCGTTGAATTTTAGTGTTTAAAAGAGTTTCTGTTTCAGTTATTTTATCAACAGTGTCTAATTTGGTTTTTACACTAAAATAGAATTTTATTTTAGGTTCTGTACCACTAGGCCTAGCAGCAACTTTGGTTCCATCTTCGGTTTGGTAAATTAATACGTTTGATTTAGGGATATCAATGGTGCTTTCATCACCAGTTAATAAGTTTTTTCTAATTGAAGATTGATAATCGTATAGAAACTTCACTTTCGATCCATCAATTTCAGTCAATGGTATGCTGCGTAAATCAGCCATCATTTGTTTGATTTGTTGAGCACCATCCATTCCTTTTTTTACTAAAGAAATTAGATGTTCTTTGTATAGATGATGACGTTTGTATAAGTTTAATAGTTCTTTATATAAAGAACTGTTATTAGTTTTCGCATCAGCAGCCATTTCGCAAGCAAGTAGGGCAGAGGTAACCGCATCTTTATCACGTACAAAATCACCTACCATATAACCAAAACTTTCTTCACCACCACCAATGAAATTAAGTTCAGGGTAGTCTTTAATCATCTTAGCAATCCATTTGAAACCAGTTAAGCTTACTTTGGTTTCAACACCGTAAGAATCGGCAATTTCATTCACTAGATTGGTGGATACTATGGTAGAGCCAACAAATTGATTTCCGTTTAGTTTACCTTGTTTTTTCCAATCGTTGATTAAAAAATCGGTCATCATGCTCATGGCTTGATTTCCGTTTAACAAGGTCATGTTCCCATCCAAATCTCTAACAGCAATTCCAATTCTATCGGAATCAGGATCGGTTCCTAAAACAATGTCTGCATCAATTTTATTGGCTAAGTCAACAGCTATTTTAAGTGCTTCAGGTTCTTCAGGATTAGGAGATTTTACAGTTGGAAAATCTCCATCAGGAGTTGCTTGTTCCTGAACAATATGTACTTGTGTATAGCCAGCACGTTTTAAAACCTCAGGAATTAACTTGATAGACGTTCCGTGCAAAGAAGTAAAAACAATTTTTAAACTTTCACGTCCTTTTACATCGAAAGTTCCATTCGCTAAAGAAGCTTTCCAAAAAGCTTCGTCAATTTCACTTCCGATAGAAGTAATTAAATTATTTTTAGTATTGAAATTGATTTCAGAAAAATCTAATGAATTTACTTCGTTGATAATTTCTGCATCCTGTGGAGGTACTATTTGTCCTCCATCATTCCAATACACTTTATAACCATTATATTCTGGTGGGTTATGTGAAGCTGTTAACACAATTCCTGCATCGCAACCTAAATAGTTTACTGCAAATGATAGCTCTGGAGTTGGGCGTAAATCATCAAACAAAAATACTTGAATATTATTGGCTGATAGTACGTTGGTAACTACTTTAGCTAACCATTCACTGTCGTGACGACAATCGTAACCGATAGCTACTTTTAAAGTTTTGTTTGGATGTGTTTTATGTAGGTAATTGCTTAACCCTTGGGTAGCTTTACCTAAGGTGTATTTATTGATTCGATTGGTGCCTGCACCTACAATTCCGCGCATTCCACCTGTTCCAAATTCCAAATTTTTATAAAAACGATCAGCTAAATCTTCAGCTTTGGTATTGATTAATTGTTGAATTTCTTGTTGTGTTTCTGAATCAAACGTGTCAGAAAGCCATTGTTTTGCTTTGTTTAAGATCTCTTCCATATATCAAATTAAAAAACGCATAAAGATACGGGTTTAAAAATTCAGCTTTTCTTTGATTATGTAATGTTTTTGTTGCGGATTGCTTTTGATAATTAATTCGCCTAAAAAACCAGCTAAAAACAATAAAGTACCTAAAATCATAGAGGTTAGAGCTATGAAAAACCAAGGATTACTAGTAACCAATATTGTTTTAACACCTGTTGAAAGATGGTATATTTTCATAACACCAATGTAGAAAGCAGATAAAAAACCAAAAATAAACATTAAAGTCCCCCATAGACCAAAAAAGTGCATAGGTCGTTTTCCGAATTTTGAAAGAAAGGAAATAGTAATTAAATCAAGAAAACCATTAATAAAACGATCCATACCAAACTTAGTAATTCCATATTTACGAGCTTGGTGTTGTACTATTTTTTCATCAATACGATTGAACCCTTCATTTTTAGCTAATACAGGAATATATCGATGCATTTCTCCACTGACTCTAACTGCTTTAACAACTTCATTTTTGTAGGCTTTTAAACCGCAATTAAAGTCGTGTAATTTTAATCCTGATGTTTTTCGAGCTGCCCAGTTGAATAGTTTAGATGGAATGTTTTTAGTCATGACATTGTCATAACGTTTCTTTTTCCATCCAGAAATTAAATCGAAATTATCTTCAATGATTAAACGATATAGTTCAGGAATTTCATCAGGACTATCTTGTAAATCAGCATCCATGGTAATTACTACACGTCCTTGAGCTAAGCCAAAGCCAGCATCTAGGGCTTGAGATTTACCATAGTTTCTTTGAAATCGTAATCCTTTTACTTCTTGATGTTTTTGTGATAAGCCTTCTATTATTTTCCAAGAATCATCAGTACTGCCATCATCAATAAAGATAACTTCGTATAAAAATCGATTGGATTGCATAACTTTTGCAATCCAATCGTACAACTCAGGTAAAGATTCCTCTTCGTTAAGAAGTGGTATTACTACCGATATATCCATATGTTTTATTCAAAATTTAAAAAGGTAAAGTTACAAAGTATTCATTATACGTAAAACTTTTACCTATTTAAAACTATGTTTAATATTGTTCTTCTTCTGTTTTTTTCATTATAGCTCCTCCTATGGCAGAAATAATAAACCCAAAGAAAGCTGAAACAACTAAAGCTAGTGGTGCTGTTATTAAAGGGCTATTAAACTTTTCAGCCATGGTTTCAGAAGCTTCTATTTGCTCGTCTGTCATACCAGCATCTATCCAACCTTGCTTCTGTATTTCCATCATTTGTGCTTGGAAGTCAGGCTCTATAACGTTTGTAAAGATTAATGTATAGATAGTTGAAATTACAGCACTAATTACTGCTATACCTACACCTACTTTTAAAGCTTGCCCAAAAGTTAAAATTCCTCCATTATCAGCTTTAAATTTTTTAATACCTAAAATAATTAAAGCTATCATGACTATAAAACCTATAATTCCAGAGAGCATTCCATGTTCAATTAGGTTTCCTGTTGCATAAAATGCTAAATGAATAAATACACCAATAATACCTAAGTATAATCCGTAATTTAAAATAATGTTTTTACTGTTTGCTTGATTTTCCATTGTGTGAATTTAGTTAGTGATACAAATATATTCTTTTTTATAGTTATGCTTATTTTTTACTACTAAAAGCAAAAAATATTGCTAACAAATTATTAGTATTCAAAAACTTAGAAATGTTACAAATTTTTTATACAAATTTTGTTGTTTTTTACGAAAAAATGGTTGTAAATTTGCATGGGCAAGTTCTACACAACCAGCTCCCTTTGAATCCCCCAGGGCGGGAACGCAGCAAGGGTATTAGGTCGTAGCGGTGTGATGTAGGTAGCTTGCCTTTTTTTGTACCCGATAGTTTCCTTTATTTCTATTCCTCGTTTAAATTAAAGTTACTTCTTGGATGATGTAAATCAACAACCTCTTTAAGGTAACTATTGTCTAAATGGACATAAATTTCTGTGGTAGTAATACTTTCATGTCCTAACAATTGTTGAATAACACGTAAATCAGCACCATTTTTAAGTAAATGTGTAGCAAAAGAATGTCTTAATGTATGTGGTCCAATACTTTTTTTTAGATTGATTTTTTGAGCTAACTCTTTTAAGATGATAAAAATCATTTGTCGTGTTAATCGTTTTCCTCTTCTATTTAAGAAAACAGTATCCTCATCTTCCTTTTTAGAGGTAATTAGAGACCTGATTTCATTAATGTAAAAATTAAGCCTATGAATTGTAGTGATATGAATAGGTACAAAACGATATTTATTTCCTTTACCTAACACTTGTATATAACCCTCCTCAAAAAATAAGTCAGATAATTGTAAGTTAATAAGTTCGCTTACACGAAGTCCGCAACTATATATAGTTTCAATAATCGTTTTGTTGCGTTCTCCTTGCGGATGACTTAAATCTATAGCAGTAATTAAGGCATCTATTTCTTCTTTTTCTAAGGTGTCAGGTAACTTTCTAACAATATTAGGACTCTCAATTAAATCAGTTGGATTATCTTTTCGGTAATCTTCAAAAACTAAATAGTTAAAAAAACCTCTAAGCCCAGATATTAAACGAGCCTGTGTACGAGCATTTATCTTTTTGCTAGATTCATAAATAAATTGTTGTACTGTTTCTTGACTAATATTTATAGGAGAAATGGGAAAACCTGTACTCTCCACAAATAAAGCAAGTTTGTTAATATCTCTCTTATAACTATCAATAGAGTTTTTAGAAAGACCTCTTTCAATTTTTAAAAAATTAACGTAATCATATGTGGTTTGTTTCCAGTTCATTATAAAAAAGGTGTTCTTTTTAGAAAAAAAAGCTATAAGAAAATAAAAAATAGAATTATTTTCGCAGCTCAAAATTAAAATTATAAAATTAAAAATTAATGAAAAAATTATTATTAGTAATTGCTATGGTAGCTGTAGGTTTTACTGCAAATGCACAAAAGAATGTAATTAAGGCAAACCCATTAGGATTAGCATTTGGAGTTGCAGATTTATCTTATGAAAGAGCTGTATCTGATAAAGGTTCTTTTGAGATTGGGATATCTTATGCTGGTGCTGATGTAACATCAGGATCAGAAACAATTAGCACGAGTGCTATTGGTGCTGAAGGTAAGTATAAATTCTACTTTTCTTCTGAAAAAGATGCACCAAGAGGTTGGTATGCTGCTCCGTTTGTAAACTATTCTTCTGCTTCTGCAGAAAATAATTCTGGTGAAGATGTAGGTTTTTCTGCTTTTTCAGGAGGAGCTTTAGCTGGATACCAATGGGTATTTGGTGGAGGAGATTCAGGTTTTGCTTTAGATTTAAACTTTGGGGCTCAATATATTTCAGCTTCTGCTAAAGGAGGTTCTACAGTTAGTATTGATGGATTTTTACCAAGATTAGGTGTATCTTTAGGGTATGCTTGGTAATCATCAGGTTTATTTAATAAAATATAAAAAGAAGCAATAAATTGCTTCTTTTTTTTAAATATTTAATAATTAGATTAAGAGCAAAAAAAAGCTTGTTGAATAGCTAAAATCAAACTATTTTCGCTGCTCAAAATTAAAAAAATTAAAAATTATGAAAAAAATATTGTTTACAATTGCTATGGTAGCTGTAGGGTTTACTGCAACAGCACAAGAAAATGCTAAAGGAGGTTTTGAAAAACAAGATTGGTACGTTTCTGGTACAGCTGGCTATAATAATATTTCTGTTGAAGGGATAGATTCTGATGTTAGTTCATTTACATTCTCTCCTTCTGTAGGATATTTTGTGTCTGATAATATAGCTTTAGAAATGGGGCTTATTTTAGGAGAATCTACTACGGAGTTTTTTGGAGACACTATTGAGGCTAGTCAGTTTGGAGTAACTTTAGCAGGAAATTATTTTTTTACACCACAAAGTGATTTTTCTTTTGTTGTAGGAGCAGGTTTGTCTTACATTTCTACAGGAAATGAAATTAACGGAAATGAACAACCAGACTCTAGTACTTTTGCTATAGCTGTTGCTCCTGGAGTAAACTATTTTATTTCAGAGAGGCTTGCATTAAGAGCGTTAGTAGGAGCTTTATCTTATTCTAGCACTAGTGCAGATGGGTCATCTTCATCAACTAATACTTTTGGTTTGAACTTAAATTTATCAGATGTTAATTTCGGATTAACTTATAAGTTCTAAACTGAAAAAAAGTTTAAAAAAAGGAAGCTATATAGCTTCCTTTTTTTTTGTCAAAAGATTATAGTAGTCAACTAAGCCTGAAATATGCAGGTAACTTTTTTATTTTGAGTAGTTTAGGTTAAAAATAAAAAAGAGTTGAATTTAGTGTTTTTTTGTAAAGAAAAGCTTTTTAAAAACATAACTAAGAGATATATTTGTTCTTTTAAAACAACCTATTATAAACAAAAATTATGAAAAAAATTTTAGTAGTTGCTATGATGGCTTTTGGTTTAGCTGTTAATGCACAAGACGGACAATTAAACGTTGGTGGAACAATCGGATTACCTGTAGGTGATGCTGATGAAGCTAATGTAACAGGAGCAATTGAAGCGAATTATTTATTCAATGCAGGAGAAAACTTTAAAGTAGGACCATCTGTATCTTATTTACACTTCCAACAGGATGGAGCTGATGCTGCTTTTATTCCAGTATCTGTAGCAGGTCGATATAGTTTTGCTGATAAATTTTCAGTTGGAGCTGATTTAGGTTATGGTATTGGTGTAAGACCTTCAGGAAATACTGAAAGTGGTTTTTACTTCAGACCAATCGTTGGTTACCAAGTAACTGAAAAAATTAACTTACACGTAGATTATACAAGTGTTGTATTAGATACTGATTATGGTAATTTTACTCCTGCTACAATCGGAATTGGAGGAACTTATTCTTTTTCTTTATAATAAGAAACTTTACAATAAGTAAAAAAGGAAGCAAAATTGCTTCCTTTTTTTATGCTTAAAAGTTAAAAAGAGTATTTTTACTTTAGAAAATATTAAGAATGAAAAAAATAATCATAATTAACGGGCCTAACTTGAATTTATTGGGAAAACGTGAACCAACTATTTATGGGGCAAGTACTTTTGAAGACTATTTGAAAGAATTAAAAAATAAACATGTAGATATTCAGTTAGAGTATTATCAATCTAATATAGAAGGAGAAATAATAGAAAAACTACATGAGGTTGGTTTTAATTTTGATGGAATTATTCTAAATGCAGCAGCTTATACACATACTTCTGTTGGTATTGGTGATGCTGTAAAAGGTATAGAAACTCCTGTAGTTGAAGTGCATATTTCTAATATTCATGCTCGTGAAGAGTTTCGTCATGTAAGTTACATAGCTCCGAATGCTAAAGGTGTTATTTTCGGATTTGGTTTGCAAGGATATGAACTAGCGATTCAAAGCTTTTTGTAAATACCAATAACGAATTCCCAACAATATAAACAATGGAATTATAGGGTAAGTATATAATTGTATTTTAGTGAGCCATACAATAGGAATTAGAAGCATAAAAAAGAACATAACTTTACAATAAATATGAATCCATCTTAATGTGTTTTTTTTTAATAAAAAGAAAGCGATGAAAAGGTTAGGAGCAAAAGCCCATAAAAAATTAAAATTATTCGGTGCTGTTGAATGATTTGTAAAGAACCATAAAAAAACAATTAATAAGCCTAAAACTCCCGTTGTAAAAAATAATATAAAATCTAACCATTTGGTTCTTTTTAACTTTTTAAGATCTTTATACGTTATAAAAAGACCTAATAAAGAGAATAATAGAATTATTAAAAAAGGATTAAACGTGTTACTTTTTGATTCTTTTTCTTTAAAGTCGAGTAAAATATTTGTTTTTTGGACTAAATTTTCTTCTTTTCCATCTTTCATTATTTTCGAAGACTTTAAAGCTTCAAAAACATAATCAGGTAAGTATAAGTATTCTATTGGTGTAGCCACCTTATCTAACCTATTACCTAAAGCAATATTGATTCCTAAACTACCCCAGGTATTCGGATTGATTTCTTTATTCATCAATTGCCTTAATGATAAGTTTTCTGTAACAAAATTATCTTTAAAAACTAATTTATCACCTGTAACTTTTTGAATAATATCACGAGGTCTGGTAGCACAATTATCAAAATAAGGATCATAAAAATAGCTTGCATTTTCAGGTAATGCATTTGTTTCTAAAAACTGAAAAAACTCATTTTTTTGTTGTTGTGTTAAATTTAAGATTTGTTCTTTAACCCAACGTTTATCTTGTTGTGAACTTTTTAATGATAGATGAAACGGATAACGAGCTAATTTATACTTCATAAAACCTTTTGTAAAGTTTACATAAAAGTTAGGGTCATCAAAATCAAAAATACCATAATTGTAAAGTAAATCTAATTGTAGTACGGGGTCTTTTACCCGAATAGCGGTATGACCAAATTTTTCGTATAATTCTTTTCCAGGGCCAGACGTAATAATACTTATTTGAGAGAATTTAGATAATGCAAGTGTACTTACCCTTTGAGCATAAACAGTATTTAAAGTAAGTAAAATTAAAAGGGAAAAAGTGTATTTTTTTATTGTCATAAATCCTAACAAGATAAGTATTGATGTTTTACAAATATCATAAATACAATTAACATAACTAAGACTTTTTAAGGTTATTGTTTTAGTATGTTATCCCAATATTTTCTTTAATAAATTGTGCAATTTGTTTTTCTAACCATCTATTTTCTGTATTAGAGAAGGATGACATAAATCCAACATGACCACCATAATTAGGAGTTATCAGATGAAAGTTTTTCATCTCTTTTGCTTCTTTTATAGGGTAACATTCTTGTGATAAAAAACTATCATCTAAGGCATTTATAAGTAATGTAGGAACTTTAATTTCTGGAATAAAAGGTTTGGCACTTGCTTTTTGCCAATAGTCTTCGGAACTCTTAAAACCAAAAACAGGTACAGTATACTGTTTTTCTAAATGTCTAAATTTACTAGCCTTAAATAGTAATTCCTTGTTCAGCTCAAAATTAGGAAACTTTTCTGCTTTTTGTAACAGTTTCAATTTCATAGTGCGCAAAAACTCACTGAGGTAAATTTTGTTTTTTAGTTTGTTTAGTTCTGCTTGAGAAGAAGTTAAATCAACGGGAACAGATACAGTTATTCCTCCTTTAACACTTGAAGGTATATCGCTATATTCTCCTAAATACTTTAAGGTTAAGTTTCCGCCTAAACTAAACCCAATAATTACAATGTTTTCGTAATTATAATTACTATTTAAGTGTTTAATAACAAAATCGACATCATCTGTTTTTCCACTATGATAAGTTTCTAAAAGTAAATTATCTTCTCCACTACAACCTCTTAAGTTCATACAAACTGTATCAAAACCTCTATTATTTAAATGATTAGATGTTGTAATCATATAATTTGACTCTGAACTACCTTCTAATCCATGAATTAGTAAAACCAAAGTTTTAGAACCTATGAAAGAAAAGTCTAAATCGATAAAATCAGCATCCCAAGTGGTGATTCTTTTTCGTTCATAATTAATTATATCTTTCATAAATAAAGGACGATACACCGTATTAAAATGTGCACTTCTAAAGGGTAACCGAGGTGAGAATATTTTGGTAATTATAGGCATGTTTTTTGGCTAGAGTATTTTAACAAATATGATAAAAAAAGACTAAAATGTAAAACTGATTAAATGATTTCTTATTTTCGCTATAAATTATCAATACTATGAATATCAAAAAATATATCCCCAATTTATTAACTTTAGGAAACTTATTATGTGGTACTATTGCAACTGTTTTTGCTATTAAAGGCGATTTTTTTGCAACAGCTATTTTGGTAATGCTAGGGGTTCTTTTTGACTTTTTTGATGGGTTTGCTGCACGTATGTTAAAAGTACAAGGTGAATTAGGTAAACAGTTAGATAGTTTGGCCGATATGGTAACAAGCGGAGTAGTACCGGGGATTGTAATGATGCAAATGCTAGTTAATGCTTTAGATATGGATGCTGTTGGATATTTTGGAGTTGATGAATATGGAGTAACAGGAAGTAATTTACCATACTTAGGCTTATTACTAACACTGGGTGCTGCATATCGCTTAGCGAAATTTAATATAGATGAACGCCAGTCGGATAGTTTTATAGGAGTGCCTACACCAGCAATGAGTTTGTTTGTAATCTCTCTACCTTTAATTGCTCAGTTTGATAAAGAGTCTTTTTTAATAGGGTTAATTGAGAATCAATATATATTGATATCAATTACTTTATTGCTTACCTATTTAATGAATGCTGAAATTCAGTTATTCTCTTTAAAATTTAAAAACTATTATTTTAAAGATAACGTGATTAAATATGTGTTTTTAGCTTTATCAATACTACTAATTATAACCTTAAAAATAGTAGCAGTTCCTATGATTATTCTTTCGTATGTAGTATTGTCTATAGTAAATAATTCAGATAAAAGAACTTTATCAAAATAGAATTTATAAAAGGGTTTATATACTTACTTAAATAAAAAATATTTTAATTAAAATCTCTTTTTCTTTAATTCAAAATCTTTTCCAAGATATACACGACGAACAGTTTCGTCGGCAGCTAATTCTTCAGGAGTTCCTTCTTTTAAAATTCCTCCATTGTACATTAAGTAAGTTCTATCGGTAATAGCTAAAGTAGCTTGTACATCATGATCGGTAATTAAAATACCAATATTTTTATTTTTTAGTTGAGCTACAATTCCTTGAATATCTTCAACAGCAATAGGATCTACACCTGCAAAAGGTTCGTCTAATAAAATAAATTTAGGGTCAGAAGCTAAACAACGTGCAATTTCTGTTCTACGTCGTTCTCCACCTGATAATAAATCACCACGGTTTTTACGTACATGCCCTAAACTAAACTCATCAATTAACTCTTCTAAACGCTGTTTTCTTTCAGTTTTAGTTCTATCCGTAAATTCAAGAACAGACATAATATTATCTTCAACAGAAAGTTTTCTAAAAACAGAAGCTTCTTGTGCTAAATAGCCAATTCCTTTTTGAGCACGTTTGTACATTGCATCAGTAGTAATTTCTTGATCGTCTAAAAAAATATGACCATCGTTAGGTTTAATCATACCTACAATCATATAGAAAGAGGTGGTTTTACCAGCACCGTTAGGTCCTAGTAACCCAATAATCTCTCCTTGTTCGACTTCTAAAGAGATTCCTTTTACTACTTTTCTGCTACCGTATGTTTTTTGTATGTTATCTGCTCTTAACTTCATTTATTGTTGTTAAAAATGGAACTATTTAAAGTATAAAAATAACTAAACTATTTCTTAAAAACTTCTTAAATAATATAAGTGTAAATTAAGCTTCTTCTAATGCTTCCCAAAAGGCTACAGCTCTTCGTAAATGAGGAATTAAAATGGTTCCGCCAACCAATGTAGCGATACTCATAGCTTCCATCATTTCTTCTTTGGTTACCCCATTTTCGTATGCCGTTTTTAAATGATAAGCAATACAATCATCACAGCGCAACACAGCAGATGCTACCAAACCTAATAATTCTTTAGTTTTAACTGGTAAATGCCCTTCTGTAAAAGCATTGGTGTCTAAGTTAAAAATACGTTTAATTACTTTATTATCTGATGCTAAAATCTTTTCATTCATCTTAGCACGGTAGTTGTTAAATTCTTGGACTTTTTGCGACATTCTTTTGTTGTTTTTTTATAACAAATTTTGAAACATAAATACTCATTTCATATAAAATCATTATTGGTACAGATACAATTACCTGACTAGCCACATCTGGTGGGGTAATAATTGCTGATAATACCAATACCACCACTAATGCATGTTTACGATATTTTCTAAGAAACTCTGGTGTAATCAAACCTATTTTTGAAAGGAAAAAAATTACTACAGGAAGCTCAAAAAATATAGCAACACCTAATAGTGTATTAGTTATAAGACTAATATAAGCTTCTAGCTTAAAGTTATTTTCTATGGCATCAGATATTTCAAAATTATAAAAGAAATATACAGACATTGGTAAAATAACGTAATAACTAAACAAAATTCCTAAAAAGAATAAAAATGAAGAAGTGAAGATAAACCCTCTTGATTTTTTCTTTTCACTATCAAGTAAGCCAGGAGCTATAAACCTCCAAAATTCCCACAAAATATAAGGAAAAGCTACTACAAACCCTAAAATTAAAGAAGACCAAATTCCAGTCATTAATTGTTGAGTAGGATTTAAAGCTTGTAGTGTTTGTTTAAACTTAATAGTACAAAAGCTACTGTCAATTCCAATAGAAGAAAAGACATTACAAAAGAATTGATAAGTAGCAAAATCTGGTTTTAAATGAGCTAAAAGTATCTCATTAAAAACAAAATTAATGTTTGCAAAAATTACAATTGCAATAATAAAAATTGCTGCAAAACTTCTTACTAAGTGCCACCTTAACTCTTCAAGATGATCTAAAAAAGACATTTCTTTATCTGCCATCTTAAAATATTCCTTCTTTAATTAAATCGTGTAAGTGTACTACACCTACATAATTATTATTTGTATCAATAACTAAAATTTGAGTGATATTGTTATTTTCTAAAGTATTTAAAGCTTCAACGGCCATAGCATCTACGTCAATTGTTTTTGGAGAAGTACTCATAATATCAGCAGCAGTTAGCTCATCTATTTTAGTTGTTTTACTTAACATTCTACGAATATCTCCATCAGTAATAATCCCTGTAATTTTATTGTTATCATTAACAACGGCAGTGACACCTAAACGTTTTTCAGAAATTTCAACAATTACTTGCGTAACCTTATCGGTACTTTTTACTTTCGGTAACTCGTTATTTTTAACGAGGTCAGCAACTCTTAAATATAAACGTTTCCCTAAAGCACCCCCAGGGTGATATTTAGCAAAGTCGTTACTAGTAAATCCTCTTAATTCTAATAAACAAACAGCTAAAGCATCTCCTAAAACTAACTGAGCAGTGGTACTAGTTGTAGGCGCTAAATTGTTAGGACATGCTTCTTTATCGACATAAGAATTCAGTAAAAAATCGGCATTTTTTCCTAAGAAAGAATCAGGATTTCCTGTTATAGCTATAATTTTATTTTTAGAATTCTTAATTAGAGGCACCAAAACCTTAATTTCGGGAGTATTTCCGCTCTTAGAAATACAAATTACTATATCGTCTTTTTGAACGTTTCCTAAATCACCGTGAATAGCATCAGCAGCGTGCATAAAAACAGCAGGTGTGCCTGTTGAATTAAAAGTAGCTACCATTTTGGCAGCAATATTGGCACTTTTTCCAATACCAGTAACAATAACACGTCCCTTAGAATTAAAAATAAAATTAACTGCTTCCGTAAACGAGCTATTTAATAATTTTGCTAAATTAGCAATAGCGTTACTTTCTAAAAGGATTGTTTCTTTTGCAGTTGAGAGAATAGCATTTGCGTCTTTCAAGTTAAAAAAAGTTTTAAGTAATTTTAAAGTGTAAAAATAACAATATTTAAGAAGAAAATCTTTTTTAATAAAAAGAAAGTTTACGTTAAATATTATAGGGAATTTTTGTAAATTAGTTCTCGTTTTTAATTTTTGGTACTAGAAGATGAATAAAGAGCAGACGGATTTATATGGATCATTAAAAAAAATCTTCGGTTTTAACCAGTTTAAAGGGTTACAAGAAGATGTAGTTAACAGTGTTTTAGAAAACAAAAACACATTTGTTATTATGCCTACAGGTGGTGGTAAATCGCTATGTTATCAATTACCAGCCTTGATGAAGGAAGGTACAGCAATTGTGGTTTCGCCATTAATTGCATTGATGAAAAACCAAGTAGATGCCATAAGAGGTATTTCGGAAAATCACGGAATAGCCCATGTGTTAAATTCTTCTTTAAATAAGTCGGAGATTGCCCAAGTAAAATCAGATATTGAAGCAGGAATTACTAAATTATTGTACGTAGCACCTGAATCTTTAATAAAAGAAGAGTATGCCGAGTTTTTAAGAAGGCAAAAAATATCGTTTGTAGCAATTGATGAAGCGCACTGTATTTCTGAGTGGGGACATGATTTTAGACCTGAATACAGAAACCTACGAAATATTATTAAGCAAATTGATAATGTGCCAATTATAGGTTTAACCGCAACTGCTACAGAAAAAGTACAAGAGGACATTCTTAAAACTCTTGGAATGACTGATGCGAATGTTTTTAAAGCATCTTTTAACAGAGCTAACTTATTTTACGAAGTTAGACCAAAAACAAAAGAGGTAGAAAAAGACATTATTCGTTTTATAAAACAGCGACTAGGAAAATCAGGAATTATTTACTGCTTGAGTCGTAAGAAAGTAGAAGAAATAGCTCAAATCTTACAAGTTAACGGAATTAATGCGGTTCCTTACCATGCAGGTTTAGATGCAAAAACACGTGTAAAACATCAAGATATGTTTTTGATGGAAGATTGCGATGTTGTAGTAGCTACGATTGCTTTTGGTATGGGGATTGACAAACCAGATGTACGTTTTGTAATACACCATGATATTCCTAAAAGTTTAGAGAGTTATTATCAAGAAACTGGTAGAGCAGGACGTGATGGAGGAGAAGGTTACTGTTTAACTTTCTATTCTTATAAAGATATTGAAAAGCTTGAGAAGTTCATGGCTAACAAGCCTGTTGCAGAACAAGAAGTTGGACATGCTCTATTACAAGAAGTTGTAGGATATGCTGAAACTTCAATGAACAGGCGTAAATATTTACTACATTATTTTGGAGAAGAATTTGATGAAGTCAATGGAGATGGTGCTGACATGGATGATAATATGCGGAACCCTAAGAAAAAGCATGAAGCTAAAGATGAAGTAGTAACCTTACTATCTGTTATTAGAGATACTAGTGAAATGTATAAACCAAAAGAAATTGTAAACACTATTATTGGTAAAGAAAATGCATTGTTAAAATCTCATAAAACAAATGTTCAACCTTTTTTTGGTATTGGTAAAGCTAAAGACAATCATTACTGGATGGCTTTAATCCGTCAAGTTTTAGTGGCGGATTTAATCAAGAAAGAAATAGAACAGTATGGAGTTTTAAAACTAACAAGAGAAGGTAAAGAGTTTATAAAAAATCCATTATCATTTATGATGACTGAAAATCATGTATACAAAACTGCAGACGATGGTACAATCTTAACGATTGAAAAATCAGCAGGAGGAGTAGATGATAAGTTAGTAGCAATGTTAAAAGACCTTAGAAAAAAAGTAGGAAAACGTCTAGAGGTTCCTCCATTTGCGGTTTTTCAAGATCCATCGCTAGATGATATGGCACTTAAATACCCAGTTACATTAGATGAATTGGCAAAGGTTCATGGTGTTGGAGAAGGTAAGGCAGGAAAATACGGGAAAGATTTTGTTGCACTTATTTCAAAATACGTAGAAGACAACGATATCATGCGTCCAGATGATTTAATAGTTAAGAGCACAGGAGTTAATTCTGGGTTAAAACTTTACATCATTCAAAATACAGATAGGAAATTGCCTTTAGAGGATATAGCAAAATCAAAAGGTTTAGAAATGTCTGAACTGATAAAAGAAATGGAAGCGATTGTTTTTTCAGGAACTAAACTAAATATCGATTATGCAGTGGAAGACTTGTTGGATGAAGATCAACAAGAAGAAATCCATGAGTATTTTATGGAAGCAGAAACAGACAAAATTCAAGAAGCTTTAGACGAATTTGATGGAGACTATGACGAGGATGAATTACGTTTAATGCGTATTAAGTTCACAAGCGAAATAGCTAATTAGATAATAAATATGCAAGCAAGTACTTATTTACATTTTAACGGAAACTGTAAAGAAGCGATGACTTTTTATGCGGATGTTTTAGGAGGAGAAATGACCATGTTGATGCAATTTAAAGATGCTCCAGAAGAGGTTTGTAAAAATATTCCTGAAGAAGCAATGGAATTAACAATGCATTGCACTGTAGAAGCAGGAGATTTTTCTATTATGGGATCTGATTTTTTTAACGAAAATGAAGCTTTTGCCAAAGGAAATAATTTTGCAGTAAGTATAAATACCGAAGATGAGGATGAAGCAATCGCTATTTTTAATGGACTTTCTTCTGACGGGGCTTTTGTAATGATGCCAATTGAAGAAGCTTTTTGGGGAGGTAAATTTGGAATGTTAAGAGATAAATATGGTGTAAACTGGATGATATCTGTAGAAGAACAGATTGCATAATCAACGTTAAGGTAACACATACATACATGATAAAAGTAATTGTACGCAAGAGTTAAATCTCTTGCATTTTTTTCTAGAACTACCTTTAGAAGAAACTATTAAGTGAGGCGTACCTGTTTATGTATATAAAAAGAAAAATATAGTAGCCTTTATTAGCTTTTAAAAGTTATTGTGGCTTATGGTTTTTTCAAGGAGCTTTTTTAATTGATAAAGAAAGAGTATTAGTAAATACTCAAGAGAGAAAAACAAATGCGATGCGTCAATGGCAATTTAATCAATGAAATTAATCTAGAGAATAGTTAAGCAATACGTTTTGAAAGCTATTAAAAATTCTGAAGAAGGAAAAGAGTTGAAGTTTAAAAGAAATTTCCAACAAATTTACATTAAGTAAAAAAGAGAATATACTAATTATATTTCTAAAGCCAAAAACGATACTACCCAACAAAAGTGGCTTGAAAAAATAACCCCAATAACACTAAAGGGAATAGGCTTGTATGACAAAAATGAAAACAGTTAGTTAATTATGATTTTATCAATTGTAGCGGTTGAGTCACAGCGTATAATGTATAAATTGATATGATTTAAGCTATCTTTGCCTGTAATAAAATACTCAGCACAAGGTTTTAAACGTGGTTTGCTTTTTCCAAAATCAACATCTCCGTTATTTAAAATAGTAGAAATGGTAGTAGTATCAATTTTTGAAGTAGCTAATATTTGTTGAGCGTTATCAGAAAACAAACGTTTTTTTATTCTAATAGTTTTTAAAGTGCGAGCATCCATTCCATAATCAAAAGAAACATCTTTACCTTTCCAAATAAAAAGTACAACTAAGCTTCCTAAAGTAATTCCTACTAAATAATACCCAAAACGTTTTAACCACTGCATAATTTAAAAATTGAAGTGCAAAAGTAAGTAAAATAGGGTTATAAAATCAATAAATTAATATCCCTATAAGGAAGGTCAAACCAGTCAGCTACCGTTTTATTAGTTAAAATTCCATGGTAAAAATACATTCCATTACGTAAACTTTTATCAAAGCGAGCTGCATTTTCAAAACCTCCTTCTTCAGCAATTTCTAAAAGATAAGGAGTAAAAATATTACTAATAGATACAGATGCTGTTCTTGAATACCTTGAGGGTATATTAGGAACACAATAATGAATTACTCCATGGCTTGTAAAAGTAGGTCTGCTGTGTGTGGTAACTTGTGAAGTCTCAAAACAACCACCTCTATCTATACTTACATCTACAATAACAGCACCATCTTTCATTTGCTCTATCATATCTTCGGTTACTACTACAGGTGATCGGTCTTTACCTCTTATAGCACCAATAACAACATCACATCTCATTAAGGCTTTATGAAGCGTTTTTGGTTGAATGGTTGATGTATAAATTGGAGCTTGAACACATGATTGTAGGTTTCGAAGCTTTGTTATTGAGTTATCAAAAACTTTTACACGAGCGCCAAGACCAATAGCTGTTTTTGCAGCAAATTCACCTACACTTCCAGCTCCTAATATAACTACATCAGTAGGAGGAACTCCACCTATATTTCCTAATAATAAACCATTACCTCCATTTGAAGCAGTCATGAGTTCAGCAGCAATATGCATAGAGGCAATTCCTGCAATTTCACTTAATGATTTTACAATAGGAAAGACTCCGTGATCGTCTTTTATATAATCAAAAGCAATGGCAGTTATTCTTTTTTTAGCCAATGCTTCAAAATACTTTTTATCTTGTGTTTTTAATTGTAGTGCAGAAATTAAAACTGTTTGGGGGTTTAACATTTTAATTTCCTCTAGCGAAGGTGGTTCAACTTTTAGTACAATGTTACAAGCAAAGGCTTCTTTTATGTCGTACGATATTTTAGCACCAGCATCAGAGTATTCTTTATCACTGTAATTAGCCCCATCACCAGCACCAGTTTCAATCACAATTCTATGTCCGTGGGCAACTAAAGCAGCTACAGCATCAGGAGACAGACTAATTCTTTTTTCTTCAAAGTAAGTTTCTTTAGGTAAGCCGATAAATAACTCTCCCTTTCGCTTTTTAATCTCAAGCATTTCAGTTTGTGGCATTAATTGCTCTTTGGTAAAAGGTGAAATTGACCCCATGTAGTTTAGTTAGTTTTTAATTGAATGTTACGTTGCCCGTTTTCTAATAAGCTTATTGATATTGAAACAGTATCTAAAGGTAATAAATTTTCAACATTTTCTGGCCACTCAATCAAACACCAATTATTACTGTATAAATAATCTTCAATTCCCATATCATAGGCTTCTTCTTCATCTTTAATACGATAAAAATCAAAATGATAAACTGTATTGTTTGAGTTAGTTTTGTATTCGTTAACCAACGAAAAAGTAGGAGAGTGAGCAATGTCTTCTACCCCCAGAACTTTACATATTTCTTTAATTAAAGTTGTTTTTCCAACTCCCATTTCTCCATAAAAAAGTAATATTTTATGTTGGGAAGTAGCAATGACTTCTTCAGCTACAGCTGTTAATTTGTCTAATGAATAATTTTTGTTCATAAGTGACAAAAATAGGAAAGAAGATGATAAATTACTATAGTTTATTTATTCTTATATCTGTAATGACCAATAATTTTAAAATTAAATAAACAATCTTCTAAAACTTGTCCCGATCCAATGCTATATAAAATCAAGTTTTGCTGGATTATTGGTTAGTGACTTTTTACAAGAAACGATACCTATATGAGTAAGCCCACTTCCTAAACTCCAACAAACAATATCTTTTTAGTAAATAATTATTAGAATCTAAAGATATTTCTTTAGTAATTTATCTTCTTTAAAAAAAAGCCACTAAATTAAGTATTCTTCTATGATCTATATTAGTATCATTTTTTTAAGCCCTATGTTTTAGGGTACAATGAAAAATTAGCTTTTATATACTTCTTGTTACAAATCTATTCCCAATTTGCGATAAGCGCGAATAATAACATCAGTACAAAACTCCTTTGTCTTTTGGAACCTCTCCTTTAGGGTAAGGTATAGAGAAGTAACTCGAATCATAAGTAACTTCATTTTTTATTAGTTCTAAAGCAGCAGCTGAAAGTTTATTTTCTTGAGCTTGTTAAGAATAAAAACAAATAAGAAATGTCCAAAATAGGATACACTTAATTTTTATTTTCACATATTTTTAAAATAAACTAAAAATTATTTAGGATTATAAATAGCACAGGGGATTATCATTTCTTCTAAAGAAACTCCTCCGTGTTGGTATGTGTTTTTGTAGTACTTAACAAAGTGATTATAATTGTTTGGGTAGGCAAAAAACAAGTCTTCTTTAGTAAAAATAAAAGGACTATTAATAGCCATGGTTGGCAAAAAAATGTCTTTCGGGTTTTTAACAGCATACACATCTTTGTTTTCATAACTTAAACTTCTACCAGTTTTGTATCGTAAATTGGAGCTAATGTTTTTATCACCTATAACTTTGGTAGGATGTTTACAGTTTATGGTTCCATGATCAGTTGTGATTATTAGTTTTTGTCCTAATTTCTGTGCTTTTTGAATAATATCATAAAGTGGAGAGTTTTTAAACCAGCTAACAGTTAAAGAACGATATGCTTTGTCATCACCAGCCAGTTCTTTTATAACTTCCATCTCTGTTTTAGCGTGAGAAATCATGTCAACAAAATTGTAAACGACTGCAGTAAGGTTATTTTGTCGTGTACCATTATAATTATCGGCTAAATCTTTTCCACTTTTTAAAGAAACTATCTTATAATATTCATGAGTAATGTTTAAGCCTAGTCGTTTAATTTGATCCTCCAGGAAATCAGCTTCATGTAAGTTCTTTCCACCTTCATCAGTATCGTTTTTCCAGTAATTTGGATGCCTTTTTTCCATCTCTGAAGGCATAAGTCCAGAAAATATAGCATTACGTGCATATTGAGTTGCTGTAGGTAAGATGCTATAGTAAGAAAACTCTTCTTCCTTTTTAAAATAATTGTTAATAAATGGTTCTAAAACTCGATACTGATCATAGCGTAGATTATCTATTATTACCCATAAAACACCTTGGTCTTTTGATAAATTGGGTACAACATAATCTTTAAATAATGTATGTGAAAATGTAGGTTTATTACCATCAGTTAACCAATGTTGATAGTTTTTCTTAATAAATTTAAAAAACTGAGAGTTAGCTTCAGATTTTTGAGATTCTAAAATTTCCAACATCCCCGTATCGTTAATGTCCTCTAATTCAAGTTCCCAGTGAACGAGTTTTTTGTAAAGTTCAGCCCACTCTTCATAAGAATTAACCATAGCTAAATCCATAGATATTTTTCGGAATTCTTGTTGGTAGTTTGATGTTGTTTTTTCTGAAATTAATCGAGAGTGATCTAAATTCTTTTTTAAACTTAATAATATTTGATTCGGATTTACAGGTTTTATTAAATAATCGGCAATTTTTGAACCGATAGCCTCTTCCATAATATATTCTTCTTCGCTTTTGGTAATCATTACCACAGGAAGATTTGAATTTTTTTGTTTAATATCTGATAATGTTTCTAATCCTGTAATACCTGGCATGTTTTCATCTAAAAAAACAATATCAAAATTATAATCATCTACTAAATCAATAGCATCTGTTCCGTTTGTACAGGTAGTAACTTTATAGTCTTTTTTTTCTAAAAATAATATATGTGGTTTTAATAAATCAATTTCATCATCAACCCAAAGAATGTGTATGTTTTTCATCATAATTTTTAACTTATTTCTACTTAAATAACGATAAAAAATAGTTTTGTTGTTTTCTAAAAGCTAAAAATACGTTAATTAAGCTCTTGTTAATTTGGTTTTGTAGATTAATTATGATTTTTTTGTTTAAAATTGAAGGATTTATACATTTTGAAAAAATCAAAGACCAACAAATTAAAGATAATTAACGATCCAATTTATGGATTTATCTCTATATCAAATTCACTAATTTTTGATATTATTGAGCATCCATATTTTCAAAGGTTACGTAGAATAACGCAGATGGGATTATCAAATTTAGTATATCCTGGAGCTAATCATACACGTTTTCATCATGCAATAGGTTGCATGCATTTAATGCAAAAAGCGGTACGAGTTTTGCGAATGAAAGATGTTGAAATTTCAGAAGAAGAAGCTAATGCTTTGTATATAGCTATTTTGTTGCATGATATAGGTCATGGAGCATATTCACACGCTTTAGAACATAGCATAGTAAATGAAATCACTCACGAAGAGATTTCACTAAAATTTATGAAAGCATTAAATGATGAATTTAAAGGAAAGTTGAGTTTAGCAATTCAAGTGTTTGAAGGAAAATATGATAGAAAATTCTTATATCAATTGATATCAAGTCAATTAGATATAGATCGATTAGATTACTTAAAAAGAGATAGTTTTTTTACGGGAGTTGCAGAAGGAAATATTTCATCAGACCGTTTAATAGCTATGATGAATGTTGTAGATAATGAATTGGTTATTGAACAAAAAGGAATTTACTCAGTAGAGAAATTTATTATAGCACGTCGCCTTATGTATTGGCAAGTGTATTTACATAAAACAGGATTGGTTGCAGAAAACCTTTTGGTAAGTATTTTAAAAAGAGCAAAAGAATTAGCTACAAAAGGAGTAGAACTTCCATCAAGTAAAGCGTTAAAATACTTTTTATACAACCCTATAAACAGAGAAAATTTTTCAGAAAAAACATTACAAATATTTTCTGAATTAGATGATTATGATGTTTTGTCAGCAATTAAAGAATGGAAAAATAACGAAGATTTTATATTATCTACATTAGCAACAAAAATTATAAATAGGAACTTGTTAAAAATTGAAATCCAAGAAAAACCATTTACTGAGGATTATATTGAAAAGAGACGTAAAAAGCTTACAAAGCTTGTAGATTTAAGTGAAAAAGAGCTAGAATATTTTGTTTTTTCTAATGAAATAAAGCATCAGGCATACAACACGAAGAAGCCTATAAAAATTTATACAAAAAAAGGGAAATTAGAAGATATAGCAAAAGCCTCTGATCAATTAAATCTTAGAGCATTAACGAAGCCTGTCGTAAAATATTATTTGTGTTATCCTAAGAAACTAAAGTAGGTTTATATTTAGAAACAAACTCCAATCAAGAGGTATTTAAACAAAAATAATTACTTTTGCAAATAATGAAATTTACAGCAAAACAAATAGCCGATATTTTAGAAGGAGAGATTGAAGGAAATCCAGAAGCTGAAGTATCTACACTTTCTAAGATAGAAGAAGGAACAACAGGTTCGTTAACCTTTTTATCTAATCCAAAGTATAACTCATATATATACACAACCCAAGCCTCTATAGCTATTGTAAATAAGAGTTTTGTACCTGAGAAGGAAATTGAAATAACTTTAATTAAGGTTGAAGATGCTTACAAATCATTTTCAAAACTTTTAGAGTTCTATAATCAGGTAAAGAATACTAAAATAGGGAGAGAAAACCCACATTTTATAACTGATTCGGCAACTATTGGTGATAATGAATATATTGGTGCTTATGCTTATATAGGAGAAAATGTAGAAGTAGGTAATAACGTAAAAATATACCCTAATTGCTACATTGGAGATAATGTAACCATAGGAGATGATACAGTTGTTTTTGCAGGAGTAAAGATATATTCAGAAACTATCGTAGGAAAGAATTGTAAGATTCATTCAGGAACAGTAATTGGATCTGATGGCTTTGGTTTTGCACCAGATGAAAATGGAGAATATAAAGCAATACCTCAAATAGGAAATGTCATAATAGAAGATAATGTAGACATTGGGTCTAATTCAACCATTGATAGAGCTACTTTAGGATCAACAATAATTCGTAAAGGAGTAAAGTTAGACAATCAAATACAAATAGCTCATAATGTTGAGATAGGTAAAAACACCGTGATAGCTTCTCAAACAGGAATTGCAGGATCGACCAAAATAGGAGAGAACTGTATGATTGGAGGGCAAGTAGGTATTGTTGGACATATAACTATAGGAAATAATGTGAAAATCCAAGCTCAATCAGGAATAGGAAAAAGTTTGAAAGATGAAGAAGTAGTACAAGGGTCTCCTGCATTTGGATATTCAGATTATAGTAAATCTTACGTACACTTTAAAAATTTACCAAAATTAGCAACTACAATACATAAAATAGAAAAAGAGTTGAATGCTCAAAAAATAAAAAATGAGTAAGAAACAAAAAACAATACAAAGCGAAGTTATATTATCAGGTGTTGGGTTACACACTGGTAATGAAGTTACAATGGTTTTTAAACCTGCACCAGAAAATCACGGATTTGCTTTTAAGCGAATTGATTTAGAAGGAGAACCAGTAATAGAGGCAAAAGCCGAATATGTAACGAACACTCAAAGAGGAACAAACCTTGAGAAAAACGGAGTCCAAATACAAACATCTGAGCATGTTTTAGCAGCGGCAGTTGGTTTAGACTTAGATAATTTATTAATAGAAATGAATGCTTCAGAACCCCCAATTATGGATGGTTCTTCTAAGTTTTTTATTGAAGCTATAGAAAAAGCTGGTATTATTGAACAAGAAGCAGAAATAGAAGAGTATGTGGTAAAAGAAATTATCTCATACAAAGATGAAGTAACAGGAAGTGAAATTATTTTAATGCCAGCAGAAGAGTACCAAGTAACCACTATGGTAGATTTTGGAACTAAAATCCTAGGAACTCAAAATGCAACATTAAATACAATTTCTGATTTTAAAGAAGAAATATCAGCAGCAAGAACATTTAGTTTTTTACATGAAATTGAAATGTTGTTGGAAAATGATTTAATTAAAGGAGGAGACTTAAACAATGCTATAGTTTATGTAGACAAAGAATTGTCTGATAGTACAATGGCTAAACTTAAAAAAGCCTTTAATAAAGATAACATCACTGTAAAACCTAATGGTGTATTAGATAATTTAACGCTACACTGGGCTAACGAAGCAGCACGTCATAAGTTATTAGATGTAATAGGAGATTTAGCGTTAGCAGGTACTCGAATTAGAGGTAAAGTCATCGCAAATAAACCAGGGCACTCAGTAAATACAGCATTTGCAAAAAAGCTATCTAAAATCATAAAGATGGAAAAAAGAAATAACATTCCTTCTTATGATTTAAATCAACCACCATTGATGGATATCCACAAAATAATGGATATTTTACCCCATAGACCCCCGTTTTTATTAATTGACAGAATTATAGAGCTCTCTGATACACATGTCGTAGGAATGAAAAACGTCACTATGAATGAAGATTTTTTTGTAGGACATTTTCCAGGAGCACCTGTCATGCCTGGAGTACTTCAAGTAGAGGCAATGGCACAATGCGGTGGGATTTTAGTATTGAGTACAGTTCCAGACCCTGAAAATTACTTAACGTATTTCATGAAAATGGATAATGTTAAATTTAAACAAAAAGTATTACCAGGAGACACCTTAATATTTAAAGCAGAATTAATAGCGCCAATTCGCAGGGGTATCTGTCATATGCAAGCCTATGCTTATGCTAATGGAAAATTAGTTTGTGAAGCAGAGCTAATGGCGCAAATTTCAAAAGTAAAATAATATGAATCAACCACTTGCGTACGTACATCCTCAAGCAAAAATAGCTCGTAATGTAGTTATAGAACCCTTTACTACAATTCACGCAAATGTAGAAATAGGTTCAGGAACCTGGATAGGATCTAATGTAACTATTATGGAAGGTGCGCGTATAGGTAAAAATTGTCGAATTTTCCCAGGGGCTATTATTTCAGCAATTCCTCAAGATTTAAAGTTTAATGATGAAGAAACAACTGTTGAAATAGGAGACAATGTTACTATTAGAGAATGTGTTACAATAAATAGAGGGACTTCTGATAGAATGAGAACAGTAATAGGTGATAATTGCTTGATTATGGCATATTGTCATATTGCTCATGATTGTAAAGTAGGACAAAACTGTATTTTTTCCAATAACTCAACTTTAGCAGGTCATGTTACTGTAGGAGATAATGTAGTACTTGCAGGTATGGTAGCAGTACATCAATTTGCTTCAGTTGGTAATCATGCTTTTGTAACAGGTGGGTCTTTGGTACGTAAAGATGTTCCTCCTTTTGTAAAAGCAGCAAGAGAACCACTATCGTATGTAGGAATTAACTCGGTTGGCTTAAGGAGAAGGGGGTTTACAACTGAAAAAATTAGAGAAATTCAAGATGTTTACCGAATCTTATTTCAAAAGAACTATAACAATTCTCAGGCGATAGATATTATAGAAGCTGAAATGGAAGCGACTTCAGAAAGAGATGAAATTATTCAGTTTATAAAAGATTCGCATCGCGGAATAATGAAAGGATATTTTAAAGCAAATTAATTATTTAAATTGCACTTATAAGAGCAACAATAAAGATCAAATAAATGGCATCAACATCAGATATTAAAAAAGGATTATGTATAAAATATAATCACGATATATTTAAAATCATTGAGTTTTTACACGTAAAACCAGGTAAAGGTCCAGCTTTCGTTCGAACAAAACTTAAAAGTGTTACTTCTGGTAAAGTGATAGATAATACTTTTTCTGCAGGTCATAAAATTGAAGACGTTCGTGTAGAAACACATAAGTTTCAGTATTTATACCCTGAAGGAGATTTGTACCACTTTATGAATACGGAAGATTATAACCAAATTACACTTCAGAAATCAGTATTAGATGCACCAGATTTAATGAAAGAAGGAGAAGTAGTTACTGTCTTAATAAATACAGAAGACGGAATACCATTATCAGTAGAAATGCCATCACACGTTATATTAGAAGTAACTCATACTGAGCCAGGGGTAAAAGGAAATACAGCGACGAATGCAACAAAACCAGCTACCGTAGAAACTGGAGCAAGAATTAATGTACCTTTATTTATTAATGAAGGAGACAAGATTAAAATAGATACAGAAAAAGGCGCATACACAGAGCGTATCAAAGAATAAATTTAATATTCCCGCTTTATGCGGGAATTTCTTTTTAAAGATGAAATTTAAACAACCTCAAACTTTAGGGCAAATAGCAGAGTTATTAAATGTTGAATTTGTTGGAGAGAATAGTTTTCCCATTACAGGAATAAATGAAATTCATGTCGTTGAAAAAGGCGACATTGTTTTTGTAGATCACCCTAAATATTATGAAAAAGCATTAAATTCAGCTGCTACTACAATATTGATAAACAAAAAAGTAGATTGTCCAGAAGGAAAAACATTATTAATTTCTGAAGACCCTTTTAGAGATTTTAATAAAATAACCAAATACTTTAATCCTTTTATAGCCTCTAAAAAAAGTATTTCAGAAACCGCTATTGTAGGTCAAAACACAATTATACAACCTAATGTTTTTATTGGAGATAATGTAGTAATTGGAGAAAACTGTGTAATACATCCAAACGTAACAATTTATAGCAATACAGTTATTGGAAACAATGTAACGATTCATGCTAATACAGTATTAGGAGCTGATGCTTTTTATTATAAAAACAGACCAGAAGGTTTCGATAAACTACTTTCAGGAGGAAAAGTAGTGCTAAAAGATAATGTAGATTTAGGAGCATCTTGCACTATTGATAGAGGGGTTACAGGAGATACTACTATTGGTGAAGGAACAAAAATTGACAACCAAGTACAAGTAGGGCATGATACAATTATTGGTAAAAAATGTTTAATAGCATCACAAACAGGAATTGCAGGATGTGTTGTTATTGAAGATGAAGTTACTATTTGGGGGCAAGTAGGAACAAATAGCGGAATTACTATTGGTAAAGGTGCAGTTATACTTGGTCAAACAGGAGTTACAAAATCAGTGCCAGGAGGTAAATCATATTTCGGAACTCCAATTTCAGAGTCTAGAGAAAAGTTAAAAGAACTAGCTGAAATAAAACAATTTTTAAAAGAGCAAAAAAAGAAGTAAAAGTTTCACAAATCAATTACAAAAAGTTACTTTTGTGAAGCTTAAAATAAAATAAAAATAAACCAATGAGTGTTTTAGTAAATAAAGATTCAAAAATTATAGTTCAAGGTTTTACAGGAAGTGAAGGAACTTTCCATGCAGGTCAAATGATCGATTACGGAACAAACGTAGTTGGAGGTGTAACTCCAGGAAAAGGAGGTCAAGAGCATTTAGGTAAACCAGTTTTTAACACAGTTGATGAAGCTGTACAAAAAGCAGGAGCCGACACTTCAATTATTTTTGTACCACCAGCATTTGCTGCTGATGCTATTATGGAAGCTGCCGAAGCAGGAATTAAGGTAATAATTTGTATTACTGAAGGAATTCCTACAGCTGACATGGTAAAAGTAAAAGCATATATCGATCAGTTAGATTGTACTTTAGTAGGTCCTAACTGCCCAGGTGTAATTACTCCTGAAGAAGCAAAAGTTGGAATCATGCCTGGATTTATCTTTAAAAAAGGTAAAGTAGGTATTGTTTCTAAATCAGGAACGTTAACATACGAAGCTGCAGATCAAGTTGTAAAGCAAGGATACGGAATTACTACTGCTATCGGTATTGGTGGAGATCCAATTATTGGAACAACGACAAAGGAAGCAGTTGAGTTATTAATGAATGATGATGCAACTGAAGCAATCGTAATGATTGGTGAAATAGGTGGTAACCTAGAAGCAGAAGCTGCTCGTTGGATTAAAGCTGATGGAAACAGAAAGCCAGTTATTGGTTTTATCGCAGGACAAACTGCTCCAGCAGGAAGAACCATGGGACATGCGGGTGCTATCGTTGGAGGTGCTGATGATACAGCACAAGCAAAAATGAAAATTTTAGCTGAAAACGGAGTACACGTTGTAGAGTCTCCTGCTAAAATTGGAGAAATGGTAGCTAAGGTTTTAGTATAAAAAATTTACTGTTAAAGTTTTATAATATTTTATCGTAAAATCCGTTGAATTTACAAATTCGACGGATTTTTATTTTAATTAAAAAAACTATTCATGAAAAAAATTAAAATGCTCTGCATTAGCATGTTGCTTTTTATCACTATCGGATGTAAGCAAACAATTACTTCAGAAAAACAAGTAGTAAAAACAGAGCAAAAAAAAGATGTAAATGGTTTTAGTTATGAAACCGTAACAAATGACCCTACAGGCTTACGATTGTATACTTTAGATAATGGACTCAAGGTATATTTAAGTAAAAATACAGATGAACCAAAAATCCAAACTTACATTGCTGTAAGAGCGGGTTCAAATTATGACCCAAAGAACTCAACAGGTTTAGCTCATTATTTAGAGCATATGGTATTTAAAGGAACACATAAAATTGGTACCGCTGACTGGCAAAAAGAGAAAGAATATATAGATAGGATTTCAGAATTATATGAACAACATAGAGCAGAGAAAAATGTAGATAAAAAGTTAGCTATTTATAAAGAAATAGATAAAGTTTCTCTAGAAGCTTCAAATTACTCTATAGCAAATGAGTACGATAAAATGACTGCTTCTCTAGGTGCTACAGGAACTAATGCTTATACCTCTTTTGAGCAAACTGTTTATACAAATAAAATACCTTCTAATGAACTGGATAAATGGTTAGATCTAGAATCAGAGCGTTTTAGCACATTAGTTTTACGTTTATTTCATACAGAGTTAGAAGCTGTTTTTGAAGAGTTTAATCGAGGACAGGATAATGATAGATGGAAAATTTATTTTGCAAGTTTAGACGGCTTATTTCCAACACATCCTTATGGGCAACAAACCACTATTGGTTCGGCTGAACATTTAAAAAACCCTTCAATGGTAGATATAAATAATTACTTTCATAAATATTACATACCAAATAATATGGCTGTGGTATTAGTAGGTGATTTAAATTATGACACTACAATAAAGAAGATAAACGAAACGTTTGGTAAGTTTGAGAAAAAAGAATTAACTCATCCGGAGTTACCAAAAGAGGAACCTATTACAAAACCTGTAGTTAAAGAGGTTTATGGACCAACTTCAGAATTTATTTCGGTAGCTTATCGTTCTGATAAAATCAATAGTAAAGAAGAAAAATTTGTTACGCTTTGTGATATGATAATGGCTAATGGTAATGCAGGTTTAATTGATTTAAATCTAAATCAAAATCAAGTGGTACAACGAGCTAGTTGTTACCCTACGTTTTTAAATGATTATGGATACCATACCTTTACAGGAAGACCAAAGTCAGGTCAAACATTAGATGAAGTAAAAGACCTGTTATTGGAGCAAATAGAAA
Organism: Tenacibaculum sediminilitoris; assembly: GCF_964513795.1. Taxonomy (NCBI): domain Bacteria; kingdom Pseudomonadati; phylum Bacteroidota; class Flavobacteriia; order Flavobacteriales; family Flavobacteriaceae; genus Tenacibaculum; species Tenacibaculum sediminilitoris. The sequence goes on along the minus strand of NZ_CAZEQR010000011.1, from coordinate 255,686 downwards.
AACTTAAGAAAGGAGAGTTTGAAGAGTGGATGATAGAAGCGGTTGTAAATGACCTTAAGCTAAGTAGAACACGTCAGTATGAGAATAATTCAGCTTTAGCCGATGCTTATGTTGATGCATTTATTTATAAACAAAATTGGGAAGACCGAATAAAGTTTCTAAGTGATTTAAAGAAAATAACAAAAACTGAATTAGTTGATTTTGCAAATCAATTTTATAAGAACAACTACGTTGTTACATACAAGCGTAAAGGAGAAGATAAAAATATAGTAAAGGTTCAAAACCCAGGTATTACACCAGTAAATTTAAACCGAGGGAAAAGTTCAGACTATTTAAAAGTGTTTAATCAGAAAGAATCTGCCCCTTTAGAACCTAATTTTATTGATTATAAAAAAGCAATTAAAGAAACAAAAATGGCTAATAATATTAATGTTTCTTATGTTTTAAATAAAAACAATGATTTATTCGATTTGAATATCATTTTTGATATGGGTAAAGACAATGACAAAAAAATAAGTCTTGCCGCTGGTTATTTAGAATACATCGGAACAGATAAATACTCGGCAGAAGAAATTAAAAAAGAGTTTTACAAGTTAGGTGTAGACTACTATGTAAGTGCTCAAGATGATAAAACTTATGTAGGTTTACGTGGTTTAAAGGAAAATTTACCTAAAGGATTAGAATTGTTAGAACATTTATGGGATAATGCAAAAGCTGACCAAGAAGCATATGACAAGTATGTTGAAAAAATTTACAAAGGTCGTCAGGATGAAAAAACTCAAAAAGGAAATATTCTTTGGGATGGATTGTATAGTTTCGGAAAGTATGGAGAAAATTCTCGCTTAAGAGATATTATGCAGATTGACGAGTTAAAAACAATTAATCCAGAAGAGCTTGTAAATGTCATTAAAGAAATGAAAAATTATAAGCAACGTATTTTCTATTATGGTAAAGATGTAGAAGCAGCGGTTGAAGCACTTAACAATCATCATAAAATTTACGGAGAATTAAAAGACTATCCTGCAGCTAAAGAATATTTAGAAACGGAAACAGGAGGAAATGTTTTTTATACTAATTATGACATGGTACAAACAGAAATGTTGTTTTTAGCAAAAGGAGAACCTTTTAAACCAGAAAATTTAGCTGCATCTACTTTATTTAATACGTATTTTGGTAGTGGATTATCATCTATAGTTTTTCAAGAAATTAGAGAGAGTAAATCATTGGCATATTCTGCATTTGCTTCGTATAGTAATGCAAGAAAAAAAGAGGACTCTAATTATGTAATGGCTTATGTAGGTACCCAAGCAAATAAATTAGAACAAGCCGTTGATGCCATGATGGAATTAATGAATAACATGCCTGAAGCTGAAAAACAATTCAAAGCAGCAAAAAATGCTACTTTGAAAAAAATAGCTGCTGAAAGAATTACAAAATCTAATATTTTTTGGTCTTATGAAAGATTAAAAAAATTAGGTATTGATAATGATAATAGGGAGGCTATGTATAATACTATTAAAAACATGACGATGGAAGATTTAAAATCATTCTTTGATAAGAATGTAAAAGGAGAGTCGTACAATGTTATGGTTATTGGTAATAAAAAAGATTTAGATGTAAAGTCTTTACAAAAGTTAGGTAAGATTAAAGAATTAGATGTTGACTACTTATTTAACTATGTTAATGAAAAGAAGATAAAATCATAATAAATTATTTTCTCATAATTTAAAATCCTGCTAAAGTTAATTTTTAGCAGGATTTTATTTTTATATTTGGCTCATTAAAAACAACTAATAAATGAAACTTTTAGAAAATAAAACCGCAATTATTACTGGAGCCACTAGAGGTATAGGTAGAGGTATTGCGTTAGAGTTTGCAAATCAAGGATGTAATGTTGCATTTACGTATAATTCTTCTGTTGAAGCAGCCACTGCTTTAGAAAATGAATTAAAAGAATTAGGAGTAAAAGCAAAAGGATATCAATCTAACGCAGCAGAGTTTGATGCGGCACAAGAATTGGCAAAAAATGTTTTAGAAGAATTTGGAACAATAGATGTATTGGTAAATAATGCAGGTATTACTAAAGATAATTTATTAATGCGTATTTCTGAAGACGATTTTGATAAAGTAATTGAAGTAAATTTAAAATCTGTTTTCAATTTAACAAAAGCGGTAATTCGCCCGATGATGAAACAACGAGCAGGATCAATTATTAACATGAGTTCTGTAGTTGGATTAAAAGGAAATGCTGGTCAAGCAAATTATGCAGCTTCAAAAGCAGGGATTTTAGGTTTTTCAAAATCGGTAGCATTAGAATTAGGTTCACGTAATATTCGTAGTAATGTAGTTGCGCCTGGTTTTATTGAAACTGAAATGACTGCAAAATTAGATGAAAAAGTTGTTGAAGGCTGGAGAAATGAAATCCCTTTAAAAAGAGGAGGTTCACCTAAAGATATTGCAAATGCGTGTGTATTCTTAGCATCAGATATGAGTTCATATATTACGGGACAAACATTATCGGTTGATGGAGGTATGTTAACATAACATATAATTGTAAAATTTAAAATTAAATAAAAAATATCGAGGGTTGCAACCCTCGATATTTTAAACTTTACACATTTGGTGAGATACTTACTACCAAAGAAAATAAAAAACTATTTGCGACAATGTATAACCACTATTACGGTAGATTCTAATATATACTCATTTACCTACAACTTATCCAACTCACTTAAAATAAGATCGCATCCTTTTTTTAGTTCTTTGTCAGAAATGATGAGTGGAGGCGTAATACGAATCGCTCTTCCTTCAAAAAGTAACCAGAATAAAATCAACCCTTTCTCTAAACAGTTTAAAATAACTTGTGAGGCTGCTTCAGGAGTATCCACTAATAAAGCTAACATTAGTCCTTTTCCTCTAATTTCTTTAACCTTAGGATGATTTCTAAATTTATTACGAATTAACATTTCTTTTCGTAAGGCTTCTTCTGTTAAGTTAGCAGCAATAATTTCTTGCACTGTAGCTAAACCAGCACTCGCAATTACAGGATGTCCGCCAAATGTGGTGATATGTCCTAATTTTGGGTTTTCTTTTAAGCAATCCATTACTTCGAAAGAGGTAATAAAGGCTCCAATTGGCATTCCTCCGCCCAAACCTTTGCCCGTAATAATAATATTTGGAGTTACATTGTAATTTTCAAAACCCCAAAATTTTCCTGTTCTCCCAATTCCAGATTGGATTTCATCTAAAATTAATAAGGCACCAACTTCTTCACATCGTTGTTTAACTTTTGCTAGGTAATCGTTTTTAGGTTCAATAAAACCAGCCCCTCCTTGAATAGTTTCAAGAATAACTCCTGCTGTTTTTGAAGTTATTTTTTCTAAATCTTGTTCGTTATTATATTGTATAAATTTATTTCCTGGAATTAAAGGTCTAAATGCACGATTTTGTTGTTCTGCACCACAAACACTCATTGCTCCTTGTGTATTTCCGTGATAGGAATTTTTAGCAGCAATAATTTCACTTTTACCTGTAAAACGTTTGGCTAATTTTAGAGCACCTTCGGTGGCTTCGGTACCAGAGTTTACCAAATAAACAGATGATAGGTTAGGAGGTAAGGTAGCCGCTAAAGCTTTGCACAATGCTAACTGAGGTTTTTGTATAAACTCACCATACACCATTACATGTGTATATTGCTCTAACTGATTTTTTATGGCTCCATTAACCTTAGGATGATTATGTCCTAAACTATTTGCAGAAACTCCAGCTACAAAGTCTAACATAGCTTTTCCATTGCTATCATAAATATAACTTCCTTTTGCATGTGAAATTTCAATAGCCAAAGGGTGAGGAGAGGTTTGTCCTTGGTATTTTAAAAAATCGTCTTTCATAATATTACTTAAACTCTCTAGGTTTAGCTTTCTTTTTCTTAGTAGTTTCCTCGATAAATTTTTCCTTAGCTTCTTTGACTACTTTTGGTTGTTTTTTTGTTTTTGAAGTAGTAATAGCTGTAGTATCTTTTATAAAAATATCTTCTACTGTTTTGGGTTGTTCGTTACCACGCCATAAAAAACCTTTAAATTTTTTCTCATCAGAAGGAAATTTGGAAGGAGGATAAGTTTTACCTTCTGACTTTTTAAAATACGTAGTTTGGGTTATTTCTCCTTCTTCTAAAATAAAATCAATATCACTAGCAATTTCTTTTGTAATGGTTTCGAGTTTGTAAGTATCTTCATTATTATTATAGTATAATGATTCAGCATTTCCTTTGACCATCATGGTTCGTAAGTCGTCATTTTCAAACTTACCATAAATGTTTCTTCCTTTTATTTGATTATAATTTTCTGTATTTATAGAGTCTTGTTGAACCATAAACGCATTTTGTAATACCTTTAAAGAGTCTAGTTTATTATTCTCTTTATTGGTGAGTAGCTGAATACTGTCACCAGTTATCTGGCTATTATTTGACCATAAAATAGGCTTGTTAAACATTCTGGTTAACCCTGTTTCTTGACTTGTGTGAATAGAATCACATTTGCCTTGTAAATCTGATTTAAATATTTTTACATTGTTAAAAATGCGAGCAATACGTTTTTCGGGTTTTCCTGTTAATAAAATTTTATCGCCAGCAACGTACATAGAATCTTTGTCAAGTACAGAGATAGCAACGGCTTTATCAATAATAAATAAAGAGTCTTTCTGTTCGTATAGTTCAGCATAGTTTCCTTTAGTTACCATATTTTGAACAGTGTCTACCACTTTTATATTGTTGGTGGCAGAAGCAAAACCATTACGCTTATCATAGTACAAACTATCAGCAGAAACAGTTCGTTCTTTTAAAAAAAGTTTAGCCCGTTTTACAAAATAAGAAATATCAGTATTAGTATCGTAAAACCCCCTTTCTGAGTACACTTTGGTACTATCTTTTAAGTTCGTAATCGTACTTGGTCCGTATAAGTAGGCTAAGTTAGTATTGGTGTAATAATCTAAATGATTGGATTCTAAGTGGTTATCAGGATTAACAACGGTTACTTTAGATTTTGCCGTAAACTTTTTTTCTTCTAAATGATAGGTGCCTTTTACACTAGTAAGGGTGTTTTTGGTATCGCGAATAGTCCCCCCGTTGGTATAGTATAAAACTTGATTAATCCTGTCAAAATGAAGCGTATCTGTTTTTAGCGTCATTTCTTTATCGTTAATTTCTACATTTCCCCAAGATTTTGCCTTTTTCGTATTTCCGTTATAGGTAGCGAAATCGCTATATTGAATAATACTATCTCCTTGTTCTACAATTACTTCTCCAATAGCTTTAAATAAGTTTTCATCTTTATAAAGTAAGGCTCTTTTACACTCTAATGTAGCTCCTTCATGTGACATTTTAACTTTTCCTATAAGTAAGGTAGCACCAGGGTATTTGCTTTCGTCAGCAGTACTTAATTCAGTAGAAAGTATTTTAATTTTTTTTGTTTGAGAAAAACTTACAACAGAGAATAATATAAAAATTAGTAGAAATAGTTTTTTCAAAATAATACGATTTAATGCACAAAAATAATGAAAAGAATATGCCAAAATCTTAATAAAGAAATAAAATTATTAAGATAAATAAAAGGCTGTCGTTTACTAAATGGTTAATTTTGTAGCAAATTAAAAAATTATAAAGATATGAGCGCTCATTTTGATTTATCAAAAGAAGAGATGAAGTCTTACGGATATAAAATTGTTGATATAATTGCGGAGCATTGGGCTACGTTAAAACAAAAAAAACCGGTAGCTAGTGCTTCTAGAAAAGAAATGGATAGTATTTTCTTACAAGAAGCTCCAAACGAAGGCATGCCTGCTGAAAAGGTATTAGATTTTGTGATGGACAATGTAATACCTAATAGTACAGTTATTTCACACCCAAAGGCTTATTCATTTGTACCTGGACCTAGTAACTTTATTAGTACAATGGCAGATAGTTTAGCAACTGGATTTAATATTTTTTCTGGGGGATGGATGGTTTCTCCTGCAGCAGCTGAGCTAGAAATTGTAACGATGAACTGGTTGCTAAAAATGTATAATTTTCCTATTGAAAAAGGAGGAGGTATTTTTACCAGTGGTGGTTCTATGGCAAATTTAACAGCTTTGGTTACCGCTAGACGCTTAAAGTGTGGAGACGATTTTTCTAAAGCTGTAATTTATTTATCAGATCAGGCACACTCTTCAAACATTAAAGCAATTCGTGTTTTAGGGTTTAAAAAAGAACAAATAAGAATTTTACCAACTGATTTAGAGTTTAGAATTAGCATTAACAAGTTAAAAAATGCTATTGCAAAAGATCGATTAGAAGGTTTACAACCGTTTTGTTATATTGCTTCTGCGGGAACTACGAATACAGGTACTGTAGATCCTTTAGATGAAATAGCAGATATATGTGAAGAGGAGAGCTTATGGTTTCATGTAGATGGTGCCTATGGTGGAGCTGCCATATTATCGAAGAAAGGAGCAAAAGCTTTGCGTGGTATAGAACGTGCCGATTCGTTAACAGTTGATCCACATAAATGGTTTTTTCAGCCTTATGAAATAGGATGTTTATTAGTAAAAGATGCTTCTTGGTTAAGCGGTACTTTTAGTGAGAAACCAGAATATTTACGAGATATTGAAGGAAACGAATCTGAAATTAATTTTTATGATTACGGTATTCAGTTAACAAGACGTTTTAGAGCATTAAAATTTTACATGTCTATAAAAACATATGGATTAGATGCTTTTAAGGATGCTGTTACCTACAATATTCAATTAGCTGATGATGTTGAGAAGATGTTGCGTAAAAGTAGAAATTGGGAAATCATTTCTCCAGCAACCTTAGCGGTTATTAATTTTAGGTATAATCCTATAGGGCTCAATTTATCTGAAAAAGAGATTGATGAATTGAACCAAAAAATTTCTCAAAAAATAATGGATTCAAGAGAGGCATTTTTAGTAACTACTATATTGAACAAACAAGTAGTGCTAAGAATGTGTTTAATTAATCCTAAGACAACCATGGAAGATATTAAACAAACCTTGCAGTTGTGTCATGAATTTGGAAAAGAAATTTTAAATAATAAGAAATAATAATAAAGAGGGAAGTTTATCAACTTCCCTCTTTATTTTGAGTTTTTTTCAAATTGACCTTGTATAAATTCTTTTGATTTTCCTTTAGCTATAGAAGCTGTTTCCCATTTATCGTTCAAAATCATTTTACCTACATAAGCTATTTGACCAATATGATAAGGAAAATGAGCTATTTGTCTTGTGATACTCTCAATCAGTTTAACTTGTTTATTTCTGATAAGAACAGGTTGATTGAAATTCTCTTCATTTAATGAGTCTAAAGCAGAAAAAAGACAATTCCAACCCTTTTCCCATTTATTTATTAATTCATTTTTGGATAAGTTGTGAGTTTCAAATTCTGCATCCCTATCTCTCCAATCTTTTTCTCCATCAGAAGTAAAAAAATCGGTCCATCTCGACAACATATTTTCAGATACATGAACTATAATAGCAGCGATACTATTACTTTCTTGATTGTATTTCCAGTGCAAATCGTTTTCTTCTAGTTGTGTAATCGTTTTGTCAGCTACCTCTTTATACGATTTAAATTGGGTAGAGATATTGTTTAAATATTCTTTTACCATCATAAAAAAGGAGCTCAATTGAGCTCCTTTAAATTTTTATCTATTAATTGTTTGTTTTCTATCAGGCCCTACTGAAACTATTTTTACAGGCACACCAGTTTTTTCTTCAATAAACGCGATGTAGTTTAATAAGTTTTGCGGCAATTCATCTGCAGAAGTCATTTTTGTTAAATCATCTTCCCAACCTTTAAACTCAGTATAGTTAACAGTTACGTTTTCAGGTTCTATATTATATGGTAAGTGAGAAATTTCTTCTCCTTTATAATTGTATGAAGTACAAACTTTTAAAGTGTTAAAACCAGATAAAACATCGCCTTTCATCATCATTAATTGTGTAACACCGTTTACATCAACAGCGTATTTTAATGCAACTAAATCTAACCATCCACAGCGACGAGGGCGACCAGTAGTCGCTCCAAATTCATGTCCTACTTCTGCCATGGTAGCTCCATCTTCGTCAAATAATTCTGTAGGGAATGGTCCAGAACCTACACGAGTGGTATATGCTTTAAAAATACCAAAAACGTCACCAATTCTGTTAGGAGCAACTCCTAAACCAGTACAAGCACCAGCAGCTGTGGTATTTGATGAAGTTACGAAAGGATACGTACCAAAATCAATGTCTAATAATGATCCTTGTGCCCCTTCGGCTAAAATAGTTTTACCTTCTTTAATAGCATTATTTAAAAATTCTTCAGAATCAATAAATTGTAATGTTTTTAATTTTTTAATTCCTCTAGAGAATTCAGCTTCTAATTCGTCTAAATCATAATCGATTTGAACATCAAAGTATGCTAACATACTCAAATGTTTTTCAGTTAAAGCTCTATATTTTTCTTTCCAGTTATCAAGTTCTAAATCACCAACGCGCATTCCATTTCTACCAGTTTTGTCCATATAAGTTGGGCCAATACCTTTTAGAGTAGATCCGATTTTAGCTTTTCCTTTCGAAGTTTCAGAAGCTGCATCTAATAATCGGTGTGTTGGTAAAATTAAGTGTGCTTTACGAGAAATTAATAATTTAGAAGTATAATCAATCTTGTGCGTATCTAAATTTTCTAATTCTCTTTTAAAGATAACAGGGTCAATAACCACTCCATTACCTACTACATTTAAAGCTGTTTTATGAAATATTCCTGAAGGAATGGTGTGTAATACATGTTTGTTACCGTCAAAAATTAACGTGTGACCAGCATTTGGACCTCCTTGAAAACGAGCAATTATATCGTAGTTTTTTGTTAAAACGTCTACAATCTTACCTTTTCCCTCGTCTCCCCATTGTAGCCCGAGTAATAAATCTACTGCCATTTAGTGTGTTGTTAAGTGTTGTGTTTTTATTTGTTGTTTCTTTTTGTTCCGTAGAAATAAAGTGAGTGGTTGTGAATATCTATATCAAAAACATCTTCAATTGTTTTTTTTATAATTTGAATTCGAGGATCACAAAACTCTTTTACTTCACCACTATCAGTAAGTATGACATGATCGTGATTTTTGTCGAAGTAACTTTTTTCGTAACGAGCCATAGATTGTCCGTCAAACTGATGTTTACGAACCAAGCCACAATCTAACAATAAATCCATCGTGTTGTATAATGTAGCTCTACTAACACGGTAGTTTTTATTTTTCATTTTAATATATAAAGATTCAATATCAAAATGCTCATCAGCATCATAAATCTCTTGTAAAATAGCATAACGTTCGGGTGTTTTGCGGTGCTTGTTTTCTTCTAAAAAAGAAGTAAACACTTTTTTTACAATTTCTTGATTTTCGGCTGAATTACTCATTTATTTTTAAATTTTACGAAAGGACAAATTTACGTTTATTTCTTGATAAAATACAAGGATGTTAAAAACGAAATTTACAAAGTATTAACACGCTCAACTTTTTGAACACCTTCTACTTGTTTCATATTATTAATTAATTTATTAAGTTGAGTTTTATTTTTTACACTTAACGATAGTTTTCCTTCAAATACACCACTATCTCCAGAGATATTAATACTATGTATAAATACATCCATACTACTAGAAATAATTTTGGTAATATTATTTACAATTCCTTTATTATCAATTCCAGAAAGGCGTAGAATAGCGGTGAATTCTTGCTTTGTAGAATCAATCCATTTTGCAGGCATAATTCTATATGCATAATTTGATTGTAACGAAATGGCATTTGGGCAATCGTTTTTATGCACTTTAATTCCTTCATTTATTGTTACAAAACCAAAGACTTTATCGCCAGGAATAGGGGAGCAACATTTGGCTAAAGTATAATCTAATGTTTGCTCTTCTTTTCCAAAAACTAAGGCATCATATTTGTTAGTAACTTCTTCTTTTTCGGATATTTCTTTGGAAGGGGAACGCCTAAATGTACTTTTAATAAAGCCCATAATGCGATTACTTCTCTGAGCAACAAAATCTTTAAGTTGTGTATTGTCTATAGCTCCATTACCAATTCGATAAAATAAATCGAAGCTAGTTTTTAGTCCAAAATAACTCGCTAATTCATGAATTACTTTTTCACTAGAATTAATTTTTAAATGACGTAGTTTTCGTTGTAAAATAGCTTTTCCTTCTACTGCTATTTTCTTTTCTTCTGCTTTTAAAGCTGATTTAATTTTAGCACGTGCCCTGGCTGTAATTACAAAGTCTAACCAACGTACATTAGGTTTGTTATTAGAGGCTGTAAGTACTTCTACTTGATCTCCACTTTTCAATTCATGACTTAGAGGAACAAGTTTACCGTTTACTTTTGCGCCGCGACATTTTAATCCAACATCAGTATGTACAGAAAAGGCAAAATCTAATGCGGAAGCTCCTTTAGGAAGTGATTTTAAGTCTCCTTTTGGAGTAAATACATAAATTTCTTTAGCATAAAGGTTTAGTTTAAAATCTTCAACAAAATCTACCGCATCTAAACTTTGGTTTTCTAAACTTTCTTTTAAACGATTTAACCATCCTTCTAAACCATTTTCTTTAACAGCGCCTTGTTTATATTTAAAATGAGCAGCATACCCTTTTTCAGCTATTTCGTCCATTCTTTCAGAACGAATTTGAACTTCTACCCACTTAGATTGAGGCCCTATTACAGTTATGTGTAAAGCTTCATAACCTGTTGATTTTGGTTGAGAAATCCAGTCTCTTAATCTAGAAGGATTGGGTTTAAAAAAATCGGTAACTATAGAGTAGATTTTCCAAGCATCAAACTTTTCATCACCAGATGTTGGCTTATATATAATTCGAATCGCAAATTTGTCGTAGACTTCATCAAAAGTTACATTTTGCTTGCGCATTTTTCTCCGAATAGAAAAAATAGATTTAAAACGACCTTTTATTTCATAAACAAAGCCTTCTTTATTTAAGGCTTCTTTTAAAACACTTGTAAAACTATCAATATACCTTTGTTGATCTTCTTTACTTTCTTTTATTTTATTTGCAATATCTCTATATACATCTGGTTCAGTGTATTTTAAGCCAAGGTCTTCAAGTTCTGTTTTAATATTATAAAGACCTAATCGATGTGCGAGTGGTGCATAAATATACAAGGTTTCAGATGCTATTTTTACTTGCTTATGAGGTGGCATAGAATCCATTGTTTGCATATTATGCAATCTATCTGCTATTTTGATAAGTATTACCCTAACATCATCATGTAATGTGAGCAACATTTTTCTAAAATTCTCTGCCTGAATAGAATAGTCTTGTTCTTGTTTTAAGTTCGATATTTTGGTAAGCCCACTAACAATGCGGGCAATATTTTCACCAAATAAACGCTCAATATCATCTAAAGTATAATATGTGTCTTCAACAACATCATGCAATAAGGCAGCAGCAATAGAAGTGGCTCCTAAACCTATTTCGTCTGCAACAATTTTTGCCACGGAGATTGGATGATAAATATAAGGCTCACCCGATTTTCTACGTTGTTCAGAATGTGCTTCAACGGCAATGCCAAAAGCTTTTCGAATTAGCTTTTTATCATCTTCAGATAATGTTTGATACGTACCTTTTAATAAGTTCTTATACCTATTGGCTATTTCTTTATTCTCTTCTTCGATCGTTGCATTATAACTCATACAATAAAACTCTTTTGCTTATATTAGGTTTATAATAAAAGTAGTACAAAGAATTATATTGAGCAAGTTTTGATTACAAATGTTTTAAAAACGATTTTACTGTAGTTTATGTTAAATATTAAGCGTTTTTCCTTATAAATTGTACGGATATATAATGTATTTTTGTAGATATGATTCAGAGAAAATAACAAAAAGTATTAGCCCCCTGTAATATCATTTTAAAATGATATTTGAACCTCCAGTCTTAATTACCAAGATTGGAGGTTTTTTTATTCTTGAGGCAACCTTTTTTCAACTTTAGTAGTCTTTATATTTGTAAGGCTATAAGAAATGTAACTATTGATTTGAAAATTATCTCATTACATAATAAAGAAGTTTTGCTTGTAAAAAAAGCAAAAAGACAGAGTAGAGAAGCTCAGCGACAAATATTTGAAGAACATTCTCCAAAAATGTTAGGAGTTTGTAGGCAGTATGTCAAAGATTTACATCATGCAGAGGATTTAATGTTGCAAGGTTTTTTTAAAGTTTTTACCAATATTGAAAAATTTAAAGGAGAAGGAAGTTTTGAAGGTTGGATTCGTAGAATTATGGTAAATACATGTATTAGCTATTTGCGAAAAAAGAATCCAGTTCAAGTATCAGATGAAGATTTTGTTTTTAATAATGAAGCAACTGAAAACCTAGAAAACACATCTGTAGAAGATATACAAAAGTTAATAGATGAATTACCTGAAGGGTATAAGTTAGTTTTTAACTTATATGCTATTGAAGGATATAAGCATTCAGAAATAGCAGAAAAATTACAAATTTCTGAAAGTACCTCTAAGTCACAATTATTTAAAGCTCGTAAATGCTTACAAGTTAGTTACGAGAAAATTAATCAAGTAAGAAATGTCAAGCAATAATATAGATAAACATATAGCAGAAAAACTAAAAAATAGAGAGCTTAAACCATCCAACTCAGCATGGGAAAGGTTAGAGATTCGTTTAGATAGTCAAGAAGCTATAAAGAAAAGAAATTGGTTTTTATATGTAGGGTATGCAGCTGGTTTAGCTTTATTAATAAGTTTTGGAGTAATCTATTTTATTGATTCAAATTCAAAAACGCCAATTAAAGAAGTTATAGTTCATACTCCTATTGATACACTTAAAATTAATAATCAAGGTATAGAGGAATTTATTAAGAATACAGATGAAGCTGTGGTGGAGTTAGAAGAAAATAAGCAAGAGAAACAGTTACAAAACAAAAAGAAAACAATTACAGAAACAAAGAAACCCATATTAAAAGAAGAAATAGCTTTTAAAAATATTCAGAATGAAAAACTACCAGAAGAAGAGGTAGTAGCAAAATTGAATAAACCAGTAATACAAAAAAAGAAAAATTCAATTTCAAGAATAAAAGTAAATAGTGATGATTTATTGTTTTCAGTAACACATACTCCAAATGAAGTTAAAGAATACTATGCAAAGCATAAGTTAAAAAGAGAAGATGTGCTAAAAACTATTGAAGACGAGCTAAAAAAGTCAAACTTAAAAATAGATCCTAATACTATTTTAGCAGAAGTTGAAAGAACGATTGATGATGAAGAGTTTAAAGGAGACTTTATGCAAAAATTAAAATCGAAAATATCTGACATTGCTATAGCAATTGTTGATAGAAATAAATAAAAGCGCCTATTTAATTATCGATAATTAACCATTCCAATTTATTATCAGTTTAATTTAAAATTATAAAAATGAAAAGAATACTATTATTAGTGTTGTTTGTAACAACTATTGCCCAATCTCAAGAAAAAGTATTTGAAAAAGAAGTAAAGAAAATATCAATAAGTATTGATAGTATTACCAAGCAGCAAAAAGACTCTTTAAAAATAAAAGTAAAAGAGATTAATGAGAAATTAGAAAAGAGTAAAATATCGTTTGATGAAGCAACAGCATTAAAAAAAGAAGCAGCAGCATACCATGCAGCTCAAATAGAGAAAAAAGTTAGTTTTCAAGAACAAAAACTACAACAATTGGTACAAGACAAAATTGACGGTAAAATATTTAGCAATGAAAAAGAATCGCGAGAAAAAACTTTTGAAATAGCGAAGTTTAAGTTTAAGCTAAATTTTTCTGAAGATGAAAAAGATGAAGTAGAAAAGGAAAAGAAAAGAAGAAGAAAAAGAACCACTACACAGTTTGTTTTTGCTTTAGGGGCAAATAATACGTTAACAAATAATGAACTAAGTTCTTTAGACGGTTCAGGTTACAAATTTTGGCAATCACATTTTTATGAGTTAGGTTTTACTTGGAAAACACGTTTATCAAAACAACCATCTAAAACATATTTTAAATACGGTTTCTCTTTTCTGTGGAATAATTTAAGAGCCAAAAACAATCAATATCACGTTGTAAATGGAAATGAAACAAGCTTGAGTATTCATCCTGAACAACTCTCTGAAAGTAGGTTACGACATGTACAAATGACATTTCCAATGCATCTAGAATTCGATTTTTCTAAAAACAAGAAGTATTCTGATGGAGAAATTGTTGATAGAACACATCAAAGCTTTCAGGTTGGACTAGGTGGCTTCTTTGGTTTCAAACTAGGAACTCGTCAATACTTAGAGTACAAAAATGCACAAGAAGTTACTGTTGAAGAAGTTCAGAAGAATAACTTTTATATGAATACATTTAATTACGGGTTAAGTGCTTATGTTGCTTACCAAGGTATTGGATTATATGCTAAATATGATTTAAACCCTTTGTTTAAAAATACTAACACTAGGAACATCTCATTAGGTCTTCGATTTGATATTAATTAATAAAAAGGAGAAGTTTAAACTTCTCCTTTTTTATTTTCTTCCCATTCTTTACGTAAATCCATTGAAAGCTTTCCAGTGCCATCATGTTTCCAACCAGGAGGTTTAAAAAGATATAGAAACCTTTTACCAAGCGTGGTTTTACTGGTAAAAACATCATTAAACATAGTATACCATTCAATAAAAGCTACTTTAATAGGATTGTAAGTATCTATATTCTTAACCAAACCATATACTGGTTTTTCAACTTCAGGTTCAAAAGTACCAAAAAGTTTATCCCAAATAATAAAAATCCCAGTATGGTTTCTATCTAAATATTGCGGATTGGTTGCATGGTGAACTCTATGATGACTTGGAGTGTTAAAAACTGCCTCAAACCATTTAGGCATTTTATCAATAAGTTCGGTATGAATCCAAAATTGATATAATAAACTAATACTCATTTGAGTTACGATCATTAATGGATGAAAGCCTATAATAGCCAAGGGAGCCCAAAATATAAATGTATAAAAACTACCAGACCAAGTTTGTCGTAAAGCAGTACTTAAATTGTATCTTGTAGAAGAATGATGTACCACATGGCTAGCCCAAAACAGTCTACTTTCGTGTGCAATTCTATGATTCCAGTAATAGGCAAAATCTTCAGCAAATAACAAAATAAACCAAGTCCACCAAGTAAACGGAATAGTAAAAAGACGGTATTGATATAAAAAGAAAAAGACTCCGAAAACTAGTCCTTTGGTAAGTAGCCCTATAAAAACATTACCTAACCCCATGGTAATAGATGTCGCAGCATCTTTAAACTCATAATCCTCTAATTTTACTTTAACAGTTAATATTACCTCTATAATAACTGTTAGGACAAAAAGGGGAATAGCATAATGGACTAGATTAGGTATTTCAGGGATTTGCATAAAAAAGAGTGTTTAGTTACAAACTTACAGAAAATCATTAAACTATTTAAGCTGTAGAGTTTGTTTATGGATTAAAAAGCAGTATATTTGCAGGCTTAAAAATAAATTTTAAATAATTTAATTATGAATCATTACGAAACTGTTTTCATTTTGAATCCCGTTTTATCTGAAACTCAGATAAAGGAAGCAGTAAAGAAGTTTGAGGACTATTTACTTTCTAAAGGTGCAGAAATGATTTCTAAAGAAGATTGGGGCTTAAAAAAATTAGCGTATCCAATCGAGAAGAAAAAAAGTGGATTTTACCACTTATTTGAGTACAAAGTAGCAGGTGATGCAATTGCTCCGTTTGAACTAGAGTTTAGACGTGACGATAGCATTATGCGTTATTTAACTGTAAAGTTAGATAAGCATGCTGCAGCTTGGGCTGAAAAGAGAAGAAACCGTGTTAAATCTGCAAAAAAGTAAGAAATGGCATCTATAGAACAACAAGCAAAAGGAAACAAGCAAGGAGAAGTACGTTACTTAACCCCGCTTGATATTGAAACTAAAAAGGAAGCTAAATACTGTCGTTTCAAAAAAAATGGTATTAAGTACATCGATTACAAAGATGCAGACTTCTTAATGTATTTAGTAAACGAACAAGGTAAAATTTTACCAAGACGTTTAACAGGAACATCATTAAAATATCAACGTAAAGTGGCACAAGCTATCAAAAGAGCTCGTCACTTAGCTTTAATGCCTTACGTTGGAGATATGTTAAAATAATAAAGAAGTAGAAACATGGAATTGATATTAAAACAAGACGTAGAAAACTTAGGTTTTAAAGACGATGTTGTAACCGTTAAGAATGGTTATGGACGTAACTACCTAATACCTCAAGGATATGCAATTTTAGCTACTTCTTCAGCTAAAAAAGTATTAGCAGAAAACTTAAAGCAACGTGCTTATAAAGAAGCTAAATTAATAGAAGATGCTAACAAAGTAGCTGAAACTATTAAAGGATATGAAATTAAAATAGCTTCTAAAGTAGGTTCAGGAGATAAATTATTTGGATCAGTAAACAACATTGATGTTGCTGCAGCTTTAGCTAAAGCTGGTACTGAAGTAGATAAGAAATTTATCAAAGTTACTGGAGGTAACGTAAAAAGATTAGGAAAATACAACGCTGCTGTACGTTTACATAGAGCTGTTGTAGCTGACATCGTATTTGAAGTAGTTGCTGAATAGTAACTAAATTGTTAAATACCTGTTAATAAAGTATAAATCCGCTCAGTCGAGCGGATTTTTTTATTTCATAAATTTGAGGTGTAACATAAACAAAATCAGAACTATTATGAAGAAATTAATAATTTTTTCTTTTGTTTTTTTGAATTTATCCATCTATTCTCAGGTAACCACATCAAAAATAAAAGGAACTGTAACAGACAATCAGGGAGAACCTTTGTTTGGTGCTAACATTGTCGTTTTACACGAGCCAACAGGTACCATATCTGGAGCCGTAGCTCAAGATAATGGAAGATATACCATACCTAACTTAAGAGTAGGAGGGCCTTATAAAGTAACGTTTAGCTATATTGGGTTTGAATCACAAGAAGTAACCAATGTCTATTTAACTTTAGGTAAAACAACTAATATTGATGGAGTTTTGTCTGAGGATGGAGAGCAACTAGAAGAAGTTGTTATATCAACAACAAGAAGTAAAGTTTTTAATAATGATAGAACAGGGGCACAAACTAGTGTGAGTGCTGTTCAATTAAAAACTTTACCAACTATTTCACGTTCAGCTGCAGATTTTACACGTTTAGAACCAACAGCAAGTGGAAACTCTTTTGGAGGAAGAAATGACCAGTTTAATAATTTCTCTTTAGACGGATCTATTTTTAACAATCCATTCGGATTAGATTCTCCAACACCAGGAGGACAAACAGGCTCTCAGCCAATTTCATTAGATGCAATTGAACAAATTTCAGTTTCTACCGCACCTTATGATGTTACTTTATCAGGGTTTACAGGAGCATCTGTAAATGCTGTAACAAAAAGTGGGACTAATGAATTTACTGGAACAGTTTATGGTTTTTACAGAAATCAAGATATGACTGGAGGTACAATCAAAGGTCAAAAAGTTGTAAAACCTAAGTTAAGTCAAAACCAATATGGTGTAAGTTTAGGAGGTCCTTTAATTAAAGATAAGTTATTTTTCTTTGCGAATTTTGAAAAAGATGATAGAGAAGATTTAGGTACAGCAGGTTGGGTGCCAAATACAGGTAGCGGAGCAGTTAATGAGTCAAGAGTATTAGAATCTGATATGATAGCTGTTCGTAATGCTTTAGATGTTTTGGGGTACAATACAGGAGCATATGAAGGTTTTACCTATGGTTCTGAGTCTACTAAAGGAATTTTTAAACTAGACTGGAATATTAATGATAAAAATAGATTAGCGTTAATTTATAATTTTTTAAGAGCGTCAAAAGAAACACCGGCACACCCAACAGCTTTAGGTAATAGAGGACCAAGTTTTTCTACATTACAATTTGAAAACTCTGGATACGAAATTAATAATAACTTAAACTCTTTTCAATTAGAGTTAAATTCTAATTTGTCAGAAACGACAACTAATAAATTACAAATAGGTTATACACATTTTGACGATTTTAGAAACCCGTTATCTACACCAGCTCCGGTTATTGCTATACAAGATGGTAGTGGTAGTAACTATATTATAGCAGGTCATGAACCCTTTTCTATTAATAACAAGTTAGATCAACGAGTTTTTCAGTTAACAAATAATATGAACTTTTATAAAGGAGATCATACATTTACTGTTGGTTTTTCATTTGAACAATTTGAATTTGAAAATTCATTCAATTTAACAAATTACGAGTCCTTTAATTTTGGAATTTTCCCATACTATGGATTGTTTAGTCCGTACCCAGATGTTGCAACTTTTTTATCTGCTGCACAACCAGGTGGGGTGGTAGAACAGTATTTAGCAGCTACTCAAAATGCTTACAATTCATTTAATGCAAATGGAGATGGTAAAGATGGTGGATGGAAGTTATCTGAATTAAATGTAGGACAATTAGCATTTTATGTACAAGATGAATGGGAAATGAATGATAAGTTTAAACTAACGTATGGAGTTCGTTTTGATAAACCATTGTATTTTAATACTTCTAGTTTGATTCAGAAATTTATAGATACTGATAATGGAGCAACCAGAGATAATTCTGTATTATACTACAATCCAAACACAGGTGAAGAACAGCAATTACTTTCAACCAAGATGCCTACAAACCAATGGTTAATTTCACCAAGAGTAGGTTTTAACTGGGATGTAAAAGGAAATAATACAATGCAACTTCGTGGAGGTTCAGGTGTATTTACAGGACGTTTACCTTTCGTATGGATTGGAAATCAGGTAAGTGGAGCTGATGATGGTTTCTTCCAATTAGTTGACCCAGATTTTAAATTTCCTCAAGTATGGAGAACAAACTTAGGTTTAGACTGGAAATTTGAAAATGGAATTATAGCAACTACAGATGTTTCGTACACAAAAGACATTAATGGAGCCCATGTACAAAACTGGGGATTAAGAGAGCCTAGTGCTACTTTAAATACACCATTTGATACTAGAGAAATATATGACGGAAGTGATAAAGGAAATAATGCTTATGTGTTTACAAATTCAGACAAAGGTCGTGTATTGAATGCTTCTTTAAAGCTTCAAAAAACTTTTGATAATGGATTATATACAAGTGTTGCTTATAATTACTTAAACGCTAAAGATGTAAACTCTATTGAAGCAGAAATTACTGGAGATGCTTTTGCTTTTAATCCAGTAGTTGGAAATGCTAATAATGATGTTTTATCATATTCTAAATATGGAGATACTCATAGAATTATTGGTATAGCGTCTAAGAAATTTACTTATGGAGGAGATAAGTTT
Organism: Tenacibaculum sediminilitoris; assembly: GCF_964513795.1. Lineage (NCBI taxonomy): Bacteria > Pseudomonadati > Bacteroidota > Flavobacteriia > Flavobacteriales > Flavobacteriaceae > Tenacibaculum > Tenacibaculum sediminilitoris. The sequence continues at coordinate 236,289 of NZ_CAZEQR010000011.1, read as the reverse complement.
GCCACTACTATTTCTACATTTTTTGAATATGCACAAGGTGGACGTTTTAACTACACTTATGGAGGTGATATAAATAATGATGGATCAGCTGTAAATGATTTATTATACGTTCCAACTAGTTCAGAACTTAATCAAATGCAATTTAGTGATCCTGCTCATACAGCTGCTTTTGAAAGCTATATACAACAAGATGATTATTTGAGTGAAAGAAGAGGACAATATGTAGATCGTTATGGAGCTTTAGCACCATGGAGAGGAAAATGGGATTTAAAAATATTACAAGATTTTAATTTTAATGTATCTGCTGAAAAGCAAAATACAATACAGTTAAGTCTTGATATTCTAAATGTAGGAAACTTAATCAATTCTGATTGGGGAGTAGTACAACAACCTAATAATTTACAACCTTTAGGTATTAGATTCCCTGATGTAGATCCTGCAAACACTAACCCAGCGAATTATGTGCCAGATTATTCTCAGGCACCTACATATTCATTCACTCCAAACTCAACAAAAACGTTTGGTTTCGATTCAAGTTTACTTTCTCGTTGGCAGATGCAAGTAGGTTTGCGTTATATATTTTAAATAAAAGTGTAAATAAAAAACTTAAAAACCGTTCAATATTGAACGGTTTTTTTGTAGTTAAATATACTTAGAGAAAAGGTAATTTTCCTATGTTTCTTTAAAATAAACGAGTGATAATTGTATGTGTACTACTATAAGGTAATGTTCATTTGATTTTTAACAAGGTCTTCCATTGTTTCTCTCTTTCTAATTAAGTAATCTTTTCCTTTGTAAATCATAACTTCTGCAGGTCTAAACCTTGAATTATAATTCGAAGCCATAGAGAAGCAATAAGCACCTGCATTATGGAAACATAAAATGTCTTCTTCAGATATTTCACTAATTCGCCTATTAGAACCAAAAGTATCATTTTCACAAATATAACCAACGATGCTATAAAATCGCTCCCTACCTTTAGGGTTAGACAGGTTTTCAATATAATGATACGAATTGTAAAACATAGGACGTATTAAATGATTTAAACCACTATCAATACCTGCAAAAACAGTAGATGTTGTTTGTTTTATTACATTTACTTTTGCCAAAAAATAACCCGCTTCACTCACTAAAAACTTTCCAGGCTCAAACATAAGAGTAACTTCCTTTCCATAATTTTTACAAAATTCATTAAATCGTGTAGTTAACTTCTTACCTAATTCATTGATGTCTGTTGAAATATCATCTTTTTTGTAAGGAACTTTAAATCCACTACCAAAATCAATAAAATCAATATTTTTAAATTGTCTTGCAACATCAAATAAAATTTCTGTAGCTCTTATAAAAGTATCAATATCTAAAATATCAGAACCTGTATGCATATGTATTCCGTTAATATGCATTCCTGTATTTTCAACCACCCTTTTTATATGCGGTACTTGATGAATTGAAATTCCAAATTTAGAATCTATGTGACCAACAGAAATTTTACTATTTCCGCCTGCCATTACATGTGGATTAATACGAATACAAACAGGGATTTTAGGATGCTTTTGTCCAAACAACTCTAAAATTGATAAGTTATCAATATTAATTTGAACACCTAACTTAGCTACCTTTTCAATTTCCTGTAGAGAAACTCCGTTGGGTGTATATATAATCTCATGAGGCTCAAAACCTGCTAATAATCCAAGTTTAACCTCTTGAATAGAAACCGTATCCAAACCACTGTTAAGCTTATTGAAAACCTTTAATATATTAATGTTTGATAATGCTTTAACTGCGTAATTAATTTTTACATTTTTAACTTTAGAAAAAGCAGATGTTATTTTTTTATACTGAGATATAATTTTTTCAGTGTCGTAAACATACAAAGGTGACTGATACTTATCAGCTAGCTTTAAAAGGTCTTGTCTATTCATTTACTTTAATATTTGCAGGCAAAAGTATAGAGGTGAATGATTACAAAAAATAAAATGAAAGAAATTCACAAATTTGTGTTTTTTTGTAAAATTAGGGGTTTTACGTCTAGGTAAAAGGGAATTTTCCTATAACATAATCTTTTAAAAAGAGTCATATTTGCGACGAAATAAAGTTAAGGGGATTTATTTCAAACAGAATGATATTTTTTAAGGGGTAAAATATCAGAAAAAAACTCTAGCTTTTGCTAGAGTTTTTGATTTTATAAAAGGGCGTATAAGGTTACTTAAATTTTACCGCAACTTTTTGTGTAATACCAACAATTACTTCACTAGCCCTTACTATACTTTCAGCAGGAACGTATTCATAACGTCCATGGAAGTTGTGTCCACCAGCAAAAATGTTAGGGCATGGTAAGCCTTTATATGATAATTGAGAACCATCAGTTCCACCTCGAATAGGTTTAATTAAAGGAGTAATTCCCATATCTTTCATCACTTCTTCAGCAATATCAACAATATGCATTACAGGAGTTACCTTTTCCTTCATATTAAAATATTGATCTTTAATTTCAACAGAAACTAATTTTTGTCCACGCTTAGCGTTTAATACTTCTGCTAAATCTAATATTGCTTTTTTACGGTTGTTAAACTGATCCATATCATGATCTCTAATAATATAGTTCAACGTAGTTTGTTCAACTTTTCCTTCCATATGGTGTAAGTGAAAGAAACCTTCATAACCAGTTGTTCTTTCTGGAACTTCATCTTCAGGTAAGGCATTGATAAATTCACTAGCAATAAGCATTGAATTAATCATTTTACCTTTTGCATATCCTGGATGTACAATTTTACCATTAATAGTAACTGTAGCGCCAGCGGCGTTAAAGTTTTCATATTCTAATTCACCTATTTGGCTTCCATCCATGGTATAAGCCCATTCAGCTCCAAATTTTTCTACATCAAACATATGAGCACCTTTACCCACTTCTTCATCAGGAGTAAAACAAATTCGGATTTCTCCATGTTTAATTTCTGGATTTTGTATTAAATATTCCATTGCAGAAACAATCTCAGTAACTCCCGCTTTATCATCAGCACCTAATAAAGTAGTGCCATCGGTAGTAATGATTGTTTGTCCTTTATATTGTAGTAAATCTTCAAAATAATCAGGAGATAAAACGATGTTCTCTTCTTTATTTAGCAAGATGTCTTTTCCGTCGTAATTCTCATGAATTTGAGGTTTTACATTAGCACCAGTAAAATCTGGACTAGTATCAATATGAGCAACAAAACCAATAGTTGGTACTTCGTAATCCAAATTACTAGGCAAGGTTGCCATTAAATAGCAGTTCTCATCTAACTCAACATCTTCCATTCCTATTTCCTTTAGTTCCTTTTCAAGAACCTTGGCTAAATCCCATTGTTTTTCAGTACTAGGAAACGCAGGGTTATTAGGGTCACTTTCAGTATCAATAGTTACATACTTTATAAATCGGTCGATTATATGTTGTTTGTTCATCGTAGTATTTTTAAAGCATCAAAAATAGCTATTTCAAATGTATTATGTCAATTGAACAACAATGAAATTTTCAGGAGTCTTTCTTTTTAAAATAAGCAATTAATAAATCAACAACATAACTATATGATTGAATTCCTTTAGATTGATTATTAGCTTTAAGGTAAGAGTTGTATCCTTTTTTTAAATAAGGTTCAATAGGGTTTTTAAACTGTTTCCAATGTAAATAAGTAGCCTTGTAGTCTTTATAGATACCTTTATTTACTGTTTTAGCAATTTCTTTACCTAATGCTTTATCTCTTTTGTAAACTTGACCAATACAATAGTTATAAGCCATTCGGTACCCAGAATACTTAAAATACAGGTCCTTATTAGCTATTGAGGCTAAGAAACTCACAAAATTGGCATCATTTTCAGCTGCCCAACCAATCTGATGTGCCATTTCATGACATGTAGTTGCTGGATACCCCGTTTTAGGAATCATATTATTTACTTGCGCTTCTCCTGTTATTGGATTTAAATATCCTGATGTTCCATTGTATGATTGAAATAAACTAACTAATGAGCTTTTAACCGAGGAAGTTTGATAGGTAAGTTGGGGATACCTTTTCGAAAGTTCTTGGAATCCGTTAGGAGCCAAATTATAAATTTCTCTTTGAGAATATGGAACTATTACAGGGAGTGAATCATTTTTTGTTATTTGTACATGAATTTTGTTTAGTTCTATAACAATCTGTTTAGTAGTTGAAATTAGTTCTTCAGTTGTATAAGCAGCTTGCTTTAGTTTAAGATTTTTAGCTAAAGGTTCTCTAAAGTAATTTAATCCCCAAAAAGCATAAAAACAAAAATAAATAATAGATAGTATTGCGATAAATTTTACTAACTTAGGAAGGAAATTTTGAAATTTTCTTTTAATTAGAAAAAAGATAGACTTTACTAAAAGAAACAATAAATAAAAACCAATTAGATCTCCTACTGAAAAAGGAATCCAACCAAGAAGAATTCTAAAGAATTTAGAAATGTGTGGGTAAATACCATTACTATAATAATATTCAATCCACAGAGATTTTTGGCTTAAAAATTGCGCTAAAATTATTTGGACAGGCAATGATAAAGCTATAAAAATATTTTTCTTATGATTATGCATGCCACCAAAAATAAGAAAGTTGTAACGTTATCAACAAGTTAATAACAGTTTATTTACAAAAAATGTGTATAAAGAAAATTGAGTGTAGTACCTACAAATATCATCTTAAAAAATTACATTTGCTGTCATGGAAAGAACCCAATCTCTCAGAGGAACAAAAATAGATAAAGCTAGAATTATAAGCTTAGAAAAAGGGAAGTTACCACCACAGGCTTTAGAGTTAGAAGAAGCTGTTTTGGGAGCTATGATGATTGATAAAAAGGGGATTGATGAAGTAATTGACATTTTACATCCTGATGCTTTTTATGATAAGAGACATCAAGAAATCTATGCCGCAATTTATGCTCTTTTCCAAAACTCTGAACCTATAGACCTACTTTCGGTATCAAATCAATTAAAGAAAAATGGCAAATTAGATTTGGCAGGTGGAGACTTTTATTTAATTGGTTTAACACAAAAAGTAGCCTCATCTGCACATATTGAATTTCACTCTAGAATTATTCTAGAAAAATTCATTCAGCGTAAGCTAATAACTATTTCTTCGGAAATTATTGAAAACGCATACGATGAAACGGTTGATGTTTTTGATTTATTAGATGACGCCGAAGGAAAATTATTTGAGGTAACGCAAGGGAATCTTAAAAAAGGAGCAGAAAGAGCCGATTCGTTAGTACAACAATCGATTACTAAAATTCAAGAAATTTCTACCAAAGAAGGTATGAGTGGTTTGGCCACTGGATTTAGCAAGTTAGATGCCTTAACCTCAGGTTGGCAACCTTCCGATTTAATTATTATAGCTGCACGTCCTGGTATGGGTAAAACCGCATTTGTAATTTCGATGGCTAAAAATATGGCGATTGATTTTAACCATGCTGTAGCAATATTTTCTTTAGAGATGTCGTCGGTACAGTTAATTACCCGTATGATTTCTTCGGAGACAGGGTTAACTTCTGAAAAGTTGCGTAAAGGTAACTTAGAACCACACGAATGGGAGCAATTAAATGTGAAAGTTAAAAAGCTTTCAGACGCCCCTATTTTTATTGATGATACACCAGCACTGTCTATCTTCGATTTACGAGCAAAAGCAAGGCGTTTAGTATCGCAACATGGAGTTAAAATATTAATTATTGATTACTTACAGTTAATGACAGCTGGTGGAGCAGGAGGTAACCGTGAACAAGAAATTTCGATGATTTCACGTAACTTAAAAGCACTTGGTAAAGAATTAAATGTACCGGTAATTGCACTTTCTCAGCTATCGCGTGCGGTAGAAACTCGTGGAGGAAGTAAGCGTCCGTTATTATCCGATCTTCGTGAATCTGGAGCGATTGAGCAAGATGCAGATATCGTATCTTTTATTTATCGTCCTGAATACTATGGAATGACAGAATGGGATGATGATGATCATTCACCATGTGAAGGACAAGGAGAGTTTATTGTAGCAAAACACCGTAACGGTGGACTGGATAATATTCGTTTGAAGTTTACAGGACACTTGGCAAAATTCTCAGATTTAGAAGAAGGATTTAGTAGTGAATTCCAATCGAGTATGAACTCAGGGTTTAACGATGAAGTATCATCAAGTAACTTTGCTTCACCAGAAGATGCTTTTGGCCCAAGCGATGATGATGTTCCGTTTTAATCTTTAAATAAAACTTAAAAAATGATTGAATGCACAATTGCTAAAAAGTAATTGTGTATTTTAGTTTTTGATATGAAACAAATTATATACATACTAACATTTTTCCTTTTTTCAAACACACTTTGGGCATCATTTGTTTATGTGCCTATGAGTAATGAAAACCAAAAAAATCACTTAAAAGCTTATGGTATTGTGTACTATGCCTTACAAAATGGTTTAAAAGCCAAATGGCTATTGAATTATGATGGAGGTGCTTTTTTAATTGAAAACAATCAATCTGTCGAAAAAGAGTGTAAAATACGAGGTGTTTCCTATCAAATTATTTCAGATGCTAAATCAGCCTTAATTTTAGAAGAAATTTCATCGCCATCTAAAAACCAAGAAGCAGTAACTTTAGAAAAAGCACCAAAAATAGCAGTGTATTCACCTAAAGATAAAATGCCTTGGGACGATGCAGTAACTATGGTACTAACCTATGCTGAAATTCCGTTTGATGTTATTTATGATGAAGAGGTGCTAAATGATAAATTGTTGTTATACGAGTGGTTGCATTTACATCACGAAGATTTTACAGGACAATATGGACGTTTTTATGGAGCTTTTAGAACTGCACCTTGGTATATTCAACAAAAGAAAGATGCAGAAGCCTTGGCTAAAAAATTAGGATATAGTAAAGTTTCTGAAGAAAAAGGAGCTGTAGCCAAAAAAATTCGTGACTATGTAGTGGGTGGTGGATTTATGTTTGCTATGTGTTCTGCAACCGATAGTTTTGATATTGCACTAGCTGCTGATGGAGTAGATATTTGTGAAGGAATGTTTGATGGAGATGCTTCAGAACCTAATTATCAATCGAAAATAAACTTTAATAAAACACTTGCGTTTAAAAATTTTGAATTAATTCGTAATCCTACTACCTATGAATTTTCTTCAATAGATATGACTCGTAAACGACGAATTAAAAAAGAAGTAGACTACTTTGTGTTAAAGGAGTTTTCAGCCAAGTGGGATCAAGTACCAACAATGCTTACTCAAAATCATACCATGTTAGTTAAAGGTTTTATGGGACAAACAACTTCTTTTGATCCCAATACCATAAAATCTACCATTATTGTTTTAGGAGAAAACAAAACAAATAGAGAAGGGCGTTATATACACGGAACTAAAGGAAAAGGAATGTTTACTTTTTATGGAGGGCACGATCCAGAAGACTACCAACATAGAGTAGGAGACCCAAAAACAGAATTAGACCTGCACCCAACATCACCAGGATATCGTTTAATATTGAATAATGTATTATTCCCCGCAGCAAAAAAGAAAAAACAAAAAACCTAATTTCAGGTTGACTTTTCTTGTTCTTTAATAAAGTAAGAAGGTTTCAACCCTGTAAATTTATAGAAGGTTTTCGAAAAAGACTCAGCACTTTTAAAACCTACTTCTTGTACAATAGCTTTTACAGTATACTTCCTCTATAAAGTAACATTTTTAAGTTTCTGAACAGTATATTAAATTCTAAGCTGATTGATATAGATAGTTAGAGAAAGAATTGTTTTTGTCATAAATTAAAGAAGGAACAGCTTTTTTAAAATAACTAATAGACTTTAAAGTATATTCTAGCATAAGCATAATTTAAGTTACTTAAGTAGCAATTAGAATCTTTATGTTTTTTATAAATTAACTCTGCTTTTTTACAGTACACCATAGGAGAGTCATAATTTTTTAAATACATGAAGTTAAAGAGTGTGTTAAAATAATTGAATAAAAGTCAGATTCAGGTTTAATATAATTATTCCTTTGAGCATAATCATAAACTTTTCTATATAACCTTTGAGGTTCTTCATATGAAATAACAATCATCATTTTTAGTTACAGATAATAAACTCTCACTTTTTATACAAACAAACAAGTTCTTTGTATCACATAAATAAAGAGTTCAATATTTAGAAAGGGAAAATTTAGTGAAAAAGAAAACTTAACTCATATGAACCCTTTTTCTTTTTTTAAGTAAAAAAGTAATTGCTCATTTTTTTATAATCAATTACATTTGTGGGCATAAAACAAAACAATAATGCCAACAACACAACAATTGCAAGAGTTTACACAACAAGTTCGTAGAGACATCGTTCGCATGGTGCATGCTGTAAATTCAGGACACCCAGGAGGGTCTTTAGGATGTGCAGAATTTCTTACCTGTTTGTATCAAGAAATAATGGAGTATTCTACTGATTTCTCTATGGATGGTAAAAATGAAGATTTATTCTTTTTATCAAACGGACATATTTCTCCAGTTTATTATAGTGTTTTAGCTCGTAGTGAATTTTTTCCAGTAGCAGAGTTAGATACATTTAGAAAGTTAGACTCTCGCTTACAAGGACACCCAACTACACACGAGCATTTACCTGGAATACGTATTGCTTCAGGGTCGTTAGGTCAAGGAATGAGTGTTGCTATTGGTGCAGCTCAAGCAAAAAAGTTAAACGGAGATAACAAAACGGTGTATTCATTACATGGTGATGGTGAGTTGCAAGAAGGTCAAATATGGGAAGCTGTTATGTATGCAGCTGCTAAAAAAGTTGACAACTTAATTTCTACGGTAGATGTAAACGAAAAACAAATAGATGGTTCTACAGATGAAGTTTTAGCCATGGGAAGCTTAAAAGCTAAATTTGAAGCTTTTGGTTGGGATGTTGTAGAAATTACAGAAGGAAACAATATAGAGGTTGTTTTAAAAGGAATGGCAGAAGCTAAATCACGTACAGGAAACGGAAAACCAGTTTGCGTATTACTATGTACTGAAATGGGAAACGGAGTTGATTTTATGATGCATACACATGCATGGCATGGCAAAGCACCAAACGATGAACAATTAGAAGAAGCCTTAGCTCAAAACCCTGAAACTTTAGGAGATTATTAAAATACACTATTATTAAGAATCATAATAAAACAGCTTGTAATTCTAAATTACAAGCTGTTTTACTTTTAGTAAAATCATTTATTAATTTAATTAAAAAGCAACCTTTGATTAATGATAACTATTTATTTTGATTACATATTCTAAATAGATAAAAAAGATTTACATTTATCGTTTCCCCTAATCAATATAATTCAGATAATGTGTAAAATAATTGCAATTTGTAATCAAAAAGGAGGAGTAGGTAAAACGACAACGTGTGTAAATTTGGCTGCAGGTTTAGGTATTTTAGAAAAAAAAGTGTTAGTTATAGATACAGATCCACAAGCCAATGCAACTATTTCTTTTGGCTTTGTATCAAAAAAATTAAACAATCCTGCACTAGAGTTTATGAATTTTGTATCGATACTAAAGAACAATCGTATTCAAACAAATTCTCCTAATGTAGATTTAATCCCTTTTCTAGAGGATGTAGATTTTTTTAAACAAGAGTTGCAATCTTTAAGATTTAAAAAAGCGTTAGAAATTATTTCACCACTTTACGATTACGTGATTATTGATTGTGTTCCATTTTTCAAAACAAAAAATCTAGAAATTCTTGTCAGTTCAAATTCCGTTATTATTCCTGTTCAATGTGATTATTATGCTTTAGAAGGACTACATAAATTTTTAAAGACAGTGCGTTATGTTCAACAAAACTTAAACTCATCATTAATTATTGAGGGTTTTTTACTTACTATGTTTGACAAACGTGTTAACCTTTCTAAAAAAGTGGTGCTTTATATCCAATCGAATTTTAAAGAATTAGTTTTTAAAACTATTATCAATAGAAACACGAAAGTTTCTCAAGCACCTGGATATGGAAAAACTATTATTGAACATGATATTGGATCTATTGGAGCAAGAGATTATCTATCACTTGCAGACGAGGTTATTAAAAAAGATTTAGATATAACGGTTTCAAATCATATCCCATCAATACCCGAAGAACAAGAAAGAATCTTTATCAAAAGAACATTTTCAAAATCTGTTATTCACGATAGTATTATTAAAAGAATAAGTTTTATAAAAATAACTGAAACACAAGAAACTAGACCTTTCCCTTCGGATTTTAATGACTTAATAGGACTATCTAAGTATGAGATAAAAAAAAAAATAGGACTTAGTAATAATAATGTTGATGAAGATATTTGGATATATAAGTTTAAAAACAGCATTAATATAGTTAAAAAGAAATATGTATATCTTTATTTTGAAGATGAAACTGTAAAAAGTTTTGCAACAAAACGATTTAAAATAAACTAGCCTTTTTTATAATTTTATTCACATAAAAATGTAAGTAATACTGTAAATTTACGTCAGTAAACATATTCAAAAAAAAATCAACAGATACAGATGAAAATAGGAATTGTATGTTATCCTACCTTTGGAGGAAGTGGTGTAGTAGCAACCGAATTAGGAATGGCATTAGCAGATAAAGGGCACGAAATACATTTTATAACTTACAATCAGCCTGTTAGATTAGATTTTTTTTCTCATCGTTTACATTTTCATGAAGTTGTTTTAGAAGAATATCCACTATTTCAATACCAACCATATGAGCTAGCATTATCTAGTAAAATGGTAGAAGTAGTGCAAAAGTATGAACTTGAAGTGTTACATGTACATTATGCTATTCCGCATGCTTATGCTGCTTATATGGCAAAAAAGATGCTTGAAGATAAAGGCGTCGATATAAAAGTGGTAACAACATTACATGGTACAGATATAACCTTGGTAGGAAGCCACCCAACCTATAAAACCGCTGTAGAGTTTAGTATAAACAAATCAGATGAAGTTACTGCGGTATCTAAAAGTTTAAAAGAAGATACTTTACGATTGTTTAATATCGATAAAGATATTAAAGTAGTGTATAATTTTATTGATGGAGAGAAGTATGATAAAGCGCACGAAGGAGAATGTAAAAGAGAAGCATTAGCAAAACCAAAAGAAAAAATTTTAACGCATATAAGTAACTTTAGACCTGTAAAACGTACCGATGACGTAATTCGTATTTTTAACAAGGTTCAGAAAGAAGTTCCTTCAAAATTATTAATGGTTGGTGACGGACCTGAACGTTTAAAAGCAGAAAATTTAGCTATAGAATTAGAGATAGAAGATAAAGTGTTATTTATGGGGAATAGCACCGAAGTAGCAAAAATACTATGTTATACAGATGTGTTTTTATTACCCTCTGAAACAGAAAGTTTTGGTTTAGCCGCTTTAGAAGCCATGGCAGCAAGTACCCCTGTTATTTCTACAAATACTGGAGGGTTGCCAGAGGTGAATATTGAAGGAAAAACAGGTTTTTTAAGTGATTTAGGAGATGTAGATCAAATGGCTAAAAATGCCATATATCTTTTAAAAGATGAAGCTATATTAAATGAATTTAAGTTAAATGCAAAAGAGCATATTAAATTATTTTCATTAGAGAACATTCTTCCTACCTATGAAAAACTCTATAAAAAATGCTATATTAGTTTATAAAACAAAACGAATATTTTTTACACGCATTTCTTTTTTAAAGAAAGTTAGAAAAATTCCAATCAGTAACTATAACTAGTAAACATAGATATGTTATACTCTGATGGTAGAATTATAGATAACTTTCCAATTATTACTCCATTTAAAGATTCTGAATACCCTATAATAGGTAGTTATGTTGTGTATCCTTCGAGTAAAAAGAACGAAGAATTAAACACCACATCAAAGGTTTTAGCACATACCTCTAAACTATTAATGCTATCTTCAGAAGAATATAAGTTTTTTGATACTTATGCTACTATTTGTTTTCCTCTAAGAGAGTTTAGTGGGTTTAGCACCAAAGAAGTAGCTGCTATTTATAAAACAGTAAAAAACTACTTAGAAGAAAAATTAGGTTAGCGTAAATAGTTAGTTTATCTATTTTATGTGACTTATAATAGATTCAAACTGACCATCTCGTAAGCTATCTGAATATTGAAACCTTCTTTTTTAACCACCCTCTGAGCTAGCTCTTTTTGTTCACAGGGTTTTAGAATTTTTTTAGATAATATTTTTAAGAATTCTATAATCTAGATTTAAATCTGCATACATCTGTTTTAACTCTATGGTTCTCTTCTTGTAAAGACTTTAACTCCTTAAGCAGCTGAGAGTTCATACAACCATATTAATGCTTCCAAGTGTAGAACGTTGCAGTGGTGATTTCCTTTGTTTCGACAGATGTCTGTAATTTTCATGCTAGAGTCATACTGTTGAAGCATTGAGACTATCTGTGTTTCGGTAAATCTGCTATTTTTCATATTAACAACAAGTAAATTATAATAAGTCTTTACTATCTAGTAAAAAAACATATAAAATAATTTATTAGGCTGTTTAAAAGGAAAGAATTAAGATGATTAAATAAGGGAGTATATGACATAATTATTATGTTAATAAAATGTGTTTTTTTTAATGTTGAGCTTTGGAAAACAACAAATTACTACATATATTTGCAAAGCTATCCCCCCTTTATTTGCTTATGAAAAAAATTACTTTTTACCTATTTATTGTAGTATCTCAATTAGTTTTTTCATCGAATCACTATCCTAAAGATAGTATTTCTAAAAAAGAAAAACAGTACAATCCAATAACATTTTCTTCTAAAGCAAAAGAAGATTTTGATTATGTTAAAAAGAATTACTCAGACTCTAAGGTGGATACGCTTATAGCTAGAGCTTCTTCTGTTTTTGAGGCTATAGATAAGACTGGGAGCTATGTAGATGTTTTAGGTGCTAATGACATGATTAGTCTACCAGTAGGAGTTAAAAAGAGAATAGGAAAAAACACGGCGATATTAGGAGTTAGCAAAGCTAAATTTTTTCCAGATTATACAGAGGTAACACTTTTTGCAAAATTAACAATTGGACAACTAGGAGCTAATGGGAAGCAACAAGAACTTTTCTTTGGGGCAGATAATATAAAAATATCGCATAAAGGAGGAATATATGGTGATACCAATATCTCGTTATTTGGAGATGTAGCTATTCCTATACAAGGAAACAAAGCCTTACTTGAGCTAAAAGGAGGTTTTAATATGAAAACAGGTATTGTAGAAAATAAAACGTATGTTACTATAGACTGTTCTGGAATTAAAGAAATTGGTGTTGCTGCTGATGTACTGTTTTCAAGAGAATTATTAGAACCCTTAACACCTAATCATACAGTTGTAAAAGATGAAAAAATAAGAGTAAAAGGATCGTTTACGACAGTAGTATCAGATTGGAATGATATCATTGCAGAGATAAATTTAAGTCATCCATTTCAAATTAAAGATGAAAAATCTACAACAGGTAGAGGAAAAGCAGGATTAGTTTTTGAAGTTAAAAATGCTGTTTTTGACTTTAGTGATATAAGAAATTCAGAAAATATTAACTTTTCAAGTAACTATAGAGACAAGTACTTGATTCCTGAGAATGAGGAGTTATGGAGGGGAGTATATATAAAAAAAATTGAAGTTACCCTGCCAAAAGAATTCAATAAAGAAGAAAAATCGGTTAGTTTAGAAGCAACAGAATTATTAATTGATGGAGAAGGTTTAACAGGAGACTTTTCGATGAAAAATGTTCTATCTATTGATGAAGGAAATGCAGGAGGTTGGCAGTTTTCAGTTCAGAATTTTCACGCATCATTAGAAGCAAATAAACTTATAGGAGGAGGGTTTGAAGGTAATATTGTATTGCCAGTATCTAAAAAAGTTACGAAAGAAGAAGTTCAGAAGCTATCTAAAGAAGAACTATCAAAAAAGGCAGTCAGATACTCAGCAATGGTTAATGTAGAAACTGAAGAGTATAGTTTAACGCTAGAACCTTTAAAACAACTTGAGTTTAACTTGTTCAAAGCCCAGGCCACATTAAAATCAAATTCAGAAGTTGTTTTAAAAGTTGTTGAAGGTAGCTTTAAACCCAAGGCTATTCTTTATGGTAATATGAATATTAATGCAAGTAATACAGAGACAGAAGAAGGAAAGAAAGGAATTGTTGATTTTAAAGGAATAACTTTTGAAAATTTAAAACTACAAACAGAGTCACCGTATTTTTCAGTTGATTATATGGGGTATGAAGGAGACGTTAAGTTTGCAAGGTTTCCTGTAACTATTTCTGAAGTAGGTGTTACAGCAAATGATGAAAAAATATCACTAAATTTTGCTTTAGATGTTAACTTAATGGGTAAAGGTTTCTCAGGAGGAACAAAGTTGGGTATAAAAGGAAAATTTGAAAAAAATAACGAAAGGCATAGATGGAAATATGATGGGATTGATATTCAAAGGATAAACGTTGCTGCAGACTTAGGAAGTGTTAAGTTTAAGGGATTTGTTGATATTAAAAATAATGACCCTGTTTATGGTAATGGTTTTTATGGAGAGCTTGAAGCAGATTTTAATAGTATTAATGTAAAAGCATCAGCTTGGTTTGGAAGAACAGATGTAAGATATTGGTATGTTGATGCGTATGCAGACTTATCAGCTATGGCGACAAAGCCCATGATTGGCCCTGTTGAAATTAACGGCTTTGGAGGGGGAGCTTATTATCATATGAAAAAAATGTCTAACCCTCCAAAATTAGTATATCAAGGAGAATTAGATAAAGAGGGTAATCCATTACCTGTAAAAACTCCAAAACCTCCATCTGGAATGGATTATGTGCCAGATGCTGAGTCAGGTTTAGGTTTTAGAGCAATGTTAGGTTTCGCACTAGGAAACGAAAGCGCTTTTAATGGGAAAATAGGTTTTGAAATGGCTTTCAATACACATGGGGGGCTAAATAGAATATTTTTCTTTGGAGAAGCTCATATTATGAAAGGTATAAGTGTGAAGTTTGGAGATAAATTCAAAGAAAAATTAACTAAACTTGAAAACAAAATAAACGAACTAGCAGATAATGAGTTAATAAAAGACTTAAAAGAAACTAACTTAGTAGAATATAGTAAAGCTTCTTTTCCTCAAGATGGATTAACTTTTGATGCAGGAATTGACGCTCATTTTTCTATGGAAATGGATTTTGTAAACCATTCTTTTCATAGTGAGATGGAAGTGTTTGTAAATACTCCAGGTAACTTTTTTAGCGGAGTTGGACCTAAAGGTAGAGCAGGATGGGCAGTTTTTCATACAGGTCCAGAAGGTTGGTACCTACACATGGGGACACCCAAAGACCGTATTGGGCTTAGAGTAGGGATAGGGGGCTTTAGCGTTAAAGCTACCACCTATTTAATGATAGGAGATAACATACCAGGAAGTCCACCACCACCTCAAGCTGTGGCAGATATTTTAGGAGTAAATCTAAATAGTTTAGACTATATGAGAGATTTAAATGCATTAGGTGATGGTAGAGGTTTTGCTATTGGTATGGATTTAAGCCTAGACACAGGTGATATGAACTTCTTAATGTTTTATGCCAGATTTAGAGCAGGATTGGGGTTTGATATCATGATTAAAGATTATGGAGAAACTGCTTGTAAGGGAAGTGGGCAGATTGGTATTGATGGATGGTATGCAAATGGGCAGGCTTATGCGTATTTAGAAGGAGAGCTGGGAATACGAGTTAATTTATGGTTTTATAAAGCAAAAATTCCAATAGTAAAAGCAGGAGCAGCTGTATTATTACAGGCAAAATTACCAAACCCTAGTTGGTTTAGAGGATATGTAGGAGGACACTTCAATGTGTTAGGTGGAATGATAAAAGGGCGTTTCAGGTTTAAAATTGAGCTTGGTGAGGAATGTGAGATAATTGGAGGAACTCCACTAGGAGGTATGAAAATAATTTCAGGAGTAACACCTAATAACGATGCTACAGAGGTAGATGTCTTTACGGCACCACAATCAGCATTTAATATGAGGATAAATAAACCTTTTGAACTTGAAGATGATAAAGGCGTAAAAACGTATAAAATTTTACTAGATGAGTTTACAGTAAAAAGTGAAGGAAAAATAATTGAAGGAGAGTTAGAATGGAATGAGTCACAAGATGTAGTGAATTTTGTTTCTTTTGATGTTTTACCCCCACAAAAAACTATTCAAGTAAAAGTAGCGGTGAGTTTTCAAGAATTAAAATCAGGAAGCTGGATTACATTAATACATAATGGAAAGAAAGCACAAGAGATTGAAGAAAGAACTTTTACTACAGGAGTAGCACCAGATTATATTCCAATTGAAAATATAGTATATACATACCCTATAATAGATCAAAAGTATTTTTATCAAAATGAAAGCACAACAGGTTATATAAAATTAAAAAGAGGGCAACCCTACCTATTTACTCCAGAAACTGATTGGAAACAAAAAGTGGTATATAGTAACGAAGAGGAACATAATTTTGTGAATTCAGTTTCTTATAGCAAAGAAGATAGACAAGTGAACTTTAAGCTTGGAGAGTTTAATAATCAAAAGAAATATACATTGAAATTGATTAGTTCACCAGATGTAGAAGAAGGTTCTGTAAATGAGACTTCTTATACTAAACAAGACACCGGTTATGAAGGTAATACCGTAGAGGTTAAAAATAAAGAGGTACAAAGTGTGGTTAATGACAAAGCTGTAACAGAGTTATTGACTTATGACTTTTCTACAAGTGAATATAATACGTTTGCTAAAAAAATAGATGATAAAAGAGTAGTGAAACACTATTTAGAACCTATTTATTCTGATGTACATGCTATTCAAACAGATGTAAGAGAATCAGAAAAATTTGATAGAATTGAGTTAGAAGGAGGGAAATATTCAGATAAACAGCCTCTGATTGAAGTAGAAGCAATTTTAGATGATAACTATTATGAAGACAGAATTTATCAGTTAATTTATGAAAAATATCCTCTAGAACCTGAATTTACTGTTAACAGAGATGTGAAAAATTTAGGGATACCTCCTAAAAAAGGAATTGATATCTTAACTTGGTATGTACCATATTTAAGAAATAATCCAACATTCTCATTATTAAACAAAAGAATTCCTTATCGATATAATTTACCTTACCACTATAAAAGAGACTTTATAGATATACAGTATAAAGTAGTTAATAAATACTTAAATAACCCTACAGAATATGCATCACAAATACAGAAGTATAATTATATAATTAATGGAGTGTTTCCAGCAATATGGTCAGGTAAATACAAAGTTAAAATGCAATATGTAATGCCAGGAGGTGTTTTAGGAACGAATGCAGTATTTAAATATAAAAATCCCTTTTAATGCTATTTAATAAGAAAAGAAACAAAATATTTTTGCTAATCTTTATACTTTCAGCTTTAACTACTTTTTCACAAGAAAGAGAGGTCAGTAAGAATGTAATAAAAGTATTAGCAAGACCGCATAGTACTCAAAAAATAATGTTGCGCTGGGGAGCTACAACTCCAATGTCATTTAGGAAGTTGGCAAAGTATGGTTATAGATTAAAAAGGTATACCATTAGTATTAGCGGACAAACATTATCTAAACCTATAGAAAAAGATTTAGGAGTTTTTAAACCTGCAGAACCGCAGAAATGGATTGATATTATAGAGAAGAATAATAACGCAGCTATTATGGCTCAATCACTATTTGGTGAAAGCTTTGATGTAGAAGGAGTTGGTTCTTTACAAGGAATTATAAACATGTCTCAAGAACAAGAACAACGATTCACATGGGCATTGTATGTAGCTGATCAGGATTTTGAAGTAGCAAAATTAGCAGGATTAGGGTTTGAAGATTTAAAGGTAAAGTCTACAGAAAAATATGTTTATAAAGTTTTTTCTTTAGTACCAAAAGAAGAAATGAAAATTAAGGATGGAGGAGTTTTTGTAGGACTTCAAGACTACCAAGATTTACCAAAACCGCTGGATTTAGCAGCTATTTTTGATGATCAAAAAGTAATGCTAAATTGGAATTATGCAATTCATAAAAATGAGTTTAACAGTTATTTTATAGAACGTTCAGAAGACGGTATAAGCTTTAATCAACTTAATAAGTTACCCTATACTACTCTAAATAGTGGCGGTAGAGTTGACACTAAAAGAATTTACTATACAGATTCTATTCAAAATAATAAAACATATTATTACAGAGTAAAGGGAAGAACTCCGTTTGGAGAATTAAGTCCTCCTTCAGAAGTTATTTCAGGTAAAGGAGTAAAGGTACTGCCTTATGTGCCAAAAATTTCAAGTAAAAAGATTGTAAATAACAATAAAAGTGTTGTTTTAGAATGGAAGTTTTTAGAGGAAGGTGTTGATTTTATAAAAGGCTTTGAATTAAATAAAAGTAATAAAGCGAATGGACAATACGAGACTGTACTAAGAAATATTTCCACAAAAACAAGAAAAGTTCAATATGATAAGCTAGATGCTACAAATTATTTTACGATTACCGCTATAGGAAAGCAAGGAAATAGTAGAACCTCGTATCCTGTGTTAGTACAGCCAGTGGATTCTATTCCTCCAGTAAAACCGGTAGGTTTAGAAGGAAAAGTAGACAGTCTTGGACTAGTAACTTTACAATGGAAAAAAAATATTGAGCCAGATATGTTAGGGTATCGAGTTTTTAAGGGGAATAATGCTAAAGAAGAGTTTTCACAAATAACGGTGAGTCCACACTTAGCGACTACTTTTTATGATAGTGTTTCTGTAAAAAGTTTAAATAATAAGGTATACTATAAAATAGTAGCGGTTGATAAAAGGTACAACATGTCTGAGTATTCAGATGTTTTAATCTTGAAAAAACCAGATTTTATACCTCCAGCCTCTCCTGTGATAACGTCATATAAAGTAAAAAAAGGAAAAGTGTTTTTAACGTGGGCAAATAGCCAAAGTAATGACATTGCTAAACACGAAGTATATAGAAGAGTTAGAGATAGCATTAATTGGAATTTAATTGCTACGTTACCAAAAGACACCTCACATATTGAATATACAGACTGGAAAGATACTAATACAGAAGGAAATACAACCTATCAATACTTAATAAAAGCAGTTGATGAAAGCGATTTACAGTCTATAAATACAAAACATACTACTATTGAGGTACCAAGGTTTACTTTATTAAAAGGATTGAAAAACTTAGGAAGTTATGTAGATAGAGATAACACTTTTATAGAATTGTTTTGGAAAACTGTAAATAAAGAAGCTATTGTAGAGATAATGATTTATAAAGGGAAAAAAGATGAAAAAATTTCCTTGTTAAAAAATGTTTTACCAAGTACGAATAGAATAGTGGATGAAAATGTAAAACCAAATAATACTTACACTTATATATTACGTCCAGTATTTATAGATGGTAGTTTAGGAGAAATTAAAAAGATTGAAGTAAAGTATTAAAAAAGTCTATGAAAAGAAAAATACTATTCTTTATTTTTTTATTGGTGTATTGTTTGGGATTTTCTCAATCTGAATTGTATGTATTACTTAAAGAACCTCAAAATTTATCATCTGAGGATGGTCATTGTCCTGTAGGAGGAGGTGACTACGGCTTTACTAATATAAGTTATACTCAAAATAAGTATGATATTCCCAATAACGAGGTGAACATTATTTTAAATTATAAAGAGGCTTATAATGATGATCCAAGTGATGATTGTGGGGGATCTTGTGGACAATATCAAGATTATTGTTCAGGAACAGAAGTAAACACAAAAATAACTATTTATGAAAGCTTCAGAAGAACTTATGAAGGCCCAGACCCTATACTATGTGGATCAGAAAATTGTTTACCTATAAGTTATCATGCCGTTTTGCTGCCTAAAATAACAGCACCAGCAGACAGAAGATGTGAACGAGATACTTTATTTAAACAATATTCTGACGGACAAAATCATAATGTAACAGGTTTAGTATGGGAATATTACAGCACAACAGGATGGAAAGAAATACCTAGCCATAAAAACAGGTTTCCGTTAAATGTAAGCCTATTAGATGTTTTTGGAACAGCTTGGAGAAGTAAATTCAATGGAAATTTACAGTTGCGATTTAAGTTTACAGCCCCATTTACTAATGAAGTTGTTTATTCCTTTAATACTTATACCATACAATTAACAGAATGTTCACCAGAACTTCAAAGTTTGGTACCTCATAAAACAAAATGTAGTTACTCAGAAGATGGAAGTTTTACGCTTAGTGTAGATAGAAACTTAGTAACTAATGAAAAACTAATAACGACTTTGTATTATAAATACACTACAGGTTATAATTTAGCTACAGATCCACAAAAAGTAATTACAAGTTTAACTCCACAAACAAACGGAACTTATAAATATACTTGGAGTCTAAATTTAGCTGCTGGTTGGTACAAAATAAAATACCAAGCATATAAAGGAACTGGAGGTATTGCTACAAATGACCCTAGTTGGGCAAGTTTAGAATTTTCAGAAGAATTTGAAATAATACCATCTACAAATGTTACATTCAATGCAAAAAAACTTAACGATGAAAATTGTTTTAATACTAATGATGGTAAAATTGAAATTTTTAATGTTGGAGGAGAAATAAATAGAACTTTTGAATATCAGGTAAATAATAATTCTTGGATTCCATTCAATGGAAGTTCAACAATTATTGGAGGTTTAGGAATAGGTAATTATAAAATAAAACTAAGGGATAACGAAAAATGTACTGCAAAATAAAAAAAACAGCACTATTAATTGCTATGGTTTTTTCTATGAGTAAAATGTTTGGGCAAACCCCAGAGTATGCTTATTTGTTAAAAACTGAAATAGTAGGGTCTTTGCATGCTAACGGAGGAAATACGTATATAGGAACTTTAAAGTTTGATTATTTTGCATCAGCAGGAAATGTGGGGAAAGTTTATTTTGATTTTGTTGATTTAAATAGTTTTAGTTCGGTTAAAGTCAAAGTGTACAATAGTGCTATTAGGTTAGGAACGTATCCAGATTGTGAATATACAAAGGAAGAAACGGTTTTAAAAGAAAATTTCAATAGTAGAGGTGTTTTAAGTTTCGAAGGATGTAGTTTTCAGCAAACAGTATATCCTCTTCATATTGATGGAGCAACTAATACTGGTGACGGAACTCCTATTGATTTATGCACAACTTCAACAATTATGTTAAAAGGAGGTTATGATTGGGACTTTCAAATTGGTACTAATGGATGGATACCTTTAGCTTCAGCAAAAACTAGTATTACAGTAAATATAGGGGACCTTTATGCATCAGAAGGTCTAACTATTGACGGGCAAAGTAATTTGAGATTTCGTACAGGGCATAGAGCGAGTGGTAAGTATGTTGCAACTAGAACCCATTCAGTAACCACTTGTTCACCAGAGTTTATAGAATATTATAATACGATGAATACGACATGTTCTTATTTATCAGATGGTAAGATATCTTTAAAAATAAATAGAGAATTAGATCCTTCTGAACAGTTAGCAGTAACTTTATTTAAAGAAGATAGTAGTGGGGACATATTAATAGGTCAATACAGTACCAAACAACTCAGTGCTACAGATCCAAAAGTAATAGTATTAGATGATTTAGGAGGAGGATATTATGGGTTTAAATGGCCTGGAGATATTGACGCAGGTACCTACTATTTTAGATATCAAACGTTGAATGAGAGCATCACACCATCTAAACCAGATGCCTCAGATTTACCGTATTGGGATAAACTCGTCAAAACACCAAATTTTAACATTAAAAAAGCAATAAATATAGATTTTACAGCTGTACGTTTAAATGATGAAAATTGTTTTGAGAAAAACGATGGTCAAATTCAAGTAGAAGTTACTAGTCGAGAAATAGAAAGATCTTATTTGTATACAGTCTATAAAGTGGATGGAACCACTGAGACTCTAGAAAGAAATTGGACAAGTTTTTCAGGAAGCACTACAGTAATAAGTGGGTTAGGAAAAGGAAAGTATAAAATAAAAGTAAAAGATAGTCGAGGCTGTTTAGCAAAATAAATTTCTATGAAAAAAAATAGTTTATTAATTATCAAAAACAGGAAAAAGCTAGTAACACTAGTTGTATTTTTATTATTTGGAATAAATATATGGGGGCAAGAACCAGCTGATAAAGTTATTGAAGTAAATATTGATGGACCTACTAAAGCATTTGCTGTTACATTTACTAAAACAGCTGAGATAGAATTTAATAATGCCACTACAGGAAAGATAAGCATTGGTATTGAAGGAGGTACTGCTCCATATAGTTATTTTTTATACAAATCAGGAAGTGCTACACCAGTAAGAACAGGAACTATAAACTTATCAGGAGGTAGTGTAGAGGAATCAAATTTGTCCTCTGGTACTTATTATGTAGATGTGTATGATGCCAACTATTTAGGAACAATACCAGCAACTTCATTTGATACTGGTAATTGTAATAGTAAAAGAAGAGGAAATGAAATATTAGAGAATCCACCAGTTTTGGAAGTTAATGCCTTAGTTAATTCAATAATAAAATGTAATGGAGAAACAGGCTCAATTAAAGTAAACGTAAGAGGAGGTAAAGAGCCAGATAGTGGAAATTATATTGTAGAGTTATTTAAAGATGGTAATACAACAGTATTTAAAACATTACCATTAGTATACAATGCTAGTACATTTCAAGAAGTGATTTTTACAGGTTTGTATGTTGGAAAATATTCAGTAAAAGTTTCAGACAAGTTTATTGATAAATCAATAGTAGCCCCAGTAGATCTAAGTCAGCCTAATATTTTGGAGTTACCTTTAGCCAATATTTCATCAACATCAGTAAAATGTTTTGGAGGAAATGACGGAACAATTACAGTAACCCCAACGGGGGGAACTTCACCCTATAGAGTGAAAATAGATACGAACCCATTATCTGAAGAGTTTAATACAACAAAAACAATTTCAGGATTAACAGCAAAGACTTATACAATTCAAATAGTAGATGTAAATAATTGTACAACTTCACTAACTACTAAAGAAGTAACACAACCAATAAAAGGAATAGACATACAAAAAGACAGTGATGGTAATCCTACTTTTGCTGGTGCTAGTAACGGATTCATCAATGTTTCTGTTACTGGAGGTATCGCACCTTATACCTATAAATGGTTTAAAAATGGAAGTACAAGCCCTTTTACGACTACACAAGATGTTACTAACTTGGGAGAAGGAGGGTATAAAGTCATAGTAACAGATGCTAAAGGATGTATAAGTAATTTTTCAATAACATTAACTGATCCAGAACCATTAGTAATACAATTATTCAAAACTGATGTAAAGTGTTTTGGTGAAAATTCAGGAAGTATATCAGCTAGTGTTGCTGGCGGAGCTAGTTCAACTTATACATATGAATGGGACAAAAAAGAGGGAACTTCATGGATTCCAATACCAGAAACAACTTCTTTAATAAATAATTTACCAGCAGGAGAATACAGAGTACTTGTATCGGTAGTTTATAATGGTAATGTTGTAGAAGATGGGTATTCAGAAACTAAGATTATTTCACAACCTATCGAACCATTGTTAGTAGGGAAAACTATAAAAAATATTTCCTGTAAAGGAGGGAATGATGGGACAATAACTTTAACTGTTAATGGAGGAACATCACCTTATACGTATGTATGGTCAAATGGAGCAACCACAAGAGATATTTCAGGAGTGTCAATAGGTTTATATACAGTAACAGTAACAGATGCAAATGATTGTACTTTAGAAAAAACATATTCTGTAACTGAACCTTCGGAAAGTTTGAGTGTTTCTTATATAAGTCACCAAGAGCCATTAGCTTTTGGAAGTGAAGATGGAAATATCAAAATTTCTGTTTCGGGAGGAACTTTACCTTACTCTTATCAATGGTTTAATCAAGCAGGAAGTGTTGTAGGAGCTTTACAAAACATTTCAAATATTGGAGATGGTACTTATAGAGTAGTAGTAACAGATGCTAAAGGATGTACAGATGAATTATACCAAACACTTACACAGCCTGATAAAGTTGTAGGGACTATAATCATTCCTAGTGATGGAATACTATTTTGTAATGGAGATACTGATGGTAAATTAGAGGTAACCGTTGTTGGCGGTATTTCTCCTTACACATATCATTGGTATGAAAAGGATAGTGGTGGTGGAAAAGTATTTATTTCAGGAGCTACAGATACCACGATAGGCAGTTTACCTGCAGGAAATTATGGTGTAGAAATAACAGATAGTAATGGTATAAAGTCGTATAGTGAAGGAACGGTAGTAAATCCAACTAAAGTTGAAATTAGTAATGTTACTGTAAATCATGTTGCTTGTTATGGAGATTCAACAGGAAGTATAGATGTAGATGTAATTGGAGGTACAGATACTTATATTTATGAATGGTATAAAGTTGGAAATAATACAGTAATAGGAACAGCAAAAAACATATTAAACCTTAATACTGGAGATTATAAGGTAGTAATTACAGATACCAATAACTGTCCAAATCCACCAATTGAAAAAATAATAACAGTCAATCAACCAGTAGCGCCTTTAACAATAATTAAAGATTCTCAAAAAAACTTAACAGGTTTTGAAACGGCAAATGGAGAAATTAATATTGAAGAAGTATCAGGAGGAACAGCTCCATACACTTATGAGTTGAGAGTAAAAGGAAATACAACAATTATTAGTAATCTAAGCAATCCCACAGGATTAGAGGCTGCTACTTATTTAATGACTATTCTTGATGCTAATAATTGTTCAGTAGAAAAAGAATTTACACTTATTCAACCTGACAAATTAGAACTAAACTTAGCAGTTACAAAGCCAATAGCTTGTAATGGGGTAACAGGAACAATTGGTTCAACAGTAATAGGAGGATATGTATTATCAGGTGAAGATTATAACTATCAATGGTATAATAGTAGTGATTTAACAAAAGTTATAGGTACAGAAACATCTTTAACAACTTTAGTAGGAACGTATAGATTGGTAGTTACTGATTCTAATGGAAATACAACTTACAAAGAACAAGAGTTAACAGAAAATCCACCTCTTGCAATCACTTTCACAAAAACAGAAGTAACCTGTTACAATGGTAATGATGGGAATATTGATATTTCTGTTACTGGAGGTACAGGAGTGTATACTTACGAATGGAGTAATGGTGAAAAAAATGAAGATGTTACAGCTTTACCTAAAGGAGTGTATACAGTAATTGTAAAAGATGAAAATGGATGTGAGTTACAAGAAGCAATTACCATAACGCAACCGAGTATATACAGAGTATTAGTAACAGCTTTTGAAGAACCTAGTGGAGCTGGTTTATCTGATGGAAGTATATCAGTTAAAATTGAAGGAGGTGTAGCACCGTATACATATGAGTGGAAAGATGAAGCAACTAATAGTATAAGTAATACTACATCAATAAATGATGTACTTACAGGAAAATATTATTTAACAGTAGTAGATGCCAAAGGATGTGAGTTAAATGAGGTTTATAACTTAGATGAACCAGATCCATTAGTAGTTACAATTGAACAAGTAGAAACGATAAAATGTAATGGAGACATATCGGCAGTACTAAATGTGGTAGCAACAGGTGGTGTGGGAGGAAATAGTTATGTATGGTTTAATGCTGTAACAGGAAATAGTATCGGAAACTCTCAAGTTATTTATAATTTACCAATAGGAAGATATTTTGTAAAAGTAACCGATTTAAAAGGGATAGAGGATACAAGTGAAATTTTCACAGTAGTACAACCAGAGGTACTAGGAGTAACAGGTGATGTGTCAAACGTAACTTGTTCTGGTAATAATGATGGGGTAATAAGTTTAAATGTTGAAGGAGGAACACCACCATATTCTTATTCATGGAGTTCAGGTGAAACAACAGCAGAAATTACTGTAGCAGTAGGAAGTTATTTCGTTTTAGTTACAGATGCAAATGGTTGTCAAACTACAGGAAGTTTTACAGTAGAAAAAGCAAGCTCATTAACAATTACAGAAACTGTAAAAGATGTTATTTGTTATAATAGTTGTACAGGAGAAATCAACCTAAGTATTGACGGAGGAATTGCTCCTTACACTGTGCAATGGAATACAGGACAAACAGGTAATATTATAAAAGGATTGTGTGCAGGAATATATACAGCTACAGTTACAGACCAAAAAGGGTGTTTAGTAACAAAAGAAATTTCTGTAAAAAGTGCAGAAGAGCTGATATTTGATGTAGTTCCTAGTGAAGTAACCCTATGTTATGGTGAAACTATAGAGTATGATGTAACCATGGTTGGAGTATCGGAATATGCATGGACTTCAACAAATGGTTTTACAAGCAATGAGAGTGTTGTGTTATTATCTGAAGAAGGAGTTTATACATTAACAGTAACAACGGTTGATGGATGTAAAGTATCTAAAGAAATAACAATCCATAAGTCAAATGTAGAGATAGATGCACAATTAATTTTAACATCTCAAGCATTTGTAGGAGAAGATATAGTACTAATTAATGTATCTAATCCAATAAGTGAAAAGGTAGAGTGGAACATTCCTTCAAATGTAACTATAGTTCAAAAAACGGATGAAGGTCTAGTTTTACGTTTTCCTGCTCCAGGAAATTACGACATCTCCTTGATTTCAAATGAAGGAAATTGTAAAAAAGTAGCAACTAAAACAGTAAATGTTTTAAAAGCAAGAGATCTTACAGATATTGGAGAAACGAAGAATCCATTTGTAAAAGAGTTTGTAGTTTATTCAAACCCTAATAAAGGAAAGTTTACTGTTGATGTAGAATTAGAAAAGGAATCAGAAATATCTCTACGCCTTTTTAGTTTAGGAGCAAACTCTATAGTTGCCGACAAACTGCTAAAAGGGAAAAAAGAATATGAAGTGTTGTACGATATGAATGTATCAGCAGGTATATATGTATTATTATTAGAAACGCCAAAAGCAAAAAGAATACAAAAAGTAATAATTGAGTAATGAGAAAGAGTTTATTTTTTATAATAACGCTATTAGGTATTTGTGCTTGTATAAATGAAGTAGCCTTACCAGTTACTGTCGATTTTAGTACAGAAGTTGTGAACCAAGATTATACAGTTCCTGTAAAGGTGAAAATCACTAACGATACAGAAGGAGCAGATACCTATAAATGGACTTTTGAAGGAGGAGAACCCAATAGCTCGTCAAGTAGAAATCCAGGTGTTATAACGTATAATACAGAAGGAGAATATCTTATCACTTTAGAGGCTTCTAATAGAGATGGTAGTATAGATGTGAAAACTCAAAAAGTAACGGTAAAACCAACAGTTCTTATTGATTTTGATGCAGAAGTGCTAGAAAATAACTATTCACCAGTTGAAGTAAAACTAACCAATAAAACAAAAGGAGCTACTTCTTTTGAGTGGTTTTTTCAAGGAGGAATACCAGAGACATCATCAAAAGAGTACCCACAAAACATCACTTTTACAACTCCGGGAGAGCATACGATAAGATTAAAAGTAAGCAATGGAGAGGAAAGTTATACTCAAGAAAAAATAATAGAAGTTGCACCTTATTTAACAGCCGATTTTGAATATTCAGTTGCTTTTGAAGACGATGACTATCAAGTTCCGGTAAAAGTTACATTAACTAATAAAAGTATCAGTGCAACTAATTACAATTGGACGTTTGAAGGCGCCAATATAACAAGTAGCTTAGAAAAAAATCCAGAAATAGAAATTCAAACACCAGGAACTCATACATTACAGCTAAAAGTAAGTAATGGAAAACAAGAGAAAGTATTTTCAAAAACAATAACTGTATATGAAAATACCAACTTAAGAAGTTTAGAAAATGTAAAATTAGGAATTAACACAGCTCATAAAGAGAATGTTATAGGCGCTTTTTTATCAACCAAAACAAGAAAAGTATATACGAAGAGCGAAGTTACTAATGAGACAGGAAAGGATATAGATCTTGTTTTCTTCGGTTTAAGCGAAACTTTTTCCTACAACAAATTTGTGAGTCCAGATCAAGCTTCATCAGTTGCTTTTTCATCGATTCCTAATGCTCAAAATATTCAATTAATAAACAAGCAAGAATCGTGTAATTGCAGTACTCATTTATCTGTGTCTGAATTTGACTCTATGGTAAATGATCAATTATTAGTAGCCTTAACAGTAGATGAAACAGGTGAAGGATTGAAAGAATTTGATAATACGACAGTGCCAAGAATCATCCCTTTTAAAACTTCAGATAACAGAAAAGGAGCGATAAAAATAAAGCAGTTTGTAAAAGACGGTACAAACTCATACATAGTAGTTGATATAAAAGTTCAAAAAGAAGCTAAATAAGAAAAAGTAGATGAAAATCAATTTAAACGATAGTAATATATTCAAAAAGGTGATGTTGTTGTTTACTGTATTAATAAGTACAGTACTATATTCTCAAACCTATCCAGTACAAGTTACTCCACAGTTGATACCTCCGTATAGTTTAAAAATGTCAGACTATGCTACAACAACTAGTGAAAAATTATACACAAACATTTTATTAACCGATGTAAATGAAGTAGGGCGTAGGATACGTTTAAAAATGTATATAGAAGGACAGGGGCTTTCTATCACCACACGTGATGTAATAGCAGGAGAGACGCCTATATATTTAGATGGAGGAATAAATTTAAGGTTATCGAATTTAGATTTACAAGCCTATTTTCAATTAAATAATTTAGTTGGAATCACGCCAGGACAGTATAATGCACCGTTGCCAAATGGAGGATATGATTTTTGTTTTGAAGTGTACGACTATTTTACAAACAGAAAACTGTCATCTAAAAGTTGTACTACTGTATACTTATTACAAAACGACCCACCAATCTTAAACTTACCATTTAAAGATAATATTGTAAATGCGACGAATCCTCAAAATGTATTATTTACTTGGACTCCTCGTCATAGTAATGCAAGTAATGTGCAATATGAGTTCACATTAAAAGAATTGTGGGATGTACAAAATCCACAAGCCAACTTTTTAGCTTCTGTTCCTTTTTATCAAACAAATACCTATAGTACAACACTATTAGTAGGACCCGAAGCACCACAATTAATTTCAGGTAAAATATACGGTTGGCAGGTACGTGCTTTTGTAAGTGATGGAGTAAATGAAACCTCTGTATTTAAAAATGATGGAAAAAGTGAGATTTTTTGGTTTAAATACTTAGAAGATTGTAGACCACCAAGTTTTGTTATTTCACAAGCATTAACAGCAGAATCAGTTCAAGTGAACTGGCAAAGCTCAGAACATGTACGTTATAGGATTCAGTATCGTAAAAAAGGATTTGGAGATGATGATTGGTTTGAAGTAAATAGTTATACCAATGAAGGGAAGATCCGCAATTTAGAACCCGCTACAGTATACGAGTTTCGTGTAGGAGGTGAGTGTACCCAGTTATCAGGGTTTGCCTATTCTAACA
This sequence comes from Tenacibaculum sediminilitoris, assembly GCF_964513795.1. Taxonomy (NCBI): domain Bacteria; kingdom Pseudomonadati; phylum Bacteroidota; class Flavobacteriia; order Flavobacteriales; family Flavobacteriaceae; genus Tenacibaculum; species Tenacibaculum sediminilitoris. Next base: position 206,785 of record NZ_CAZEQR010000011.1, on the reverse strand, counting down.
TTCAAGAGTTTACGACACCAAGTAACGATGAAGCAGCATATTACAATTGTGGATTAACACCACAAATTAATATTACAAACAAAGAACCGTTACCAAAACTAGGACTTAACGAAACCTTTACAGCAGGAGATTTTCCTGTAACCACACGTGAAGTAACAGGAAGTAATGGTACGTTTAGTGGTTGGGGGTATATTACGCTACCTTTTTTAGAAAATCTGAAAGAAATTATTGATGCGGCGAATATAGCTACAGGAGGTGAAGTTAATATCGGTAAGTACACACGTATTAAGGTAGTATTTAAAAATGTTCAAGTAAATAATAGTTATGAGCTTACTGATGGAGTAGTAGTTACAGACTATGACCCTGAATGGGGAGGAATTATAGATGCTGATGAAGTTATAGAGGATATAAGTGATCTTGTAGATGATATTTTCCCTGATGAACCAGTAGAAGATAATTCAGATACAACTAATAGTGATACTACTACAGGAGGGACAACACCAGATGGAGGGACAACACCAGATGGAGGGACAACACTAGATGGAGGGACAACACTAGATGGAGGGACAACACTAGATGGAGGGACAACACTAGATGGAGGGACAACACCAGATGGGGGAACAACACCAGATGGAGGAACTACACCAGATGGAGGAACATCTGAAGGAGAAGGTACTGGAAAATATATTACTTACAGAGGAACAAAATACTATAAGGATGATACTATTACTATAGATTATGATAACAGTATAGAAAAAGAAGGTGTAGAATTTTTTGGAGCTAAAGAAGGAGCACGTATACAATTTAATGCTTACACAGAAAATTATCCTCAAGGTTCAGGGCAGTATATTGTTGAGGGTAAGAAAGTGAATTATTTAGTGCAAAAAGATATTGTTACTTATCAATTAGCGGTTAATTATTGGAATAGCCCAGAAGATTTTCCTAATGAAGATAAGATGACAACATTTTTAGTAAATGTAAAAATTAATAGACCAAAATTTGAATTAAAAGAACTTTGGGCATCTGATGCTAATAATACTGATCGTTTAGCAAAAAGCGGTGAAATATTATATTTGGTTAAAGATAAGGGGATTACAACACCGGATAGTCGAACTCGTAGAGTTAATTACAGTGTAACAATTTCACCAAATTTAAATGCTAATAGTTTTAAGAAAACAGATATAGTATGGGATTATCATAACATTAATGGAACAAGACAATATGATTACGGAAGGATAAACATAAATAGACCTTTATGGGAAAGAGATTTAGCGCATACAACAAGTGTTGATGTTGGTAACCCTAATAAAGAAGCTAAAAGTATAGACGTGCAATTTGTTGATGGGCAAGTTGTAAAATTTGATTTTATGCCTCCAGCTATAAGTCATGTTATAAAAGAGACTATGGGAACTATTGAAAATAATTTAAAAATTTTAGATAAAATCAATAAAACTTTAGGGTTAAATGATAAAACAAAATTTAAAATAGAACCTGTTAAAATCACATCAAAAAGGTATAATATTGAAGTGCCTGATTCAAGGTTATATAAAACAGTAGAAGAAGGTAGTATAGCAGCAGGAGTAAAAGCTGACTTAGCAAAAAAAACGATAACGCATCCAGCATTTGAGGTTTTAAAACGTACAGGTATTTTTGAAGCAGGAATTTATTTTTCATTTAACCTTCAAGTAAAACTTAAAGGAGGAATTAACAGGTCTAAGCTGGCAGAGCAAGATAATTATACAGGACAAGAGCTTTATACAGAAATTTATACTAAAGGCTGTATACAAGCTGGACTTATGGCTGAATTGCTAATAGCCAAAGAACAAGTTGAATTTGAAGCAAAGGGTTTTATTGAAGCCTGCCTTCAAGGTGGTTTAAAGTATAATTTTACAGATGAAAACTTTAAAGGAAGTTTGTATATACCTCCTGTTATTTTGGGAGCTCAAATAAAAGTTAAATCAAAAGGTGTACTAAAATTTGATTTGGTTGATTGGAAAGGGAGTGTTGAAATTAGCGATAAAATCCCTTTAATAGATTAATTTAATTGTATGGGGTTAAAAAAGTTAATAGTAGTTGTTTTTAAGTTTTGTTTAGGAATAAATTTATTTTTCATGTTTTTTGGAACATTTAAATTAATAAAACTAAATAGATTATATGTTCATAGAAATGAATTTAAAAAAGTTAGAGTATTGGTTGATACGATGTATTTATCTTCTACAGCAAGAACAGATGGACCAGGTTATGATACATATTGGGTAAAGTATAGTAATCAATTACGAGACTCTTTTTTAGTAGAACATAAGTTATGTGTTGTAGAAAAAATAATTAGAGAAAAAAATCAAAATAACGATTCCATACATATATGGCATCATCCTACATTAGAAGATAGTTATGCAATACCAAGTCATAAGAAATATGAAGATTCATTTGATAAAACAAACATAAGAAATCTGATAATATTATTCTTTATTGCAATAATCACCTTAATTTATTTGCTATTTAAATACTTTAAAAAAAGATGGATAAAAAAAGAGTTTTAATTTTAATTGGGTTATTAATAAATGTTGTGGTGTTTAGTCAAAATACTAACAATGCTAATTTAATATTAACCATTACAGAAGAGCAAAACCTTAGCTTTCATAAGTATGAGCCTAGGTTACAATTAAAGGCAACACTAACAACAATTAGTGAGGCTAAAAATGAGTTTCCTGAGCAGTTAATGCAATCGATACTTTCAGCAAGAAACCAAGAGTGGGTAAATTATAATACGCTAGGCGGAGAGGAAAAAGCATCAAAAAAGGAGCCATCTCATTTTGAGAAAATTGTAAGTATGAATAAAGATGAAAATTATTTTGAATTGCATCATAAGTTTACATTTAATCTAGGAGATATTCCTGCTTCAATAATCAAATTTTATTTTTATCAGGAAAACGAAAAACCGTTATCAGCAGCTTACGTTATGCAAAAAATAAATGGACGATGGCAAAGAACATCACATTCTTCATTGTCTATGCTTTCAATAATTGTTATGCGAATGAAATCGGAAGTATTAGAAGGAATAATTTTAGGAAATTCGACAGATACATCTATACAAGCAATTAGAGAAAGAGTTACCACAAATGGCGCTTTAGATGTTAAAAAATTAGAAGATGAATTTGCAAGTTGGTATACCCCTAGAAAAGATGATATAAAAATAAATTTATATAAAGACCCTAAATCATGGTAATAATGAAAAAAAATATAAATTTTAAGATAATAATTAGTGTTGTTACTTTTCTTTTTTTGAAATCAGTGTCATATGCTCAATTAGATTATTCAAAATTTGAAGGTATAAAGTCAAAAATTACTATAGTTAAAGAGTATTCTTTTGTAAATGTTTACGATTATAATTTCAATTCAAATGGCAAAGATTCTCTTCTTGTACAAACATTGAATGATAATTCTTTAGAGGATGCTATATCAAAAAAATATGCTCCTAAATTTATCAATAATACCAAAGATTCAATATCATTCTCTGTTAAGTTACTGTCACGTTTAATCATTGATGTAGATAATAAAAGACACTATTTTGTAAGTTATAAAGCGTCAGACAATAATGTGAAAATGATTTCAAATTTTCTTAATAACGGAGTTAATTTTATAGAAATCACAAATTCAAATAGTGAAATAGAATTACTAAAATCAATTTTAAAGAATTCTAATGCAAATTTATTATTTGAGTTTTACAATGTTCGAAAAAGTAAAAATTATCCAATTGTGGATGAACTTAAAGATGCAACTAAAAATGAGCAAGGTTTTTTAGATATAAAAAAACTAGCCCAAGTACTAAAAGAAAATAAAGCTTCACTAGTTAAGTATTTAGATGAGTAACTACTATAAGTAAAATGAAAAAGAAATTATTGTTAGTACTTCTATTAATAGTAAGTTTGAGTGTAAAAGCTCAAAAAAAATATACATTTCAATTTGTAAGGCCTGGTTCAGGGTTTACAGGGGGACTATTTTTTAATGGAAAAACTGAAACATATCGTTATAGGGTGTACAATGGTAATACCTTATTAAAAGATAGTGGTATTTTAACTAGAGTTATTCCTACTACAGGTTTAGAAGTGTTCGATGGAAATATTGCATATGAAGTATTTGAACAAAGACCAACGCGAGTTATAACTTCTTGGAGTGTTTCTGGTAGTAGTACTCGTTGTGATAATGACATAACTATTGGAAGTGGAGATTGTGAAGTTAATAAAACAGGAGGACTTTTTGGCCAACCATCAGTAACATGCACAACGGTTAGGGTTTCAAACAATAATGTATTGAAAGTTTCTACGAATAATACTTTTTGTAGAAAAGAGAGTCTAACTTTAACTTCTAATAGCTGTATACCACAACAGACGATTTCTTGGTATTATAGTTTGGATAATATTAACTATAAACCAACTTTTTTATCAACATCTACAACTAGTGGTAATAGCGTTATATTAGATTTAAAAGATATAAATATACCCTCATCATATGAAGGTCCTTTATATTTTAAAGGTACTGTTAGTATCACTACAGGGTTATTTAAATGGATAGAATCAGATTCAAACATTATAATTTATAATATTATTCCTTGCTCACCCGAGCTAGTACAACAACCTACTTCAATTACAACAAGCTGTAATTATAGTGAAGATGGTAGTTTTGTTTTTAGTGTTGATAGAGATTTATTAACCAACGAAAAACTAATTGCTACGCTGTATTATGAATATTCAACAGGATATGATTTGGCTGCTAATCCACAAAGAGAAATTACAAGTTTGCAATCTATGGCTGATGGTAGTTTTGAATACACATGGAGTAAGGATTTAGCAGCAGGTAAATATAAGTTAAAATACCAAACTTTAAAAGGTGGTGGTGGAATTAACCCTACGGATGGTTCTTGGGCAAGTATAGTTCCTTCGGATGAATTCACAATAGGTAAACCTTCGATAGTTGATTTTCAAGTAACAGGTTCAGCAGATCAAAATTGTTTTGAGGTAAATGATGGGTATATAGATATTAGTGCAAAAGGTGAAAGTGGTAGAACATTTTTATATCAACTAAGAAAAAATAATGTAATACAAATTTTTAATGGTATCAATTGGGTTAATTACACAGGAAATAATGCTGATAATGAAACCTGGTTTCCGTTTATCAATGCACAGACAACAAGAATAAGTAATTTAAATAAAGGGGCATACAGCGTAAAAGTTAGAGACTCAGAAAAGTGTTTAGCAAAACAGTAAGGAAGAGAAAAATGAAAAGGAGATTATTTATATTACTATTATTTTATAGTTTTTTAGGGTTTGGACAAGAATATAGTGTATGGCTAGCCAGTGTAGAGTATAAAGATATACGAACATTGCACTATCGTCATAGTTATGATGTTCGTTTAAGTACTTCTCCCAGAGGAGAGTTTAAAACTCCAGTTGGAATACATATAGCTTCAACATCATCAGTAGATGTAATGGTAGGTGAAAGAGCTACGGTTCCAGATGTTGTGTGTGAACTTTATAGTAATACAATTATAAATAAATACGATTATTTAGCAGCTGTTTCCTCAAGTACATTGTGTGTTGCAGAAAAATTAATAGAGGCACGTTCAGAAGTCAATAATGATTATGTTAATTGTTTTATAATGTTGTTACCTCATTATGTACAGCCAGTTGATAACTCCAGAGCTTTCAGTGATTTTTTATTTAAAACAAAAGAAAACACATTTAATACAGATGAAGTTGTGAAAGTACCGGAAATTATATGGAAGTATGATTATGACGGCAAAGGATTTAAAGATTTTCCAGAAAGTATCAAACATAATTTTCCAATGAAAGCTACAGTTGGTGAAGTATTGGTTGATGAGAATTTAGAGGCAGGAAAAACATTTAGAGTAAAAGCTATTTTTGATAATTCTGTGTTAAAAAAAGGACTTTTAGGAATATCAGAACCAATGGTTTCAACAAACATTTTTAATTTTAACATAATTTCTTCTTCTCCTGAGTTAAAACAAAACCCACCAGTGTCTCAAAGTCCAAGTTGTAACTACAGAGCTGATGGAAGCCTAACGTTAGACTTTAAGCGAGATCTATATACAACAGAAAAGTTGGCTGTTATTATATATCAACAGAATACAGTATCTGGAAAGTACGATGTTATTTTAGATCAAAAACTTGATATAGAATCTCTAGAGAAAATAAACGAAACTACCTATAGGTATCAATGGACAAACAATTTGCCTCATGGAACTTACAAACTCAAATATCAAACAGGAGAAAAAGGAGTTGGAATAAATCCTAAAGATATTTCTTGGTCAAATTTAGTTCCTGTAGATGTTACTATTGAGGAAACAGCAAAAGTTGACTTTAGTGTAATAAGTTCAGCAGATCAAAATTGTTTTAAGGTAAATGATGGGTATATAGATATCAGTGCAACAGGAGAGGGTAGTAGAACATTTTTATATCAACTAAAAAAAGATAATGTAATACAAATTTTTAATGGCACGAATTGGGTTAATTACACAGGAAATAATGCTGATAATGAAACATGGTTTCCGTTTACCAATACAAAGACAACAAGAATAAGTAAGTTAAACAAAGGGGCATACAGCGTAAAAGTTAGAGACTCAGAAGAGTGTTTAGCAAAATAGTTATAAAAAAGAAAAGAATATTTTAATGATTACAATGAGGGGGCAAACACTAAAAGTAGTAGTGTTTATTTTAAGCATATTTTTTGCTGAAAGTATAGTAGGACAACAATTAGATTTTGAGAATATAGGAAGAGGAAAACCATTTAAAGTTAGCGGAAACATCGCTGCTAACTCTGTGTTCTATTCATCCAATCAAAATAGTGCAAGAGCACCATTTACCTATTTTTTACAAGGAAGCTTAAATTTTAATATTTATGAATTTTCAATTCCTGTAAGCTATAGCTTTTCTAATCAAGGAGATGATTTAGAATATCAATTACCGTTTAGTTTTAATCGTTTGAGTTTGCACCCTAAATATAGATGGATACAAGCCCATATTGGAGATGTGAGCATGAGTTTCTCACCATATACGTTGGCAGGACACCAATTTACTGGAGGTGGAGTTGATTTAACTCCTAAGGGAAGTTTTACTTTTTCAGCAATGTATGGTCGATTATTAAAAGCTACAGAAGATTCAGAAGACAATAGAACACAACCAGCTTTTAAGCGTATGGGATATGGAGCTAAAGTGGGGTTTAAAAAAGAAAAATATAGCTTAGAGTTAATTGGTTTTTATGCAAAAGACAAGATAAATTCAATAAGTGCAGTACCAGAAGAAAAAAAGGTGTTACCAAAAGAAAATCTGGTGCTAAGTATGTCAGGAATTGTAACTGTAATAGATGGACTTCGTTTTAAAGGAGAATACGCTTCAACGGCTATAACACAAGATCTTAGAGCAGAAAAAGTAAGTCATAGTAGTGGGGTTGCAGGTTTATTATTCAACAATAGAGCTTCAACAGAACATTACAAAGCATTTAAAACAGAAATGGAATATAGCTTTGATAAATATAGATTTGGAGTTGGATATGAACGTATAGACCCAGGATATAAAACATTAGGAGCCTATTATTTTAACAATGATTTTGAAAATATTACACTGAATGGTAATACCACTTTATTTAATAATAAAATAAGTTTAGGGTTTAATATAGGATACCAACGAGACGATTTAGCAAATCAAAAAGAGACCAATACTAGTAGAACAGTTGGAAGTGTTAATACAACATTTGCTATGAGTAAAAAAGTAAATATAACAGGAAGCTATTCTAACTTTTCTACTTACACAAATAATAAACTAGATCAGTTTGATATTATAAATGATGATAATTTGTTAGATAATCAAGAAGAACGATTCAATTATAAGCAGTTATCTCAAAATGCTAACGTTAATGTAAGTTATATTTTAGAAAATAGTAAAACAAGAAGACAAAATCTAAATACAAATTATTCATTAGCGACAGTAGCTAATGCTGAAAATGGAATTGTACGCTTAGGTAATGGTTCAACATTTCATAATTTTAATACTTCCTATACATTAGGATTACCACAAAGAAAAATAAATATAACTTCTGCTTTAAATACTACTTATAATACTATTGGGAGAGATGAATCCTATACATGGGGACCAACAGTAGCAGTTAATAAAAAAATTCTAAAAGATAAACTAAACACAACATTGAGTACTTCTTATAATCAAAATAATAGCAAAACAAATAAGGCAAGTACTACAAACTTTAGGTTGAATGCAAATTATGTATATAGAGAAAAACATAATTTTAATTTAAGCGCTATTCAATTATTTAGAAATACTTCTTTAAAGAACACCCAAGATTTAACAGTTACTTTCGGTTACAACTATGCCTTTGATTTATCTGCTAAAAATAAAGAAAAGGGAGAAAAAAATAACGGAAAGTTTAGTTTTACGTATAGAGAGTATGTTTTTACAGGAAAGCCAAATGAAATAACACCAGAAGTATTAATTATAGGAAAAGAGAAAAGGTTTAAAGAGATAAAAGAAATAGATATAACAGGGAAAAAACTTCTAGTATTAGAGCAGGAGTTAAAAGATGCAGAATTAAAATCTAGAAATAAATACAAGAAAAAAGCTATTGAATATCTAAATCATTTACATAAGAATCAAGACTATATAAACACTTATTATGATTTGGCATTCAAAGGTCTTAATAAGCTTTATAGAGATGCAAAAAAATTAGAATGGTCAATAGAACAGAAATATAAAAAAGCACTATCTATATATAACAATTCAACTAAAAGAGAAAGTGAAAAAGTACAAGAATTTTTAAAGAAAAGAGAGTTGGCATATAAGACAAACAAATATATGTTAGAACAATTAGAAGGATTGAAAAAGGATTATTTGTATAAAGAAAAAGGGGTCTTTGATAGCTTTAAAGACAAATATTTAAACACTATTCTAAACATGTTAGAAGAAGGTAAAACGAAAATGGAAGTGTCTATTTTTATTGAAATTGCTTTTGCAAAAATGTTTGACACTATCCCATAAATTGTGTAAACTTATTTATCGAGGGTTTAACTTATTAGGGTTGCACCCTTTTTTCAAATATAGTTAAAAATTGATTTAAAATAATGTCCCAGCTTCAATAGGTAAGAACCATTTTTTATTTTACACACTTAGTGAAATACTACTTTTTCTACATTTTATTAATTAGGTAATTAGGTAATTAGGTAATTAGGTAATTAGAGCAAACATATATATAAGTCTTTATTTTTTTTTGTAATCTTCAAAGGTTCCATCATCATATAGAACTAAAATATTTTTAATATCCTTGAAAGAATCAAATTCTTTTCTCTTTTTAGAGCTCTCTGAGAATTGCGTATTTGATTTTTTTTCGACTTCTTGGTCAAATACAGGATTTTTAGTGAACAGAGAAGGAGCTTCATTTCTTTCAATATTTTTCTCCTTTGTTTGATTTTTAATATTTTTTGGAAAATCACCTTTTCCATAAACCAACCATTCTAATTCAACTTCATCAAAAGCCTTTTCCACTTTGATTATAAAATCTAAGCTAGGTTTATTTCTTCCCGATAATAGGTGAGAAATGCTAGACCTTGGTACATCAATTGTATCTGCAAAACTCGATGCAGATAAATCATAGTATTCTAATATTTGCTTTAATCTTTCTATCATTTGTTTACTTATGTGAACAATATATATTGTTTAGTATTGTAAATATAGGTTTTTATAATTGTAAACAAGATAAAATGAAGAACTTTTTAATAATCAGTACGTAAAACCTATAAAAAGCTTTAAGTTAAGTAGTATAATGTATTAAAAATTAGATAATTAGGCATCTATAATAGAAAAAAGCTATAGAATGGGTTAATTTGCGTTGACACAATTATAACTTTAAAACAAGGATATTATTACCATATACAAATGTAAACCACATAAGAAGTAATGATTAAAATACTTTTTTGTTCCTTTTAGTAGGCTACTTTAAAGGCTTAAGCTTAAAAATATCTATAATAATTACTCTTCCTTTTAATTTAACTCTTAATGATTTAAAATCAATGTAATATATATATAGAGTTTATATAATTACTATAAACTAGTTTAGATTAAATAACTGAATGAATAAAAAATATAATTACACCTAGCTAAGTATAAAGAAGTATAGTAATAGCTATGAATATAGAGGTAATTACAATTGTAACCATACTTATACTGCTAACAAATGTAAATAAGGCGATAGATAGTTTACATTTGTAAATATAAAAACACCCTGATGACAGAGTGTTTTTATATTATTAAAGAAGTAGTGTTTATACTTACTTTTTATTTTCTATCCACTTTCTAGCATTTACAAATGCTTCTAACCAAGGAGAAACTTCATCCTGTCTGTTTTGAGGGTAATAAGCCCAGTTCCATTGAAAAGTAGAACGTTCTATATGTGGCATTGTTACTAAATGACGACCAGTTTTATCGCAAAGCATTGCTGTATTATAATCTGAACCGTTAGGATTGTTAGGATATCCCTCGTATCCATACTTAGCAACAATATTATAACTGTTTTCATTTTCAGGTAAATTGAATTTTCCTTCTCCGTGAGAAATCCAAACTCCTAATTCGGTACCAGCTAAACTAGATAACATTACTGAATTATTTTCTTGAATTTTTACAGATGTAAATGAGCTTTCATGTTTCTTAGATTCATTGTGAAGCATTTTACCATGTTTGTTATGTTCTGGATTAATTAATTCTAATTCCATAAACAATTGACATCCGTTACAAATACCAACAGAAAGTGTATTTTCTCTATTAAAGAAGTTTTTCAATGCGGTATTGGCTTTTTCATTATATAAAAATGCTCCAGCCCAACCTTTAGCTGAACCTAATACATCAGAATTTGAAAATCCTCCAACAGCACCGATAAATTGAATATCTTCTAAAGTCTCACGACCAGAAATTAAATCAGTCATGTGAACATCTTTCACATCAAAACCAGCTAAATACATCGCATTGGCCATTTCACGTTCTGAATTTGAACCTTTTTCACGAATAATCGCAGCTTTTGGTCTGTTTATTACAGTACCAATAGTGTCAGTAAGTTTACCTGTAAAGTTAGTAGGGAATGTATATTTTAAAGGCTGATTTTTATAATTATCAAAACGATCTTTAGCTAAACCATTTGCTGTTTGCTTTTGATCTAACAAATAGGATGTTTTGTACCATGTATCTCTTAATTCAGAAATAGACAAAGCAAAAACATCTGATCCATTTTTAATATTCAAACGATCAGATTCAGTTACAGAACCAATAGTGAAGAACTCAATATTGTTATCTATTAAAATTTGTTCTACTGAATTATCTGTTGATTGGAATACAACTCCTGAGTTTTCAGCAAATAATAATTGAATACTATTAGCTTCATTTAAGCTAGATAAATCTAGGTTTGCACCTATGTTAACATCAGCAAAACACAGTTCTAATAAAGTAGTAATTAAACCTCCTGAGGCAACATCATGACCTGCAACAATTTTTCCTTTCTTTATTAAATTCTGAATTGTATTAAAAGTAGACTTAAAAAACTCATTATTAGTAATAGTAGGAGCAGAGTTCCCTATTTTGTTCACTACTTGAGCAAAAGAACTTCCTCCTAATTTAAAATCATCTTGCGATAAGTTAATATAGTAGATATTTCCTTTGTTCGGTTGTAAAACTGGCTCAACAACTTTAGTAATATCATCACAATTAGCTGCGGCAGAAATAACGACAGTTCCTGGAGAAATAACTTCTTCATTTGGGTATTTCTGTTTCATTGACAATGAATCTTTTCCAGTTGGAACATTGATTCCTAAATCAATAGAGAACTCAGAAATAGCTTTTACTGCTTTGTATAAACGAGCATCTTCACCTTCATTTTTACAAGGCCACATCCAGTTTGCTGATAATGAAACCGATTGTAAACCATCTTTTAAAGGAGCCCATACTATATTGGTTAAAGCTTCAGCGATTGAATTTTTACTTCCAGCTTCAGGATCAATCAATCCAGAAACAGGAGAGTGTCCAATTGTAGTAGCAATTCCTTCTTTACCTTTATAATCTAATGCCATTACACCAACATTGTTTAATGGAATTTGTAATGAACCAACACATTGTTGCTTCGCTACTTTTCCTCCAACACAACGGTCTACTTTATTAGTTAACCAATCTTTACAGGCAACAGCTTCTAATTGTAAAACTTGCTCTAAATATTGAGTAAAGTTTTCTTTAGAGTACTGAACATCAGTATAGTTGCGATTTACTGTTTTATCAGTCATAATCGTTTTAGGAGAGCTTCCAAACATATCTTCTAAAGCTAAATCCATTGGTTTGTTACCATTGGTTTTAGATTCGAAAGTAAAACGGTAATCACCAGTAACATCACCAACAGTGTACATTGGTGAACGCTCACGTTCAGCTATTTTATTAAGGGTTTCGATGTGCTTTTCAGCAATTACTAATCCCATACGTTCTTGCGACTCATTTCCAATAATTTCTTTATCAGATAGCGTAGGGTCACCCACTGGTAATTTATCTAAATCGATTTTTCCACCAGTATCTTCGACTAATTCTGATAAACAGTTTAAGTGTCCACCAGCTCCGTGATCGTGAATAGAAACAATAAAGTTTTCATCACTTTCTACCATACCACGAACGGCATTGGCAGTACGTTTTTGCATTTCAGGATTTGAACGCTGAACTGCATTTAATTCTATTCCTGAAGAAAACTCTCCAGTATCAGCAGAAGAAACCGCAGCTCCTCCCATACCAATACGGTAATTTTCACCTCCAAGAATTACTATTTTGTCTCCTTCTTTAGGAGTGTCTTTTAAAGCTTGTTCTTTTTTAGCATACCCAATACCACCAGCTTGCATGATTACTTTATCGAAACCAAGTTTGCGAGCATCTTCTTCATGTTCAAAAGTTAAAACCGAACCACAGATTAAAGGTTGTCCAAATTTATTACCAAAATCAGAGGCTCCATTAGAAGCTTTGATTAAGATATCCATTGGAGTTTGGTATAACCATTTACGCTCTTCCATTCCTTTTTCCCAAGGACGATTTTCATCTAAACGAGAATATGAAGTCATGTAAACAGCTGTTCCAGCTAATGGTAATGAACCTTTTCCACCAGCCAATCTGTCGCGGATTTCACCCCCTGAACCTGTTGCAGCACCATTAAAAGGCTCTACAGTAGTTGGGAAGTTATGTGTTTCTGCTTTTAATGAAATAACAGATTCAAACTCTTTTGTTTCGTAAAAATCAGGTTTGTCAGCACTTTTCGGAGCAAATTGCTCTACTGTTGGCCCTTTTACAAAAGCTACATTGTCTTTATAAGCAGAAACAATATCGTTTGGGTTTTGCTTTGATGTTTCTTTAATTAGTTTGAATAAAGAAGTAGGCATTTCTTCTCCATCAATGACAAAAGTTCCGTTAAAAATTTTATGACGACAGTGTTCTGAATTTACTTGAGAGAATCCAAATACTTCAGAATCGGTTAGTTTTCTCCCAATTTTAGTAGCAACTTCTTCTAAATAGGTAATTTCTTCATCGTTTAAAGCCAACCCTTCTTGCTCATTATAAGCAGAGATGTCTTCAATATTTATGATAGGTTCTGGTTGAATATCAATAGTGAATGTTTCTTGATGCAACCCATTAAACTTTTGAGAAATCATCGGATCAAAATCAGAAAAATCATCAGCTACTGCTTCAAATTCTTCAATTCTGATAATTCCAGGAATTCCCATATTTTGAGTAATTTCAACAGCGTTGGTACTCCATGGAGTAATCATTGCTGCTCTAGGCCCAACAAAAAAGGCGTCAAGAGACGCCGCGTTTATTTTTGATTGGTTGCCAAATAACCAAGTTAACTTCGAAGTTGTTTCAGATGTTAATTCTTCTATTGTTTGAACAGCAAAAACTTTGCTGTTTACGTTTCCAAAGAAATGAATCATTATTAGTTGTGTTTGTGTATGTTTTTAAAGGTGTAAATTTAGTTCTTTTGCATGAAATATAAGCATAAAAAAAGCAGCAAAATTTTGCTGCTTTTAATTAATCTCTTTCAGGTGTTCGGTTGCGTTCTATTTTTCCTTTTTTTACAGCTTTATAGCTTTCGTAACAGTTTAAGACAGCTTCTATTAGCTGCAAATCACTTGCTTTTTTTATAAAATAATCAGAATAATTACAATCAGTTAGTAGTTTATTTAACTCAGTTCTATCCATTTCTAAATATTCCATCATAACCTCACGATCAAACTTACCTGCTAACATTTTACGTAAATCATCTTCTTTTTTAAGTTTTTTAAGTTTTTTAAGTTGGTTAGGTTTGTTTCCGAAAAGATTATATATTAAATCAACGGGGTTTAATAATTTCGCTATAGGAGAGGATATTTTTTGTGGTTTACCAACTTCATAGGTTTGCGGTAATCCATTAATATGTATTCTGGTAAAACGGTCTTTTGGTACTTGCTTTACATCTACTTCTAAAACACCGATAAGCTCAGTTGACTTAATTACTACTTCTTTTACTTCTTCAGGTTTTTCTTCTAAAGAAATCACAACTTCATTCCCTTTTAAAAGGTCATTAGTAACTTTTAATTTAATAGATGCATAGCCTAAATAAGAAACTAAAACAGTATCGTTTGCTTGAGTAGCGAGGTCAAATAGTCCATTTTCGTTTGTTATTGTACCTACAACACTATTTAGGTTTAATATATGTGCTGCACTTAAAGGTTTTTTAGATTTTGAGTCTATTATTTGCCCTTTTAGTTTGTCTTGCGCCTGAATAGACAACATACTAAATACTATTGCTACCAGGAATAATAATTGTTTTTGCATAGAGCGAAAATAAGAATAATAGGCTTTACACTCGTTAATAATTTGTGAAATTAACTATTCTCTATGTAAATGTACTTTCATTTATTAAAAGCATATAAAAATAGATAAAAAAGTAGGGAAAACACATTTATAGATGTTTAATTACTCCTCGAGGTCATAATTAGTACAATGTTAAATTAAAAAACAAATAAATGAAAAATCTAAAAATACTTGGATTAACCCTCTTTTCAATTATTTCATGTCAAAAAGACGATTTATTATATAATTCCGAAATAAATTTTAGCACAGAGCAAATAGCTCAATTTATTACACCAGATACCTCTGATGGTATTCATAATTTAAATATTAGTGAACTACATGATAATATGTCTTCTAATGCTAAAGGAGTAGCTATGGAAGAGAATTGTGTTGATAAAGAAATATCATTTACTCAAACAGATTCAGATTTTTTTATTCTAGACCCTAATAGTTCTTTATTATGGCCTGGTAATTTGGTAGCTGCAAGATCTATACAAGATGGAGCTCCTGTATCTATACCTATTTATGGAGAAGATAGGAATCCTGTAGAGGTAAGAGTTAATGTGTTATCAGGAACATCTGCTTCTACTTCAAGAACTATTGAAGAACCAACACCAGGAAAAGTTCAAGACAATTTGAACTCTATTTTAAATGCATATTATAAAAGTGAGGCTAATTTTCCTGCTAGTTTTGATATTAGTATTCAAAGAATTCATGATGAAAAACAGTTTCAACTTTCTTTAAATGCAGGATATTCTGGACCTAGTGTAAAAGTATCTGGTAGTTTTGGAGTAGATTTTTCTACCCAAAAGACTAGGTATGCAGTTACGTTGAAACAACGCTTTTTTACAGCCTCAGTATCTCCTAAAGAAGGAATTATAGGTAAAAATGGATGGTTTAATAATAATGTTTCTCCAGATAGATTAAAGCCTTACGTTACTGATTATTTAAATGTGAGCGAAGATCAACAAAATCCATCTTCGTATGTAGAATCAGTAACTTATGGAAAACTATATACCTTAATTTATGAATCAAGTAGTAGTGCTAAAGAAGTTGAAGCAGCATTGAATTTTGCTTATAAGTCAGTAGGAACTGAAGTAAATGCAGAATTAGAGGCAAAATATAAATCAATTTTTAGCGAATCAACGGTTAAAGTAAAACAATTAGGAGGAAATGCTACTTCTGGAATAGCATCTTCTTTAGCCGCTATGGCCAACAATTTAGACAAGGTTGTTGATTTTTTGAAAGAAGGAGCAGAGGTGTCTGTTGATAATCCAGGATACCCAATTTCTTATAAAGTAAATTACACCTATGATAATAGACCTTTTAAAGTAAGTTCAAATTTAGAGTACGTTATCAGAGAATGTGATTTAGTATATTATGATAAGATAAGAGTTGACCCAACAGATGTAGCGCTTTATGGAAACGATCATGGAACTAGTGGAGCTGAACTTTTTGGTAGATTTTACGTAGAAAAGTATGATCAAGAATTAGGATCTTGGTATTTAGCAGGAAAGAAAATTTATTGGGGGTACAATATTGAAGACCATATAGGTTTAGATTATTATAAATTCAACGAAAAAAGAAGTGTAGCTGATGGAGAAGTAATTGATTTTAAGGTCAAAGCAAAAGCAGGTGAACGCTTTAGAATTGTTTCTGTAGTAGGAGAATGTGATTCTGGGTGTTATGTTTATAGAGATGGAGTAAAGGCTTATAATGAGTATGAATATAATCTTAGTTCAAAAAAATGGGAAGATTATACAAAGCATAATCCGTATGTAGATGATTATACAGTAGGAGATGGTTTTCATAACAAAACATGGAACGGCGTAAGAACCATAGTTCAAGAAGATATTTGTTATTTAGATTATAACACATATATTATAAACTAAATAAATTTAGTACAAAATTTAATGCAAGGAGACTTTTTAGTCTCCTTGTTTTTTTATGTGAAATTGATATGATCTTATGTTTTTAAGAAAAAGAAAAGCACAATACAAAAATGTATTATGCTTTTTATAGTGCACGTAACAGGAGTCGAACCTGCACTTCCGTTGGAAACAAGCCCCTCAAGCCTGCGCGTCTACCAATTCCGCCATACGTGCATAAACTAAAAAAGTTAAGCATTTGCTTAACTTTTTGTGACCGGGCTGGGGCTCGAACCCAGGACCCTCTCCTTAAAAGGGAGATGCTCTACCAACTGAGCTACCCGGTCATTGCTTCTTTGTGAAAGCGGTTGCAAATATACAACTGTTCTTTAAACCAAAAAAGCTTTTTTATAATATTTTTACTCATATTTGTAACTGCTTAATTACTAGTTTATGAAAATTGTATTATTAGGGTATATGGGTAGCGGAAAATCTACTATTGGACGAGCTTTAGCCAAAAAAAATCATGTTTCTTTTATAGATTTAGATGAATACATAGAAGAAAAAGAAGGAAAAACTATTTTTAAAATTTTTGAAAAGCAAGGTGAGGTATATTTCAGAAAACAGGAACATGTTTATTTAGAAGAAATTTTAAAAGAAAAAAAAGATTTTGTGCTATCTCTAGGAGGTGGTACACCTTGTTATGCTGGAAATATGGATGTTTTATTGAGTTGTAAGGATGTGAAAATAGTATATTTAAAAACAACTATTAATACAATTGTAGATAGATTAAGGAACGAAAAAAGCCAACGCCCGCTAGTAGCTAGTTTAGGTGAAGAAGATTTAAAGGAGTTTGTAGCAAAACATTTGTTTGAAAGAAGTTACTTTTATAATCAAGCTACTTTTAAAATAACAGTAGATGATAAAAATATAGATGAAATTATAGAAGAGTTAAATAAGTTATTAAGTTAAATAAGCAATTGTTTCATTTGGCGTAAACTCCACAACTATATGTTCTTTAATTGAGGTTGATAAAGAAATTCCTTTAAAATCTGCTTTTACAGGATATTTTTTATGATTTCTGTTAACTAATACCGCCGTTTTAAATCTTTTTAAGGGCACTTCTAAGAAGTGCTTTACACCATATATTAAAGTAGTTCCTGAGTTTAAGACATCATCTACTAAAACTAGAGCTTTATTTTGATATTCATCAGAATTAATTGAGGTAGTAGTAGGGGTAATGGGATTCTTTTTGTCAATTAAAACTTTGCATAAGGTTATTTTAATAGGAGAAATTTCACTTAAGATAGTTGAAATTTTTTCAGCTAAAAAGTAACCATTATCAGCAATACCAGCAATAATAATTTCTTTTTCATCACTGTTGCTTTCATAAATTTGAAAAGCAATTCGACGAATTTTTTGTTCTATCTGTACGTTATTTAAAATAATATTATTTACATCAATCATTATATTGCCAGTTTTAACTTAAATAAGGGTTACAAATTAACATCATTTTTATTAGAATCATCGTAATAATCATCAATATCACGACGATCTTTTTTTGTAGGACGACCTGTTCCTTTTTTGCGATAGTAATCTTTTGAATATTTTAATAACTCTGTTTTTTCAAATTCTTCTTTTGGTGTTAAATCTTTTCTATATAAATCAACTAGTTTAGCACCAACACGGTTAGGAGGGATGTCTAAAACTTTAATTTTGTAGTTAATTTGATTTTTTCTAATAGTAATTTCTTCATTACCAAATATTTCTTTCGAAGGCTTAAGGTTAGTTCCGTTTACCTTTACATGCCCTTTTTTACAAGCATCTGTGGCTATACTACGGGTTTTAAATAAGCGAATACACCACAAATATTTGTCAATTCTCATATGAAAAGTTAATTTTTATCGTTTCGTTTTTTACAAAGGTATAAAAATGGTAAATTGCGCGTTAAAATTTCAGAACTAAATGATAAAATTTAAACACCTAATTTATATAGCTATAGTAGGTACCTTGTTGTACGCTTGTGGAAGTGATAGTAACCCTAGGGTTGATAATTTTGACCACGAGGCTCAAGCTGTAATTGACAACGATTCTTTGGTTGTATTTTTTAAAAATAATTACTACGATGAGGCTTTAGATTCAGTTAAGCCAATTACTAATGGTCAAACTTCATTGTTTGATGATGATAAATTAGTAACCAAAGAGGTAACTGAAAATGATATTAACTATAAATTATATTATTATGTTAATAACGTAGGTAATCCAAATGAAGATAAAGGTTTTCCTACAGTAATGGATTCTGTATATGCAAAATATAGAGGACAAAAAATTGTAAGAAGAGATAGTTTAAGTCCTGATTTTGATAAAAATACTACTTGGTTTTCTTTAAATGGAGTAATAAGAGGTTGGACTCATAGTCTTATTCATTTTAAAGGAGGTAATAATGTTACAGATAATGGCCCAATAAATTTTGAAGATGGAGGAAAAGGTATTTTGTTTATTCCTTCTGGCTTAGCTTATGCTAAAAGAGGTACAGCCACTATAGCTCCTAACTCTATATTAATGTTTTATATAGAATTATGGGATTTTGTCAAAGATACAGATGACGATCAAGATGGAGTGCCTTCAATTAATGAAGATCTTGATGGAGATGGTAACCCTAGAAATGATGATACAGATGAAAATGGTACACCTAATTACATCGATACAGACGATGATGGTGATGGTATCTTAACAAAAGAAGAAGATAGAAACGGAGATGGAAATCCTGCCAATGATTTTAATGATCCGAATAAACCAAATGTTCCTGATTATTTAAACAGAGATATTAGGGTTAAATCATAAATAAAAATGCCGAAGTTTTAACTTCGGCATTTTTATTGTTTATGTTCTGTGTACTACAATAATTCATTTAATATGTGTGAGTATTTGAGTGAAATTTCTTTTTCTTCAAGAGCTATAGAAGATATAATATCAAAGTTGTTACTAAAGCTTTTATAGAGGTTTTTAGTTTTTTCAAAAGGTTTGATTTAAAACTTTCGAACGCTATAACTTTCTGAAATTTTTAATGAAGCGAAAGCCTTTTTGTATATAGGGAAGTAAGAAAAGGTAACACTAGCAGATGCTTCGTTAATTTTAAATAGAACTATATTATGAATGTTATTTACAAATTTCGTTAACCAACCTTGAGAGCATAGTTGGTTGTTTTCATTCAAAAAATAACCATTTGATATTTAAAAGAGAAACTAAATTAAGTGTAAAAGAGAGGAAGGGTAGACTAAGCTATAGCGGTTAAGATTTGTTTATATACAAAAGAATAATAGTCTTGGTATTGAGGTAATAGTAAATTCTTGTAATTTTTGGTATGTAAAATTGTTTCTAAAGGAAACAGTTTTAAAGCAGCAACTTCTTCTTTTTGTAGTTTTAACTCTTTGAAAGGAATGGTTAATTCTGAAATAAATACATGATGAAATTCATTGTCTATGATTCCATTGGGATGCTTAACCATGTGCTTTCGAGTACTTATTTTAGATAAGTTTTCAGGAAGAATGTTAAAGCCTATTTCTTCTTTTACTTCTCTAGTTGCCGCAATTTTAATATCCTCACCAGCAGCAATGTGACCTGCTACAGAAATATCCCATAAACCAGGGAATACTTTTTTGGTCAACGCTCTTTTTTGAAGTAGTATTTGTTGATCGGAAGTATACAACCAAACATGAATGGTAGGATGGAAGTAACCATGTTTATGAGCCTCTGATTTTAAACAAGTCTTTCCTGTGTAGTTTCCATTTTCGTCAACAATGTCTATAAGCTCATCCATGGAGTATATTAAAAAAACGTCATTACGATGAAGTTTGATTAACAACCTTACCTAAATTAAGGTTACTTCACTTTGTTCGTAATGACGTTTGATTATTTATATTATTTGAAATAAGAGAAGTTTTCTCCTTCTTCAATTTTCAATAAACTTTCGTAAATCATTTTAATTACATTTTCAACATCTTCACGGTGTACCATTTCAACCGTAGTGTGCATATAACGTAAAGGCAATGAAATTAAAGCAGAAGCAACACCACCATTACTATAAGCAAATGCATCAGTGTCAGTTCCTGTAGCTCTAGAAAGAGCAGAACGTTGAAAAGGAATTTTGTTAGCTTCAGCAGTATCAATAATTAACTCTCTTAATTTTTGTTGTACAGCCGGTGCATATGCTATTACAGGCCCTTTCCCTAATTCTAAGAGACCTTCTTTTTTCTTGTCGATCATAGGTGTTGTAGTGTCGTGAGTTACATCGGTAACGATAGCTACATTAGGTTTAATAGTTTGCGTTATCATTTCTGCACCACGTAAACCAATTTCTTCTTGAACAGAGTTTGTTATATATAGCCCAAAAGGTAATTTCTTCTTGTTTTCGTGTAGTAAACGAGCTACTTCAGCAATCATAAAACCTCCCATACGGTTATCTAATGCACGACACACAAACTTATTTTTGTTTAAAATATGGAATTCATCTGGGTATGTGATAACACATCCTACATGTACCCCTAATTTTTCAACTTCTTCTTTGGTATTGCAACCACAATCGATAAAAATATTATCAGGTTTTGGAGCTTCTTCTTTAGATTTACTACGTGTATGTATTGCTGGCCAGCCAAAAACACCTTTAACAACACCATTTTTAGTATGAATATTTACAATTTTACTAGGAGCTATTTGATGATCGCTACCTCCGTTACGGGTTACATAAATTAATCCATCATCAGAAATGTAATTTACATACCAAGAAATTTCATCAGCATGTCCTTCTATAACTACTTTGTATTTAGCGCCTGAGTTGATAACTCCTACAGCAGAACCATAAGTGTCGGTAATGAACTCATCAACATAAGGTTTTAGATAGTCCATCCAAATTTTTTGCCCTTCCCATTCATATCCAGTTGGAGCAGCATTGTTTAAATATTTTTCTAAAAAGTCTAATGACTTTTTGTTTAAAATAGATTTATTAGCCATAACTTAAACGTTAATTTTAATATTGTTTAATCTTTAATTTTCTTTAGGTTTGTCGGCCCTCCAAAAACGCCTTTTTTCAATAAACTCCTCTTGTTCCTTAAGTTGCTTTGGTGTTAGTACCTTTAAAAAAGAAGGATGTTGCTCTATAGCATGTTCAATTTTTTCTATAACACTAGCTACATCTTCATTATCATAATCAATTTCTAGAGGGTCTTTAATAACCATAGATTGAAGTACATTACGTTTTTTTATCATCAATCCTTTTTTATCAAAAGAACGTCTAAAACCATCAATAACTATTGGAACTACAATAGGTTTGTAAGTTTTAATAATATGAACAGTACCACGACGAATAGGTTTAAAAGGTGTTGTTGTTCCCTGCGGAAAAGTGATTACCCAACCGTCATCTAAAGCTTTTCCTATGTTAGAAATGTCAGACATTTTTACTTGTCTGTTTACATCTTTACCAGCATTTCTCCAAGTTCTTTCTACTGAAATAGAACCTACATAAGCAAATATTTTTGGAAGTAGTCCGGAACGCATTGTTTCACCTGCAGCGATATAATAAATATTTAATTTAGGTTTCCATAAGTATCCTACATTTCTAATATTATCGTCTCTACCTTTTAAAGCGGCATTAAATACATGAAACATAGCCGCTACATCAGCAAAATAAGTTTGATGGTTGGAGATAAATAATACTTTTTGATCGGGAAGACTTCTTAAAACATCCATTCCCTCTATTTGTAAGTCATTAAACTTACGATAACGCCCGTGAGAAATGACCCCGAGAATTTGTATTAACAATCGTTTAATGAACAAAATATGACCGAAAGGATTCCTTTTAAATAAAGGCATTTTATACTCAAGTTTTATTAGTGTGAATGCTAAATTACAAAAGATATATAAAAAAAAACTATTTAAATAAATCTTTAATTTCTGAAAGCATCATGGCAGTAGCACCCCATACAATGTAATTGTTTAGTTTAAAGCATGGTACCTCGATGTTTTTCATATATGAGGTTTCCATTTCTACTGAGATTAAGTTAGTGTCATCAAGTAAATCAGCCAATAAAACTTCAATTATTTCAGCAACCTCTTCATTTGGTGTAAAACGAGGGGTGCTTTTTGAAACACCTATAAATGGAGCTACTAAAAAGT
The DNA here is from genome assembly GCF_964513795.1 of Tenacibaculum sediminilitoris. NCBI lineage: Bacteria > Pseudomonadati > Bacteroidota > Flavobacteriia > Flavobacteriales > Flavobacteriaceae > Tenacibaculum > Tenacibaculum sediminilitoris. The sequence goes on along the minus strand of NZ_CAZEQR010000011.1, from coordinate 183,828 downwards.
TACTAGGAGGAATATAAGTATTAGAAGTTTGTCGTATTACTTGAATAGATTTAAAAGAGATGCCTACTTCCTCATAAGTTTCTCGTAAAGCGGTGTTTTTAAGATTGTTGTCTGTTTCGTCAAACCTACCGCCAGGGAAACTAATTTGTGATGAATGTGCTCCATTATAGCTTGCTCTTTCAGTAAGTAAAAATCGAGTTTGATTATTGCTGTCAGGGTAAAATAATGCTAAAACAGCTGCTTTTCTTGGATTTTTACTTTGTATGAGTTCTTCTGAAAACCGTGTTCTAAGTTTTGGTGCCAATTTAAATTGAGATGTTAAACCACCTAGTTGCCTTTGCTGCAGTTTTTCTATTTGATTGATAAAATCAGAAAAAGTCATTCGTTTTTAGTATTTTGTGACAAACTTATCAATTTACAAGATAAAAGTAATAAGTTTTGGCTTGAATTTTGCCTTGTTAAGTGTAGAATTAATTTAATATAAATGAGTAAAGAAAAAAAGTACCAAAAGCTGGCGTTAAGTTTATTATTTGATGCTATTGGATATGTGTCTTATTTAATACCTGGGCTTGGAGAGTTGTCAGATATAGTTTGGGCACCAGCGTCGGCATATATAATGACAAAAATGTATAAAGGAAACAAAGGTAAAATAGCAGGAGCTATTGCTTTTATTGAAGAAGCAATGCCTGGGTTAGACGCTGTACCAACCTTTACTTTAATGTGGTTATTTACTTATGTGTTTTCATCAAAAGAGTCAAAAACCACAATAGAAGTTTAATACCTAACCTTTTTATAAAAAAAGGCTCTAAATGAAGTACTCCCCAAAATGCTTTAGCTGAACGAATTAATGGAGGGGTTCTGTAAGAATGGTAAATAACCAATCGACACCTACAATAATAATAGACCACACTTAAGTCTTAATTATAAAACTTCTAATGTTATACATAAAAAAAAACCAGTGAACTTCAATTCACTGGTTTAATATTTTTTTAAAAACTGTCAACCTATTTTAGGATGACTCATCAACTTCACTTTAAAATCTGTAAGAAAGTCCTAAAATGATTTGATTTACACGAGTGCCAAAATTTACATTTCCTACATTAGAATCGATAAAATTAGCTTCAGTGTCAGATAAAGCCCTTTCCCAACGAACATCTACGCCTAACTTACCAAGCTCTACACCAGCGCCTAATTGTAAACCTACAGAAAAACCATCAGAGTTAACTTGTTTTAAATCTTCAATATCAAAACCAGCGTCTAAAATATACTGAAAAGAAGGTCCCGCAAAAACATGTCCTATTTCTAAAAAGTTTAAGCCTAATAAAACAGGTACATCTATTTTTTGTACCTCATAAGTAGTTGTTTTAGCTACAAAACCAGCTGGTTCATAAGAAACTTTATTACTTAATTGTGTATATACTAACTCAGGCCTAATATACAAACCAGTAGCAGGAAGTTTTATGCGTAACCAAGCACCAGCGTGAAAACCCATTTTACTTTCTGCTCCACTTAAAACATCATCTTTTACGTCAGCAAAAGAATCTGAATTATAGTTAATACCAGCTTTGATACCTCCTTGAATTTGACTTTGTACTAATTGTGATCCTCCTATAAGAAAACACAAAATAAAAATTGCTTTTTTCATTTGTTAAAAATTTATACTATTTTGGGTTAAACATTTATTTTTATAAAAAAAATACATCACTTTGAACCTAAAAAGTGATGTATTTATTGTTTTGTAAGCGATATTTATTTTCTAGAAATCACTTTTTCTACTGCTTTTATAATAGCTTCGTCGTTTAAACCATACTTTTTCATTAGTTGATCTGGAGTAGCAGATTCACCAAAACTATCATTTACAGCCACAAATTCTTGTGGAGTAGGGTTGTTTGTTACTAAACAACGAGCAACACTTTCTCCTAGACCTCCATATTTATTATGCTCTTCAGCAGTAACCACACATCCTGTTTTGGCAACAGATTTTAATATAGCCTCTTCATCTAGAGGTTTAATAGTGTGTATATTAATAACTTCAGCAGTAATTCCTTTTGTTTCTAATTGTTCAGCAGCTTGTAAAGCTTCCCAAACTAAATGACCAGTAGCAACAATAGTAACGTCATTACCTTTGGTAAGTTGTATTGCTTTCCCTATTTCAAAAGGTTGATCAGTCATAAATACAGGCACTTTTGGACGACCAAAACGTAAATATACAGGTCCTTCATACTCAGCAATAGCTAAGGTTGCAGCTTTGGTTTGGCTATAATCACAAGTGTTAATTACAGTCATTCCTGGTAACATTTTCATTAACCCAAGATCTTCTAAAATTTGATGAGTTGCACCGTCTTCACCTAAGGTTAATCCTGCGTGAGAAGCACAAATTTTCACATTCTTATCAGAATAAGCAACCGATTGACGAATTTGGTCATAGACTCTACCAGTTGAAAAGTTTGCGAATGTACCTGTAAAAGGAATTTTTCCTCCAATAGTTAACCCAGCAGCAATTCCTATCATATTTGCTTCAGCAATTCCTACTTGATAAAAACGCTCAGGATGATTTTCAGCAAACTCATTCATTTTTAATGAACCAGTTAAATCTGCACATAAAGCTACAACATTAGGGTTTGTCTGTCCTAATTCGGTTAAACCATCACCAAACCCTGATCGGGTATCTTTTTTTTCTGTATAAGTATATTTTTTCATCAGTTTGTGTTGTGTAAATACGCGTCAAAAATAATCTTTTATAAAGATGTAAAGCTACAATTTTGATAATTCTTTGTAAAGTTTATGAACAGGAAATCCCATAACGTTAAAATAACTTCCTTCAATTTTTATAATTCCTATTTTACCAATCCATTCTTGAATACCATAGGCTCCAGCTTTATCAAAAGGTTTATAAGTGTTTATGTAATACTCAATTTCATCGTCTAATAATTCTTTAAAACTAACGATAGTAGTATCATTAAAAGTTTTCTGAAATGATGTATTCGTAATACATATAGAGGTGATAACTTTGTGTTTGGTGTTGGATAATTCTTTGAGCATTTGAAATGCCTCCTTATAGTTTTTAGGTTTACCTAAAGCTTTGTTATGCATCCATACGATAGTGTCAGATGTTATTAATAGCTCATTTTCTTTTAAATCATTTTTAAATGGTGTAGATTTTAAAATAGCTAGATAATCTGTTATCTCACTATGTTTAAGTTCTTTTGGATAAATTTCTTCTACTTCCTTTGTTTTAATAGTAAAAGGAATATCTAAACTCTTTATTAATTCTTGTCTTCTAGGAGAGTTTGAAGCAAGAATAATAGAGTATTTTGATAGTTTAGTTGATAACATATTTAAAGTAGTAGGCTATGATTGGAATGCTTAATAAAGCTAAAAATAAAAGAATTAGACCGGTTTGCTATAGTTTTTTATAATCTTCAGTTTCTGAAGTATTCATTAAACGGTGAATAAAGAAAACCCTAAATCAAAAAAAGAAAGAATCGTTTCAAAACCATAACCGTATAAAAAACAAAATTTAAAAAGGAATAAAATGAAAACAAAATATATAATTTTCTTCCAATGAACAATATTTAAAAAAGTATTATTCATTAATTATAAACCTTTTTAATTCTGGCCAAATCACGTTTATTATCTCGATCTTTAATGTTTTGTCTCTTATCATGAGTTTTCTTTCCTTTCGCAAGTGCAATATCTAATTTTGCCCAACCATTTACATTAATAAATAAACGTAAAGGAACAATGGTATTCCCTTTACTTTCAACTTCTTTTTGAAGCTTTTTTAATTCACGTTTATTTAACAATAAACGACGCTCACTTTTTGGGTTATGATTGTAATGATGACCAAAGGCATATTCTTCAATGTACATGTTTACTACGAAAAGTTCTCCTTTATCATTAAACTCACAAAAACTTTCGGTAATTCGAGCTTTGCTTTGTCGTATTGATTTTATTTCGGTACCAGTAAGCTGAATTCCTGCTGTGTACTTATCAAGTATCTCGTATTCAAAACGAGCCTTTTTATTCTGTATATTAATTTTTTTTTGCATAAATGAAACACAAATATAACTATAATTTTAAACTGTTAAATAAAATTATTAAGCTATGATTTAAGCCATGTTTTTAGGTAAGTATGATTATTACCAACAGTACTAGCAGAAGTAGGTATTAGCCCTTTACTAATTGGTTTTGGTATAAGAATGAGGTTTTAAATAATAAATTTTGCCCCCCTTTATAGAGTTACATAATTGTAGCTCTATTTTTTGTGTTAAACTTAACAATTAAAATTAATGAATACCTGTACATTTGTTTATGATTTAACTACCAAAATAAACAAAATATTATGCGATATTTATACATTTTACTACTTTTATTAATTGTCTCATGTAAGCCAAAATTCACTGCTCAAGAAATAATTGATAAGTCTATTGAGTCTTCTAAGCTAAGTTATGTAGGCAACACTAAAATTTCTTTTAACTTTAGGGAAAATTACTATAAAGCGACTAGAAATAATGGAGCTTTTGAATTAGTTAGAATTATAAAAAATGATTCAATAAAAATAAAAGACATACTATCAAATGATAGTTTTAAGCGTTTTGTAAATGATAGTTTGGTTAAACTAACAGAAAAAGATAAAAATCGTTATAGCAATTCTGTGAATTCTGTTCACTATTTTTCAGTATTACCTTTTGGTTTGAATGATAAAGCGGTTCAAAAGAAATTGCTTGAACCCGTTACTATCAAAGGAAAAGAATATTATAAGGTTAGAGTTACTTTTACAGAAGAAGGTGGCGGGGAAGATTTTGAAGATGTATTTATTTATTGGTTTGCTAAAGATGACTTTCAATTAGATTATTTAGCGTACAAATACCATACAAATGGAGGAGGAGTACGTTTTAGAGATGCAAAAGAAGAAAAAATAGTGAAAGGAATTCGTTTTGTTGACTACAATAATTACAAGCCTCTAGATAAAGAAATTGATTTTTACACCATAGATAAATTATATGAAGAAGGTAAATTGAAAAAAATATCTGAAATCGTTTTAGAAGATATACAAGTAGATACTTTTTAGAATTTTTAGTGACTGAAAGCTATAAAAAAACCGAGTAACTTTTAAGAACACTCGGTTTTTTAATTTAAAAAAGATACTATAAAATCAACTTATTCAACCGTAATTAGCTTCGCAGGTTTAGGTTTTGCTATTTCTAATTTTGGAATATCAATTTTTAGCTCACCATTCTTATAGGCAGCTTTAATCTTTTCACTATCAACAATACCTTTAGGTAGTGTAAAACTTCTTTTAAACGACATATAACTATATTCTTTTCGGGTATAGTTATCGTTCACGTCTTCCTTATTCTCTTTTCTTTCTGATGAAATAGTTAGAATATCATTTTCAATATTTACTTGAAAATCCTCCTTATTCATACCAGGAGCAGCTACATCAACTGTAAACTCATTTTCATTTTCTTTAATGTTTACAGCTGGTAATGTAGTATTTGTATCTGAGAAATTTGAAGTTGACCAGTCTCTAAAAAAATCATTAAAGACATTTGGTAATGCTGGAAAATCAGTACTCTTTAATAACATAACTTTACATTTTTTAGTTAAACATTAATTTTAGTAATTACTAATCAAAAAAAATACCAATTAAAAAAAGAGACATTTTTTCACCAAAACGATTAAAAAAAGTGACATTTTTTCACTAAAATAAATGAATAAATGTCACTTTATGTATTGATTTATAGCTATTTATTTATTGTTACTTCTCAACTAAATCAGATTGGTTTCTAAACACTAATTCATCATCAAAAGCGTCTAGTAAGATAATACTATCAGTAGTTATTCTTCCTGATAAAATTTCTTTAGATAATTGATTTAAGACCTCTTTTTGGATTACACGTTTTACTGGTCGTGCACCAAATTCAGGCTGATACCCTTTTTTCGCTAGGTAAACAATGGCTTCATCTGTAGCGTCAAAAATTATGTTTTGTTTTGCAATCATTTTTTTAACACTTTTCAATTGCAACTTTACAATCTCTTCAATGTTTTCTTCTGATAATGGAGTAAATAAAATAATATCATCAATTCTATTTAAAAACTCAGGTCTTACAGATTGTTTTAACAATCCTAAAACTTCTGTTTTAGCTAAATCCATAGTTGTATGAATATCTCCTTTCATATTATCAAATTTCTCTTGGATAATATGGCTCCCCATATTAGAGGTCATAATAATAATGGTATTTTTAAAATCAGCAGCACGACCTTTATTATCTGTTAATCTACCTTCATCTAATACTTGTAGTAAAATATTAAAGGTATCAGGGTGTGCTTTTTCAATCTCGTCTAATAACACAACTGAATAAGGTTTTCTTCGAACAGCTTCTGTTAATTGCCCACCTTCATCATACCCTACATATCCTGGAGGCGCACCCACCAATCTGCTTACTGAATGGCGTTCTTGATATTCACTCATATCTATACGAGTCATCGAATTTTCATCGTCAAATAAATATTCAGCAAGAGCTTTTGCTAATTCTGTTTTACCAACTCCTGTTGTTCCTAAGAATAAGAATGAACCAATGGGTTTATTAGGGTTTTGTAATCCAGATCTCGAACGACGTACCGCATCAGAAACTGCTTCGATAGCTTCCTTTTGACCAATGACACGCCTGTGTAACTCATCTTCTAATTTTAGTAACTTTTCACGTTCTGATTGTAACATTTTAGTTACAGGAACTCCTGTCCATTTTGCTACAACTTCTGCAATATCATCATAAGTAACCTCCTCCTTAATCAATGCATTTTCACTTTGATTGGTTAAGATTTCTTGTTGCTTTTCAAGTTCTTCTTGAGCATCTTTTATTTTACCATAACGTAACTCTGCTACTTTACCATAATCACCATTACGCTCTGCTTTTTCAGCTTCAAGTTTATAATTTTCAATACTTGTTTTTAAACTCTGAACGGTATCAACAATATTTTTTTCTGATTGCCATTTCGCATTAATTTCATTACGCTCTTCCTTTAAATTAGCTAAATCAGCATTTAAAGATTTTAGCTTAGCTTCGTCATTTTCACGTTTAATTGCTTCAATTTCAATCTCTAACTGCATTATTTTACGGTCTAACACATCTAATTCTTCAGGTTTCGAATTGATTTCCATACGTAATTTAGAGGCAGCCTCATCCATTAAATCGATAGCTTTATCAGGTAAAAAACGATTGGTAATATAACGTTGCGATAATTCTACAGCTCCAATAATAGCTTCATCTTTTATACGAACTTTATGGTGTGTTTCATATTTATCCTTAATACCACGTAAAATAGAAATAGCACTTTCTGTATCCGGTTCATCTACCATTACCTTTTGAAAACGACGTTCTAAAGCTTTATCCTTTTCAAAATACTTTTGGTATTCGTCCAAAGTTGTAGCTCCAATAGCTCTCAACTCTCCACGGGCTAAAGCTGGTTTTAAGATATTAGCAGCATCCATTGCACCTTGTCCACCTCCAGCACCTACTAAGGTGTGAATTTCGTCAATGAATAGCACTATATTCCCTTCAGATTTGGTAACTTCTTTTACCACAGATTTTAAACGCTCTTCAAATTCACCTTTGTATTTTGCACCGGCAATTAAAGCTCCCATGTCTAAAGAAAAAATTTGTTTTTCTTTTAGATTTTCAGGAACATCTCCACGAATAATTCGATGTGCTAAACCTTCAGCAATAGCTGTTTTACCTGTACCTGGTTCACCTACTAGAATCGGATTATTTTTAGTTCTACGAGATAAAATTTGTAATAAACGTCTAATCTCTTCATCACGACCAATTACTGGGTCTAATTTTCCGTCTTGTGCTAATTGATTTAAGTTTTTAGCATATTTATTTAAAGAATTGTATGTTTCTTCGGCACTTTGTGATGTTACACGGTTTCCTTTGCGTAACTCTTCAATTGCTGCTCTTAAGCTTTTTTCAGTAACTCCTTGATCTTTTAATACTTGTGCTATATGGCTTTTAGATTTAAAAATAGCTAAAATTAAATGTTCAATAGAAACGTATTCATCGTTCATTTTTTTTGCGATGATAGCAGCTTCATTTAAGGTTTTATTAGCTTCACGAGAGAGCATTAAATCAGCACCAGTAACTTTTGAGAAACTTTCTAATTGCTTGTCTAAAACTTGTTGTATAACATCAATATTAATGTTAAGTTTTTTTAAAATGAAAGGAAGTACATTTTCATCGACTAAAAATAAGGCTTTGAAAATATGTTCATTTTCTATAAGGTTGTTACCATAGCTTTGCGCTAATTGTTGCGCTTGCTGTATGGTTTCTTGTGATTTTATTGTATAATTGTTAAAATTCATATCTTTTTATTTTCTATATAGAAGTCAAAATTAGTACCAATTGATTTTTAAAGAGAAGAAGAGACATTTTGTCTGTGAGGAATAAAAAAATATGACTTTTTGACTGTTTTTAAAAAGGTTATTCATTAAAGTAAGAAAAATATGGGAGTATTAAACACTATTTTGGGAAGAAAGAATACAAATGAAAACAAACAAAACTTATTTATTAATTGGATTCCATTGACATCTTTAAACCAAATTAAAGAGATAAAAGAGTTATCTAAAAATGAGCCAGTAGGTATTTTTAAACATTCGACGAGATGTGGTATAAGTAGCATGGTTATTAAGCGTTTTGAAAGTAGTTTTGATGAGGAATTAAAAGATTTTAAAGTGTATTATCTTGACTTACTTAGTTATAGAGATGTATCTAATGAAATAGGGTATACATTTCAGGTTTTACACCAATCTCCTCAGTTGTTGGTAGTTAAAAATGAAGAGGTAATTACACACGCTTCTCATTATGATATTGCTCATATTGATCTGAAGAAAATTTAAAAAAGATACCATTTTTAATGGAATTTCCTTAAATACCTCGTATTTTTGCATATTTCAAAATTACAGAGCTTTGAGTAACGAAACAGCAACTTCACAACAAAAAAAAGGAAAAAATCTATATGATTATCAAAAAGAAGCATTGTACAAAATTTTTAAAAGTTTTGAGAATGCCCCCGAAAATTACCATTTACTATATCAATTACCTACGGGAGGAGGAAAGACGGTTATTTTCTCTGAAATTACACGTCAATATTTAAAACATTATCAAAAAAAAGTATTGATAATGACTCACCGAATAGAATTGTGTAAGCAAACAGCAAAAATGCTGAAAGAATTTGGTGTAGTAAATAAAATTATAGATAGCAAAGCAAGTTTAGAAGATCAAGATGAATTTGATTGCTTTGTAGCTATGGTTGAAACCTTAAACAATCGTTTAAATGACGATATGTTAGATATTTCTGATGTTGGTTTAGTAATTATTGATGAGGCACACTATAACTCATTTACTAAACTATTTAAATTTTTTGATAAGTCATTCATACTAGGAGTAACGGCAACTCCTTTAAGTTCAAATATTAAGCTTCCTATGAAGGATAATTATGATGAGCTTATTGATGGGGAAAGCATTGGTGCTTTAATTCAGAATGAATATTTAGCAAAAGCAAACATTTACTCTTACAATGTAGGGTTAACTTCTTTAGAAGTAGGAGCGAATGGAGATTATACGGTAAAATCATCAGAAGATTTATACACGAATACCGATATGCTTTCTAAGTTGTTACAAGCTTATGAAGAACGAGCTAAAGGAACAAAAACCTTAATATTTAATAATGGTATTAATACTTCTTTACATGTGTTCGATACTTTTAAAAGGGCAGGGTATCCTATTGCACATTTGGATAACACGAACACTAAGAAAGAACGCAATTTTATCTTAAAATGGTTCCATAAAACACCCAATGCAATTATTACTTCGGTAAGCATTTTAACAACAGGTTTTGATGAACCTTCTGTAAAGTCAATTATATTAAATAGAGCAACAAAATCGTTAACACTATATTATCAAATGATTGGTCGTGGTTCTCGTATTTTACCAGGAAAATCTGAGTTTAATGTAATTGATTTAGGTAATAATTTTCATCGTTTTGGACCTTGGGGAGCTGATTTAGATTGGCAAAAAATGTTTAGAGCACCAAATTTCTATCTAGATAATTTATTATCTGATGAAGAAATTGAAAGTGATTTCAAATACGAATTACCAGCAGAGGTAAAAGCTGAGTTTGCAAACTCTGAAGATTTATACTTTGATGTTAAAAAAGTATACAGAGATACAATACAAGGAGGAGAGTCTTCAAAAAGAGTATTAGAAAAATCAATAGAACATCATGCTAAAATGTGTATTGAAAATAGTGAAGATGTTTTTGATGCGTTAATCTTAGCAAAAAAATTAGGAGGCGATATTGATGATAGAATTTATAGATACTCTAAATGTATATCAAAAAGCACACATAATTTTATCGATTGGTTACAAGATGATTATCGTAAAAAATTAAACAGTTATTTACGAAGTAATTTTGATGAAGTGTATGAACAAATTCATGGTCATCCACCACCAGAAGAAGAATAAGATAGAAGTTGAAATAAAAAAAACCAGTTCGAAAGAACTGGATTTTTTGTAATCATATTTTGATTAAAGTGTTTATTTAGCGGGTAATACTTTACCAGTACATTCACCAAAACCAATACGAATGTTATTATTTTCACAATAACCACGCATAATTACTGTATCATTATCATTAATGAATTTGCGTTCGCTACCATCGTTCATTTTTATAGGGTTTTGACCCCTCCATGTCAATTCTAACATAGAACCAAAACTATCTTGTGTAGGTCCTGAAATAGTACCACTACCCATCATGTCACCTGCGTTTACAGGACATCCATTTACCGTGTGATGCGTTAATTGTTGTACCATTGTCCAGTACATATACTTGAAATTAGAGTTACAAACTACAGTTTCTTCTTTGCCTTCTGGCTGAATTGCCATTTGTAGATTAATGTCATAACTATCTTTTCCTTCTTTCTTTAAGTAAGGTAAAGGTTCGTATACTTGTTCCGGGTTGTCTACTCTAAAAGGCTCTAAAGCATCTAAAGTTACGATCCAAGGTGAAATTGTTGAAGCAAAACTCTTTCCTAAGAAAGGGCCTAAAGGCACATATTCCCAAGCTTGAATGTCTCGAGCAGACCAGTCATTAAATAAAACTAATCCGAAAATATACTCTTCAGCTTCTTCAATAGGAATCCTATCTCCTAAATCATTAGCAACGGTAGTAATAAAAGCCATTTCTAGTTCAAAATCTAATAATTTTGAAGGTCCGAAATTAGGCGTTTTTTCTCCTTCAGCAGGACGCTGCTGTCCAACAGGACGTCTAATAGGAGTTCCTGATGGTACAATTGAAGAACTTCTTCCGTGGTAACCAATAGGAATATGTAACCAGTTTGGTAATAAAGCATTTTCAGGATCTCTAAATAAGCTTCCTACATTAGTTGCATGTTCTTTACTCGCATAAAAGTCGGTATAATCTCCTACAGAAACAGGAAGTTGCATTTCAACTTCATCCATTCTAAAGATAATTTTGTCTTTGTGTTCAGCATTATCACGTAACTTATTGTTTTTCACATCAAAAACATCAGCAACTCTATTACGTACTAAACGCCAAGTTTTACGTCCGTCGGCTATAAAATCATTTAAGGTATCTTGTAAGAAAATATCGTCTGTTAACGGGATTCCATCAAAATATCCTAATTGGTGTAAGGCACCTAAATCAATCGCATAGTCACCAATTCTAGTACCAATCGTTATAATATCATCTTTGGTCAGAAAAACACCAAAAGGTATGTTTTGAATAGGGAAATCTGAGTTTTCAGCTACAGTTAACCAAGATTTTCTATTCGGGTTATTAGCAGTTATTTCCATTTATCGTTTTGTTATATTTTTCATCAAACCTACATATTTTTTTCAATTTACCCCAATAAGATGAAGAAAAAAAATGCGAAAGTGTTTTTGTAGATACTTCTTTTTAAATCCATAAAAATTGAAGAATAAAATTAGTACTTTTGGCTGCTTTATGTAACAACACACAACATGCAAAAAGATCATCAAATATTTGATTTAATTCAAGAAGAAAAAGAGCGTCAATTACACGGTTTAGAGTTGATTGCTTCTGAAAATTTTGTAAGCGACCAAGTAATGGAAGCACAAGGATCAGTTTTAACAAATAAATATGCTGAAGGATACCCTGGTAAACGTTACTATGGAGGGTGTGAAGTAGTAGATGTCGTAGAGCAGATTGCTATTGACAGGGCTAAAGAATTATTTGGAGCTGAGTATGTAAATGTACAACCACATTCTGGAAGTCAAGCAAATACGGCTGTTTTTGCAGCTTGTTTACAACCAGGAGACACTATTTTAGGATTTGATTTATCTCATGGTGGTCACTTAACTCATGGTTCACCAGTAAACTTTTCAGGAAAATTATACAATCCGGTATTTTATGGAGTAGTTAAAGAAACTGGACATATTGATTATAACCATTTAGAACAACAAGCAAAAGAGCATAAACCTAAATTAATTATTGCAGGAGCTTCAGCATATTCACGTGATATTGATTTTAAAAAGTTTAGAGAAATTGCTGATAGTGTAGGGGCTATTTTAATGGCTGATATTTCACATCCAGCAGGATTAATAGCAAAAGGAATCTTATCTGACCCACTTCCACATTGTCATATAGTAACAACAACGACTCACAAAACATTGCGTGGACCTCGTGGTGGAATGATTATGATTGGAAAAGATTTTGAAAATCCATTTGGATTAAAATTAAAATCAGGAAAATTAAAGAAAATGTCTACGTTGATTAATTCTGCAGTATTCCCAGGAAATCAAGGAGGCCCATTAGAGCACGTTATTGCTGCAAAAGCGGTTGCTTTTGGAGAGGCGTTGACAGATGAATTCCTAGATTATCAAATTCAAGTAAAAGAAAATGCACAAGCAATGGCAAAAGCATTTGTAGCAAAAGGATATGAAATTATTTCTGGAGGTACAGACAACCATTGTATGTTAATTGATTTACGTAATAAAAAAATTACAGGAAAAGTAGCTGAAGATGCTTTAGGTAAAGCAGAAATTACAGTTAACAAAAACATGGTTCCTTTTGATACTGAATCACCATTTGTTACTTCTGGTATTCGTGTAGGTACTGCAGCAGTTACTACTCGAGGTTTAAAAGAAGAAGATATGGAAGTTGTAGTAGACTTAATTGATGAAGTATTAATGAATGTAGAGAATGAAAAAGTACTAGAAACAGTAGGAGAGAAGGTATATAACTTAATGCATAATCGACGTTTATTTGTTATGTAATAAAAAGTACTTTAAAAATAATATAAATAACAAAAGCGGCTCAATATGAGTCGCTTTTGTTATTTATACATGATTTTTGTCATTTTAATCAGTCCCTGAATTGATTAACTTAGTATGCAAGAAAAAAGTACTTATGGGATCTCAATCTGTCAAAGCTATTACAACGCAAAAAGAAAGAAAAAACTTTGTTTATCATTTATTAAAAGATGTAGATGCTTTTGAAAATATGATTCAAGAAGATTTATTTGAAAAAGGAATTCAAAGAGTTGGAGCTGAACAAGAGTTGTGTTTAGTAGATAAACACTTTAGACCTTCATTAAATGCCTTAGAGATATTAAAAAAAGTAGATGACCCTCATTTAACAACTGAGTTGGCTTTGTTTAATTTAGAAATTAATCTAGATCCATTCGAACTTAAAAACAATTGCTTTTCTAAATTAGAACATCAATTAGAAGATTTGTTGAATAAGGTACATAGAGCAGCTAACGAAATAAATGAAAATAAAGTTGTTTTAACGGGTATTTTACCAACTTTAAAGCGAAAAGATTTGGTGTTTAAAAGTATGACACCTTTCCAACGGTATAAAACTTTAAATAAAGTTATTAAAGACTTAAGAGGAGACGACTTTAAACTACACATTCAAGGTGTAGAAGACTTAATTTTAAAACATAATTCTATACTTTTTGAAGCTTGTAATACTAGTTTTCAAGCACACTTACAAATAGATATTGACAATGCTATTGATATGTATAACTGGTCTCAAGCCATTGCGGGGCCAATGCTATCTGTAATGTCTAACTCACCTTTACTCTTAGGTAGAGAATTATGGAAAGAAACGAGAATAGCTCTTTTTCAACAAAGTGTAGATTTAAGAAACCCTTCTTATTTAATGCGAGAACAACAACCTAGAGTTTCTTTTGGTAATAGATGGATTAAAAACTCAGTTTTAGAAATTTTTACAGATGATATTTCAAGACATGCGCCCATAGTTACATCCAATTTTGAAGAAAACTCTTTGGCGCTGTTAAAAAAGGGAATTATGCCTAAACTAGAAGCTTTAAACTTACATAACGGTACGTTGTATAAATGGAATCGTTTGTGTTATGGAGTACACAACAATATTGCACATTTAAGAATAGAAAATAGGTATATTCCATCAGGGCCTAGTATTAAAGATGAAATAGCAAATACTGCTTTTTGGGTAGGGGTTATGCAAGGTATGCCAAATGAATACAAAAAAATTTGGAACAAGATACCATTTGAAAATGCAAGAAATAATTTTATGAATGCTGCTAAAACAGGTATTGATACTTATTTTGATTGGTGTGGAGAAGGAATTCCGGCAAAAAAACTTATTAAAGATTTTTTTATACCAATAGCCAGAAAAGGCTTAATAAAGTCGAATATACACATAAAAGAAATCGATTATTTATTAGGAATCATTGAAGAAAGAGTAAATAAAAACTGTACAGGTGCTAGTTGGTTAATTAAAAATAAGCGATTGTTAAATCAAAAATTATCAAAATTCGATACTGAAATAGCTTTAACAGAAAGCATGTATAAAAATCAAGTACAGAATATTCCTGTTTCTAAATGGGGTGATGTTGATTTATCAAAGTCTTATATTTCAACTAAAAAAGACAAACTTTACAAAATAATGTCGTCTGAGCTTTTTGTGGTAAATGAGCATGACTTAGTAGAGTTAGTTTTAAGAGTGATGAAATGGAATAAAGTAAATCACATGCCTGTTGTAAATAATAAAAACAAAATTGTAGGAGTAATTTCAAAAGAACAACTCACAGGTTTTGATTTTTCAAAACCTGCAAATAAGCAAAAGACAGCAAAAAAAATAATGGATACTGAATTTATTTCTTTAACACCAGAAACACTAATAAACAAGGCTAAAAAACTTATGGATAAAGATAAAAAATCGTGTGTGCTAATAATTGAAGCGAATGAATTGGTTGGGATTTTTACACAAAAAGATTTATCTTCAATTGAAAGTTAATAAGGAAATTTATATGAAAGCAAATCAAATTTATAGCTCACATTTTAACGAAACAATTACTATAAAACGTGTACTTGGGAGCATTAAAGGAGATGATAAAACTCCAACAGTTATTTTTTTTGGAGGAATTCATGGTAACGAAATAGCCGGTGTTTTAGGCCTAAACAAAGTAATTTCTACTGTAAAAAAAGAAGCCATTTCTTTTCAAGGGAATATGTATGCTATTTGTGGTAACATAGCTGCAATAAAAAAAAATGTACGCTACAATAAAGTGGATTTAAATCGCATTTGGTCTAAAGAACTTATTAACAAGGAACAAGAAAATAATATCTCTGAATTTGAAGAACAAAAAGCCATTTATAAAGTAATTAAAGAAATTATAAGAAACAATAAGGGACCTTTTTACTTTATTGACTTACACACTACTTCATCAGATTCTATACCTTTTATTACGATTAGCGATTCGTTGAATAATAGAAAGTTTTCTTCTAATTTTAAAATTCCTACTATTTTAGGTATAGAAGAATTTTTGGAAGGACCTTTGCTTACATTTATCAATGAGTTTGGTCATATTTCTATCGGATTTGAAGCTGGTCAACATTTTAAAGAATCTTCAGTAGATAACTGCGTAGCATTTATTTGGTTAGCTCTTGTAACATCGGGTTGTGTTGCGAAGAAGAACGTTAAAAAAAATAATTTTTATGAGCAGTATCTTTCCATGTATAATGAAACCCAAGAATTTTATGAAATTAAGTACCGTTATGTAATTAAAAAAGGAGAGGTTTTTAAAATGTTAGAAGGTTTTTCAAACTTTGAAAAAATTAAGTTAGGTGTTACTTTAGCAACTAATAACGTAAGCACTATTAAGTCTGAACTTAAAGGTAACATATTTATGCCTTTATATCAAGAACAAGGAGAAGATGGTTTTTTTATTATAAGAAAAATCTCAAAGTTTTGGATGCATCTTTCTAAAATAGTTAGAAAATTACATTTAGATTCTTTATTAAAGATTCTTCCCGGTATAAAAAACTATAAAAACAATTCTTATACATTAATAGTGAATCCTAAAACAGCAAGATTTCTAGCTACAGAAATACTCCATCTGTTTGGTTATAGAAAAAAAATTAAAAAAAATGGTGAACTCTATTTCTTTAAACGTGATAGAAAAATAACAATGATGAGTTAATCTTCTTCTTGTGCTCTTTCGATAATTTTTTCTGGAAGTGTTTTTTTAGCTTTCGCTCCCATTTTTTTTAGTTTTTCAACACTAGTAATTAAGTTCCCACGACCTTCGAATAATTTGTTCATAGCATTCGAATACTCTTTTTTAGAATCATCTATTCGTTTGCCAATCCCAATTAAATCGGCTAATAAACCATGAAACTTATCATATAAAGCACCCGCTTGTCGTGCTATTTCTAAAGCATTACGTTGTTGCTTTTCGTTATTCCACATCGAATCAATAGTGCGTAAGGTAGCTAATAGAGTAGTAGGGGTAACGATAACGATATTTCTCTCAAACGCTTTATTGTATAAGGTATTATCTTCGTTTAAAGCTACAGCAAAAGCAGGTTCAATAGGTACAAACAAGAGTACAAAATCAGGAGATTCTATTTTATAAATATCTTCATATTTCTTTTCTGAAAGTTGTTCAACATGTCGTTTTAAAGAGTTTACATGTTCTTTTACAAAACGTTCCTTTTCAAGATCATCTTCACTATTTACATATTGCTCATAAGCAGTTAATGATACTTTAGAATCGACAATCATTTTTTTATTATCCGGTAAATGAATCACTACATCGGGCATAATACGTTTGCCTTCTTCATTGGTAAAAGATTGTTGTACAAAATACTCACGGTCTTTTTCTAATCCAGACTTCTCTAAAACGCGTTCTAACACTAATTCTCCCCAGTTTCCTTGGGTTTTGCTATCACCTTTTAAAGCTTTAGTAAGATTTAAGGTTTCTTTACTCATTTGAGCATTTAACTCTTTTAACCCTAACAATTGCTCTTTTAAAGCAGAATGCATTGAAATACTTTCTTTTTGAGTGTCTTCAACTTTCTTTTCAAAGGTTTGAATTTTTTCTTGAAGTGGATTTAAAATATCTTTAATATTTTTCTTGTTTTGCTCAGTAAACTTATTCGACTTCTCGTCTAAAATTTTATTCGCTAAGTTTTCAAACTCTTTGGTAAATTTATCTTGTAGTTTTTCTACTTCTTCTTTATTTTCTTGAAGTTTTAACTGAACATTTTTTAATTCTTCATTTTTTCTAGCCAGTTCAAGAGCAGTAAACTCTTTTTCACGACGTAATTCACTATTCTCCTTAGTTTTATCATCTAATCGCTTTAAAAAGTCTTCTTTTTGCTGAGAAAATGATTCTTCTTTTTCTCTTTTCTGAATTTCAAAGTTAGTTTGATGATTTTGTAGTGTTACAATCTCTTTTTCTAAATCAGACGCTTGTTGTTTAAACTTCAATTTAGAGAGTAAGTTTCCAATAACAAAACCAATTAGTAAAGTACTAATAGCAATTAAAATAAGTAAAAGAGTGGTATTCATTAGAATAAATAAAAGTTTATTAAGTGAACAAATATATGACAAGATAGGTTAATTTTATTTGATTTTTGTAAGGAAAACCGTATCATTGACCTTTATACCTAGTAAATGATATCTAAATTTATATTTCACAAAGTTTTAGGCTGGAAGGTAGTTGGAGATTTTCCAAGAGACTTAAAAAAATATGTTGTTATTGGAGCTCCTCATACGAGCTGGAAAGACTTTCCAATTGCTATTTTAGCAAGGAATACTATTGGTGTGAGAGTCAATTTTATAGGAAAAGCATCGTTATTCAAACCTCCTTTTGGGTTTATTTTTAGAGCTTTAGGGGGTGCTCCTGTTGATAGAAGTAAAAGCACAAATAAAGTTGATGCCATTATAGCTGTTTTTAATCAGCATGAAGAATTTCGTTTGGCCTTATCTCCAGAAGGAACTCGTGCTAAAGTAACTGAATGGAAAACTGGTTTTTATTACATAGCCAAAGGGGCTAATGTGCCTTTAGTAATGTTTGGATTCGATTTTGAAAATAAACAAATTATAGTAGCTCCACCGTATTATTTGACAGATGATATGAGTGCAGACATGAACCATATTTATAACTTTTACAGAGATATTAAAGGAGCAAAACCAGCTTTATTTTCAGTACCTGATAAAGAGTAAAACAAACGTTAAATAGTCTTATTTTCTTGAAAGTCTCATGAGATTTGAGTAACTTGTAGTAGGTTTAAAAACAGTAAGATATGAAAAGGTTAGTTTTTTTTGTTAGTATGATTTTTGTACTGTTTAGTTGCGCCTCTTCCAAAAAAGTAACGCAGGCAGAGATAGATAATTTAAATGCTCTTATTCAAGGTAAATCTTTTGAAATAGTATCAGAATGGGCAGAACCACAAGTAACAAACAGCATGATACAAATAGCCAATGCAGGTATGCTACCAGTAGGTAGTAATGTAGGCAGTATAAACTTAACAGGGAATAATAATTTTTTAAAAATGGAAGGAGATACTGTTTCTGCATCACTTCCCTTTTTTGGAGAAAGACAAATGGGAGGTTCTTATGGAGGTACAGATATTGGTGTTAAGTTTAAAGGAGTTCCTAAAAAGATGAACGTAACTGAAAGTAAAGCCAATAGTTATAAGATTAAGTTTAGTATAAATGATAAGGAATCTCCATCAGAAAATTATAATGTAACTGTTCAAGTATACCCAAGTTTATCTACTACAATATATGTAAACAGCTCTCATAAAAGTCCAATTAGATATAGAGGTAGGGTGCTAAATAAAACTTCAAAAGAAAATAAAACTAGAAATAATAAATAATATGGTACTTTTAGTAGTTTTTAAGACTATGTATGGAGCTAAATAATTTAAAAAAGCATCTTATCGAAAAAGGAGGTTTGTCTGAAGAGGATTATTTTCAGATAAAAATATTTATTACTACTAAAAAAATTTCTAAAGGTGATTTTTTATTAAAGCAAGGAGATATTTGTTCGCATTTCTTTTTTGTAGAACAAGGTTTATTGCGTTTATATGCTTTAAATGAAGAAGGAAAAGAAAATATTTTACAGTTTGCTACAGAAAATTGGATTGTTAGCGATCGGGGAAGTGTTTATTTCCAACAACCCTCAACATATTATATTGATGCGGTAGAAGATACATTAGTTGTAATGTTAGATGAAGAATTTATCAACCAAGTATCAAAAATAAATACTGATTTTAGAAGGAAAAATGAGCAATTACTGCAAAAACATATCCGTCAATTATATAAACGTATTAGCCAGTTGTTAGGTGCTTCTGCAAAAAGTCGTTATTTAGATTTTGTAAAGATGTACCCAGATATTATGCTGCGTATTCCGCAATGGATGATAGCATCTTATTTAGGCATTACTCCCGAAAGTCTAAGTCGTGTTCGTAAAACTCTTGCAAAGGAAAACTTCAAACCATTTAATTGATTTGAGATTGATGATTATTAGCGTATGAGAGTTAATCATTAAATTTTAAATACCATAACTTCTACCTCATAATTCGAAAACAGTTCTTACCATAGGTCAATGCATACCTCTTTTTGTTGCCGTAATTTTACAGTAATAAAAGAAAGTACATATTATGAGACATTTAAAAACATTAGTTGTAACCAAAAATATAACAGCGCCTAAAATTTTAAATTGGGAAGTTTCAGCTGTAAATAATATCGAAACTGCCATTGAAAAATTATATCAACAAGCATATAACGTTTTAGCTATTTCAAAAGAAACAGAAGAGATAAACAAAAGTAAATTACGGAAGATTATTACTGTGCTTTTTCCTAATACCATTTTAGTAGAATTTAGAGAGATATCTAAACTTTCTGAAAGTGTTAAAAATGGATATTGGTCTAAAAATAAGCCTGAATTACAACGTAGCTATTTAGACAATTCATTTGATATTGAATTAGCCAGTAGTTTATAATAATTAAAAGGAATAAAAAAATGAAAACAAGAAGTATAGAAAAAATAGTAAAACCAGGAACTCCACATTTTGTAGGAGACGGATTTAGAGTTCATAATTTTATACCAGGGAGTTCTACGATGCAACGTATGGATCCGTTTATTATGTTGGATTATAATTCTAAATATAACTTTCCACCAACTGATAAACCAAAAGGAGTTGGAGTTCATCCGCATAGAGGATTTGAAACGGTAACCATAGCGTATAAAGGACGTATAGAGCACGGAGATAGTGCAGGAGGTGGTGGTGTTATTGGAGAGGGTGATGTACAATGGATGACAGCAGCATCAGGTGTGTTACACAAAGAATTTCATGAAACCGAATGGAGTAAAACAGGAGGAGAGTTTCAAATGGTACAATTATGGGTTAATCTTCCTGCTAAAGATAAAATGAGTCCACCAAAATATCAAGCAATAGCTAATGCTGAAATGGCCAAAACTCTATTACCTGATGGAGGAGGAGAAGTAGAAGTTATTGCAGGGGAATATCAGAAAAAGAAAGGTCCCGCTTCAACATTTTCACCTATTAACATGTTTAATGTAAAATTAAAAAAAGGAGTAAAAACTCAATTGACCTTTCCAGAAAATTATACAACATCCATTTTATCAATTGAAGGAAGTGTTAAAGTTAATGATTCAACAAATGTTTTAGAAGACCACTTTGCATTATTCAAAAATGATGGAGATACCTTTACTATTGAAGCTTTGGAAGATACAGTAGTTTTGGTGTTAAGTGGAGAGCCTTTAAATGAACCAATTGCCGCACATGGTCCGTTTGTTATGAATACCAAACAAGAATTGATAGAAGCATTTCAAGACTTTAACAATGGAAAGTTTGGGTATTTAGAAGAATAAAAAGATGGTTTTTCCTTATTAAAAGTATGGTTTTTTCACTAAAGAACTATTTTTTAAAAATTACCTTGTAAACCTAAACTTATTATAATTAACCTAAAATTTTCAAAATGAAAAAAACAATTTTAAGTGTAAACGGATCAGAAAAATTAACGAAAGAAACTCTAAAAAGTATTAATGGAGGAGTAAGAATACCAACAAGATGTGGAGGAGATGGTTCTTTTATTTATCAAGATGGAATAAAGGTATGCTGTTATCAACCATCAACTGGATACTATATTTGCTAAAATATAATTTGCTTTAAAAAAGTGATACTATAAAGGTATCCTTTTATAAAGCTGCTTAAACATTAAATCGTTTAAGCAGCTTTTTTTATTTAAGGGGTATTTTTATTACAATCCTAGTGCATCCATTTTCTTCTTTTCATATCTACTATCTTCAGCAGGATAGCGTAATTTACCTTTGTATTTTTTAGAATCTTTAGCCAACGCGTATATTAAGCTCTCTCCAGCGTTATTTGGAGATTCATTATAAATAGGATCTGTATAGGCTTCTTGTGTTGAAATAACCTTCCAACCTTTCTTTCTAAACAGCTGAATTAGATCATCCATAAATAAAGCAGCAGCAAAATTATGATGCAGTAACAGGTTATGTTTAATATGTCGACCTGTAAGTTCAAAGGCTATTTTTTCATAAAATTGAGCACGACTCCACAAATGTTCAAGGTAAAATTCTTTATACTTGTTAAGATCTAAAGTAGGATCAGCACGTAGTTTTTTGATTAAACGACTATCAATATACCAATCAGAAGCATCTATGGTTACGTATCCGTTTTTATAATGTTGTTCTTTTAAGAAATTACGAAAAGCTTCAACTTTTTCTTTTGTATTGCCTTCCTTAAGATATGGAAATCGAAAGTATTTTTGATAATTAGAATACTGTTTAATGAGACTATCATTTTTCAGCAATTCATTTTTAAACTGTTCAAGAGTTGTTTTTGGACTATTATAATTTGGATGTGTATACGTATGGTTGGCAATACTGTGTCCGTCATTATTCCAAGACTCTAATAAATGTTTTCCTCGTTCACTGTCTTTACCTCTTCCTGTAACAAACAAGGTAGCTTTTACATTATTGTCTTTTAACTTTTTAAGCAACATAGCGTTCCATTTTTCAAATGAATAGCCAGGTCTGTCACCTAAAGTACCATCATCAAAAGTAAAACTGACAGACTGCGCAAAAGAGTTGTGGAGGAAAATAGTTAGTAGTATAAATAAAAACTTAGTTTGTAATATGTTTTTAATCATTGTGTCATTGTTATATTAAAGATGTTGTTAAACAAAATTCTCCCATTAATCTTATGGGAGAATTGCTTTCAAAAAAAGAGTTTGTAGATTATTCTTTGATGAAGTTTATAGGGTTTACTTGTGCTTCTTTATAATGTACTTCATAATGTAAGTGTGCGCCTAAAGATGCACCTGTATTACCAACATATCCAATAATATCTCCCTTTTTGACAGATTGATTTTTGGTAACGTTGAATTTTTGTAGATGAGCATACCATGTTTGGTACCCATCGCTATGTTCAATTATAATTAAGTTCCCCCATTTGTCTTGGTCAGCAGCTTTGGCAATAACTCCATTGGCAGTAGCAACAACAGGTGTTCCTATAGGAGCTTTAATGTCAATACCATTATGCATCATTTTTTTTCCTTTTTTTAATGGGTTTTTTCTCTTTCCATAAGTACTAGTGATGTCTTTTTTACTTTTCCCTTGTACAGGAAAAAGAGTGGGAGGATTAAGAACAAATTCCTTAATTGATTGAGGTGCAGTACTAGGTAAGAGTTTTTCAGTTGTGTTTGCCTTCGTAAATGCCAAACAAATGCATACTGAACTTATAATGAATACTGAGTAGGTTAATTTGTACACCTTAGCCGTAGGCTTTTTTGTGATCATATCTATTCGCTTTTTGATTACTGGTTGATTAAAATAACTGTATAAGTTATTTGAAGTTGTGGTTTCATTTTCGATACTTTGTAAAAGAACTTTTAAGTAGTTAGATGTTTTAATGGTTCCGTTTAACACCCAGTTATCAGCTTGGTATTCGTGTATAGATTTTAGCGATTTTCGATACATATACACTAGCGGATTAAACCAAAAAAAGATAACATAGGCTTCAGTAAGTAGCACATCTATAGAATGTTTTAATCGTACATGTGCTTTTTCGTGTGCTATTATTAACGTACTTTGTGTAGGGTCAATATCTTTAGAAATAAAGATCCAATTAAAAAAAGAAAAAGTACTGGTATGATTGGTATGTATGAGTTGAAGGTTGTTATTAAATGTAACTTCTGATTGCTTTTTTAACTGAAAGAGTAACCAAAGTGAATGCAACATACGAAAGAATACCAACGAGCAGCCTAACAAATACAAACCGAAAATAAGGGTTTTAAAATCATATGTTTGTGTACTTGTTTCTTCAACAGTGTCTATTAATACAGTTTCGGTATTTGCTACAAATTCATTGAACTGAGGAATTTGAATTATAGTTGATGGAATTTCAAATGTTAGCAAGTAAAATAGGGGAGCTAACAAAGCTACAACAGGAATTAATAGCAATGAAAATCGGTTAATATGATGAAAGGTTACTCGGCTACCCACTACGATATAAAGTAGATACAAACAAGAAAACACAAAGCTACTTTGAACCAAATAAATTAAAAAATTAGTCATTCTCTTCTTTTAATGTTTCTATTTTATTTTCGATAAGACTTTTTATTTCCTCTAGCTCTGTAAGGTCAAAGTCTTCATTTTCTGTGAAAAACAAAGCGAACTTACTTTTCGAACCACTAAAAAAACTTCCAATAACATTTCTAAAATGTTTTTTAAAATAGTTTTCTTTAGTTATGGCAGGATAGTATTGTCGCACCTTACCAAAAGTGTCAAACTTTAAAAATTCTTTTCTAACCAAAACACGTACTACAGTTGATATAGTTGTATAAGCAGGTTTAGGTTCAGGAAATTGTTCTACAATATCTTTAAGGAAGGCTTTGTTTAACTTCCATACATACTGCATTACTTGTTCTTCGGCTTTTGTTAGTTCATTCATAGGGCAAATATAGGATTATTTCGTAAACACAACTATAATTATAGTAATAAAACTATTTTTATAGTTGTTAAAGTTTTGTTAAGCGATTATAATACTAATTTATCTTATGAAAAACGAAGAGTAAGTGAGCTAATAGAATAGGTAAAACGGAATAAAACTTTCTTTAAGTTTTAACTCAATAATTTATCAATATTCATTTTATACATTTTTCCAATAGGAATAACATGCTCTCCTATAAAAATTCTATTGCCTTCTATACTATTAATATACCTTTTGGTTACAGCAAATGATTTATGTACTTGTAAAAAATCATTTTCTGGTAGCGATTGTAATACATCGGATATCTTTTCTCTTATAGTAACCGTATTATTAGTGGTAACTATTTTTGTATAGTTTCCGGCAGCTTCTATATATTGAATGGTATCAAGTGTAACTTGAATATACTTTTTATTGCTACGAAGAAAAATACTACTGGTGTTTTCAGTATTATTTTTTTGGACGTTTTGTATTTGAGTATTTTGTGGAGTACCAATTACTTTATTTACAGCTTTTAAAAAACGTTCAAAACCAAAGGGTTTAAGTAGATAATCAACGATGTTAAGCTCGTAACCTTCAAGGGCAAATTCCTTGTAGGCTGTAGTAACTATTACCTTAGGAGGAGAGGTTAATGTTTTTAAAAACTCAAATCCTTTTAGTTTAGGCATATTTAGGTCAAGGAAAATTAAATCTACCTGATGTTTGTTTAAATACTCTAAAGCTTCAATAGCATCATAACAATGCTTTTTAAATTCCATAGTGGGTAATAAATCGCAATAGCCTTTAATAATATCATGGGCAATATGCTCATCGTCTACAATAATGTACTTAATCATAGGTTTGTAATATTTAGTTTAGCGTGATAGATACCATCAGTTTTAGAAGTAGTTAATGTATGATTTTTAGGATACATTAACTCTAATCTTCGCTTTAAGTTTTGTAAACCGATGCCTTCTTCTAGACTTTCTTCTGTAGCATCAAAATTATTCTCAATTTCAAAATTTATCGCATTTTGGTGAGCAGTTAAATTTAAATGTACATAAGCGTTCTTTCTCAAGTTTTCTACTCCATGCTTAAAAGCATTCTCTAAAAGAATAATAAAAAGCAGGGGCATTACTTTGTAATCGTTATCTGCTATATCAATGTTGAATTGTATATCAATAGCTTTATGATAACGCATTTTGTGAAGTTCGATATAGTTTTGTAGATAGGTTACTTCTTCAGAAAGTAAAACCGTGTCTTTTTCACCATCATAAACACTGTAACGCATCATATCGGAAAGCTTTAAAATAAGCTCTTGCGCTTTTTTAGCATCTTTACCTACCAAACCATAAAGGTTGTTAAGTGTATTAAAAAAGAAATGAGGATTGACCTGACTTTTTAGATGCATCAACTCAGTTTTCGTTTTTTCATTTTTTAAACGAATAATCGATTTTATTTGTTTAAACAACCAATAAAAAAAAGTAAAGAATAACGCTAAAAAATAGAGTGTTATAAACTCTACAAAGCCTTCTAGCTTACCAAAAGTGTCATTAAAAACAACAATGATAACACCTATTAATACAAGAGATATTCTATAAGCACGCTTTATAATAGCCTTCTTTCTATCCGTAATTCTAAAATTCATAAGTCAATATTAGTCAAATAAAATACGCCTCACAAATTAGTTGACAAACATTGCTTTTGTAGGGATAAGAATGTGGTTAACGGTGATAAAATACTTTTATAGCCTGCGGTACTATTTGTATCCCCTAGCACTGTAGGTTCATCACATAACTTTTAATAGTAAAAAGGGTAAGGTTAGGTTTGTTCAATATCAATTAAACAATTAAGAAATGAACAGTTTAACCGTTAAAAATTTAAGTAAAACTTATGCAAATGGTGTAAAAGCACTACAAAATGTATCCTTAGAAATTCCTAAAGGAATGTTTGGTTTACTAGGTCCTAACGGAGCAGGAAAATCAACGTTAATGCGAACCATTGCCACTTTACAAGATGCTGATGAAGGGTCTGTATTACTTGATAACCTAAATGTTACAAACAATAAGAATGCTGTGAGAAGAGTACTCGGTTATTTACCACAACAGTTTGGAGTATATCCAAAAGTATCTGCTGAAGCGTTATTAAATCATTTGGCAGTATTAAAAGGAATTACCAATAAAAAGGAGCGAGATGAACTGGTAAAAGTATTATTACACAAAACAAATTTGTATGAAGCTAGAAAACGAAATTTAGATGGTTATTCGGGAGGAATGAAGCAGCGTTTTGGTATTGCACAGGCGCTACTTAATAGCCCTAAATTACTTATAGTTGATGAGCCTACTGCGGGATTAGATCCTGCTGAACGTAATAGGTTTTACAACTTGTTAAGTGAAGTTGGTGAAAATACGATTGTCATTTTATCAACACATATTGTAGAGGATGTTAAAGAATTATGCACCAATATGGCCATCATCAATCAAGGGCAAGTAGTATTAAAAGGAAGTCCTTTAAAACTAATAGAAAACTTAGAAGGAAAAGTATACCAAAAAACAATTAAAAAACAAGAATTAGAGCAGTATAAAGAAGAGTATAGGGTTATTAATGAAAAGTTATTTCTAGGAAAACCCATTATAAATATTGTAAGTGAATCTGATCCAAAGAATGGATTCACACCAATGTCTGCCGGATTAGAAGATGTGTATTTCTCACAAATTAATAACTATTAAAACAGGTAAAATTATGTGGTACGAAATATTCAAGTTTGAACTAAAATATAGAGCTAAACGCCCAGAAACATATGTGTTTTTTGTATTTCTCTTTTTGTTTTCAATCGTTGGCGTCGATTTTGTTTTTCAAGGGGTAGAAATTGGATTGATGAAGAAAAATAGTCCATTAATCATTGCTAAAACCATGGGAGCAATTACAGGCATTTTTATGATTATGGCATCTATGATTATGGGAGTTCCTGTACTTCGCGATTATCAGTATAATATAGAAGCTTTGCTGTTTACAAATCCCATTAAAAAAAGAGATTATTTAGTAGGACGATTTTTAGGTTCCTTTACTGTATTATTTATCATTTTTAGTGGAGTGTTGTTTGGTATGATGGTAGGTGAGTATATGCCTTGGCATAAAAATATGTTACCCTTTAATGCAGTTACCTATATACAATCGTTTATAATTATAGTCTTTCCCATACTGTTTTTTGGAGCTAGCTTATTTTTTGTTTCTGGAATGTTGAGTAGAAAATTGTTAGTTGTTTACACACAAGGAATCATTTTATTTGTTGTCTTCTTACTAACTAAAGCGGTAACAAATGAATTTTTACAAGCTATTTTAGATCCTTTTTCGTTAACTACTTTAACACAAATAGCTAAAGATTTATCGGCCGTAGAACGCAATGTTTTTGAAATATCATTTAGTGGGGTGGTGTTGTATAATAAATTGTTTTGGAGTTTATTAGGAGTAGCTATCTTATTTATTGGTTACCGTAAATTTTCGTTTAGCTTATTAACTAAAATACCAAAACGAAAAAGAGTAGAGTTAGAGAAAAAGTCAAAGAATTCTACAAAAACAAATTATCTAATTCCTAACATAAACATCAATCATAGTTTTAAAACTCAGTGTATACAGCTGCTAAAGCTTTCTCAATTTTATGTAAAATCATTATTGAAAGAAACATCATTTTGGGCAATTGTGATTTGTGGAATCATCATCATTTTAATTAATTCTGTGAATTTAGGAACTGTTTACGATGTAGATAGTTATCCTGCAACCTATTTTATAGTAGAAGAATTACAAGAAATGTCGATGTATTTTTTTATCATCATTCTTATATTTTATTCAGGAGAACTTATTTGGAAAGAACGCACTGTTAAACTGAATTTGATATACGATGCTACCTCCATTTCAGATGTGGTTGCTTTTACCAGTAAATTTATTGCTCTTATTGTTATTTATATGGTATTAATGTTGAGTTTGATTGCTACAGGAATCTTGTTTCAGGTGGCTAATGGATACTATCAGTTTGAATTAGCTATTTATTTTTACGGATTCTTTGTAGAAATTCTACCTTTCCTAATACTATACACCTTTGTAGCCTTTTTCTTCCAAGCAATTAGTAATCATAAGTTTGTGGGTATCTTTTTAGTCCTACTATTTTTCATCGCGAATATTACTTCAGAACACCTAGGGTTTCAACACAGTTTATACAAATTTGGTGGTAAGACTTTAGGTACGTATTCAGCAATGAATGGTTATGGTCATTTTTTACAACCTTATTTGTGGATTAAAACCTACTGGTTGGTATTTGGTATCATGTTGTTAATCATTAGTGCATTATTAATAACAAGAGGAACAGAAACTCGTATTATAACACGCTTTAAAGCTTTAAAATACCGTATAACAAAGCCATTGAAACAATATTTAATTGTTGCAGGAATGCTTTTCATAGGTATAGGAAGCTATATATTTTACAATACCAATGTTCTTAATGATTATTGGACCAATTCTGAACAAATAGCCTTTAGAGTTAACTACGAAAAGACCTTAAAACCTTTTGAATACCTTCCACAACCAAAAATTACAGCAGTAAACTTAAAAGTAGAACTGTATCCTAAAACAAGAGCTTATAGCGTTGAAGGTTATTATATGCTGAAAAATACGTTTGATAAACCTATCAATGAAATTCATATCCAAAAATTAATAGCATCACATGTACAATTAGATTCTGTAACCTTTGATGGTACTACGACAAAAAATACTCCGTACAATCCATTTGAATATACCGTTTACACCTTATCAGATGGATTACAACCTAACGATTCTATAAAGATGAGTTTTAAACAAACCTATACACCAAAAGGGTTTAGTGATGAAAACCAAAAAACGCATATAGTACACAACGGAACGTTTTTTAACAATGAGGAATTTCCTACAATAGGTTACAATAGAAAGTATGAGCTTCGAGATACAGACGAACGAGCTAAATTTCAGCTAAAACCAAGATTGAATAAGGTTAAGAGGGAAGATACAAATGAACTAGTAAACGCACGGTCAGGAAGTGATTCTGACGGAATATACTTCGAAATGATTATTGGGACAGCTTCAGATCAAACAGCGGTGGTTCCTGGAAATTTAATCAAGCAATGGAAAGAAGGAGAACGCAACTATTTTCATTATAAAATGAACCAGCCAATGATTAATTTTTATAGCGTTGTTTCCGCTAAATATACTACTGTAAAAGATAAATGGCTGTATAAAGATAACAACGCGGTCGATTTAGAAATTTATCACCACAAAAAACACAATTACAATCTAGATAGAATGATGCTTTCTATGAAAAAATCGCTCGATTATTTTAGTACTCATTTCAGTCCGTATCAATATAAACAACTACGCATTATGGAATTTCCTAGGTATGCAGAGTTTGCACAGTCTTTTCCGGGTACGATTCCGTTTTCTGAAGCGATTGGTTTTGTGTTGGATATTGATGATGAGAAAGACGTAGATATGGCTTTTTATGTAACGGCACATGAAGTAGCACATCAATGGTGGGGAATGCAGGTAGAAGCTGCTAATGTGCAAGGAAAACACATGATTTTAGAAACCTTAGCACAATACGGAGCCTTAATGGTGTTAAAAAATAATTATCCGAAGGAAAAAGTAACACAGTTTTTAGCATATCAAGAAGAAACCTATAATAGAGAACGAAAGAAAACTAAAATTAAAGAACCTTCTTTAGCATTGGTAGGAAATCAAGACTATGTATATTACAACAAAGGTGCTTTGGCAATGTATATCTTACAAGATAAGATTGGAGAGGATAAGGTGAATTTGGCATTACAACGATTTATTGAAGATTGGAATACCTACAACGGAAAAATAAAAGCAACTACGAATAGATATGCTACAACGAAGGATTTATTACACTATTTAAAAGAAGTAACTCCTAGTTCGTTGCAATACCTTCTTCATGATTTATTTGAAATCGTAAATAGCAAAGAAATCGTTTTAATTAAAAAAGAATTGATAGCGGAAGAACAATAGTATTAGCTGGCTATTTTTTGAATATGTTCCATTAAAGTTTTACAATTTTAGTGGGACATTTTTTTATGAAGAACAGTACAGAGAAAAGCAAAAACAACCAAAAAAAGTAAAGTTTGTGAAATACAGATTTTAATAATTAAACAACCAATATTTTTTAAACTAATTGTAAAAAAGGAAAGAGATTGGATATAAAGCATTAGATAACAGACTTAAACGTATTAGTGAGAGAATGACACATGATACGAGAAAATTTTTAAACACTCACAATGCATAGAAATTATTAAACTGGCGTTAAAAAAAAGCTGGTTCAAGTATCGAGGATGTGATTAGAACTCGATTATTGTTAACGAATATCGATGATTGAAAAAGTGCTGAAGTAAGGGCATCTTATTTTAAAACTATTAAACCTGTTGATACCATTATGCGGGCTCTTGATTTGGTAACATTTCTTCAGGAAAAGGGAATAGGATTGTTGAGTTTTTCTCTGCTGCAATATTCGATAGTGTTTGGTATAAACGTAGTTTAATAGCCGAGGGTGATTGATCTATAAGTTTACCAGCCTCCAAAAGCTTTGCAGCTGCCTGTTCTTCTGCCAATGCAAGAATAATGCGTGCTCTTCTAGAGCGTTCTGCTTCTGCCTGATTTGCCATCATACGACGCATATTTTCAGGTAATTGAATGTCTTTAATTTTAACATCATTTATTTCAATTCCCCATTCTTTGGTTTCCAATTCTACAATTTCCTTAATGTTTTTTCCCATTTCTTCTCGCTTAGAAAGTATGGTATCTAATTCAACTTTACCACAAACATCCCTAAGTGCTGCTTGTGCTAATTGTGTAATTGCAAACTTGTATTCTTCTACCTCTAAAACGGCACGTTCAGGGTCATTAATTTTAAAGAAAACGACTCCATCGATACTACAAGGCACATTATCTTCAGTCATCACTTCCTGAGAATCTATATTAAAAGTAATCACTCTAATATCAACAATTTGAATGGTTTCAATAAATGGAATAATCCATCTAAACCCAGGATTTAAAGTTTTAACATATTTACCAAACCTAAATTTAATTGCTCTTTTATATTCAAAAATTATACGGATTCCAGCAAGTAAGAATATACCCAAAATGCCGAAAAGGATTGTAAATCTATTCATGGCTATAGTATTATAATACGTTATGGTGTGTTTAAAGAAAAAGTTAATAAAACGAAGAGGGTAGAGTTATTACTTTTGTTATTTCAAATTACACTTACTTAAACAAGTGCAAGAACATGATCCTTACAAATTTACGAATTTTCAAGTATAAATAAAAACATAACAGCTTTTATATTTTGTAAATCAACGTATTAACTAATAAATGTAGTAGGTTTTTAAAAGTATTTATTGTTTTTTTATCATAAGTTCTGCAATTAAAATTAAAAAATTACGGTTTTACCGTAATTCTATTATGGTTTGTAACACTTCTTCTTATTTATAGTTGTTTAAATTTGAGAAACTTAAAACTTTATATGATGTTACAAAATATTACAAATTTAGGTACCTCTCTTAGCAAAACAGCACAAAAAGCTATTAACGGAGGTGGAGGTATTAGAGAATGCGAATTTAGTGCAGATCCTAGTACCGATTGGTGTTGCCATTTACCAGATGGTTGTCCTTCTGGTGATTAACAATACTAAATAATATAAGCGGATTAAAAGTCCGCTTTTTTGTTGTAGTTAAAAGAATAAAAATCAATCTAATAGTTGAAATCAACTAAAAATATCATATTTGCCTCTAATTATTAATCAAATAAAAACAAAATATAACCTATGCTAATGCAATTTATACACATATTGGGCGCTCAAAAGCGATTTTTATGGAGTTATCAATAAAGTTATTGTAGTATAAAATCACTAAGAGCGTCCAAATTATATAATTTGGACGTTTTTTTGTACTAAATTTCAAGTCTTTGAAAGTTACATGTAAAATACTACATAGCTTACAACCAATAGGTTACTGGTCTGAAGAAATTCGGATAGGCTGTTTACATCCTTGATTTAATGTAAGTGTTTGATTTTTAGTGAAATGAATTCAATTTAAATTTGTGTAATTCAAAAAAGGCTCACATCTTTGCACCAGTAATTTTTATACCGATAACAATTGAAGTATAAACATACTAAACAACAAAATAATAATTTTTTAAAAACGAAGTAAACATGTTCAAATATCAATTAAACATAAGTACAGTAAAAGAACTAGGTTCTTGTGTACACATGCTTCGTGATTTTCTTCATACATAGAGATAACAAGAATTTATATATGAAAAATCCGAAGCCTCAATAACGTTTCGGATTTTTTTATGCTACACACTTCCGTATAGGTTTTCCAGAAAAATATCAAGGAAATACGATTTGGGGTAAAGTTGCTGAAGGTTTAAAAATGCCTGTTGAAATTAAAATGCATTAGTTACGAGCAAAACATAGCACAACAAAAATTCAAGTATTGGTTTTAGAAAGTAGCTCACAGCATCAAAATAAAAAGATAGCAATACAACGTTTAAAGACCTTGATAGCGAATCATAGAATGGAAAGCCATTTAGAGGTAGAAAGAAGAAATTTAGTACAAGTGTTTGTTGGTACTGATTTTTAAAGTTCAAAACAACAATAAAAGATACAAAACAGCACGTAATCAATTAAAAAATCGATTTGCGTAAACAATTAGAATAAGATGAAAACATTAGCAAACAATTATATATTTAAAGCATTAGATGCTTTTCCTTATGAATTAGAAGAGGCCATGGAGGCATTGACGTATGCTTTAGCTTATGAAGAAAAAAATGTGGTGGCATTGTGCTTAATGGGACGCATTTATGCAGAGCATTTAGGTGATTTTGAAAAAGCAAAACTGTATTATACAGAGGCTTTAGCAGAAAACATGTATGCTTTTAACGTATATCCACATTACATTAATGTGTTATTATGGAATGAAGACTATGAAGAGGTTGAACGATTCATTGATTTTGCATTAACCATAAAAGGTTCCGATAAAGCTATTTTATACATAGGAAAAGCTCAATTATACGAACAGAAAGAAGTGTATAAAAAATCATTACAAACTTTAAAAATTGCTAAAAAATATACGTATAACAGTGACTATATGCGAACTGTAAAAGAGCATATAGAACGTATAAAGGATAAACTTCCCAGAAAAAAGAAGAAAAAAAAAAGCAAGAAAAATTTTAAGAACGTAAATTTGTAATCAATAGGTATTAGAGTTTGGTTTTATAAAGAAAAATTAAAATTAAAAAAAATATCGAGGATTGTAAACCTCGATATTTTAAACTTTACTACTACCTTTATATATTTAAAACAATGTAGTTATTTTAAACTTTCTAATAGTTTTTCTGCCACTAATTCAGATGAAGCTGGGTTTTGACCAGTAATTAAATTTCCATCTTGTATAGCATATGCTTGCCAGTCGTCTTTTTTGGAATAAATACCACCATTTTCATTCATCATGTCTTCCACTAAAAAAGGTACAACATTTGTAAGGCCAACTGCAGCTTCTTCGCTATTCGTAAACCCTGTTACTTTTTTACCTTTTACCAAAGGAGCACCATTTATATTTTTTACATTTTTTAAAGCTGCTGGTGCATGACATACAAAACCAATAGGCTTTCCTTGAATATTAAACTTTTCAATTAAAGCAATAGAAATTTTATCGTTTGCTAAATCCCATAAAGGACCGTGTCCACCCGGATAAAAGACAGCATCAAAATCGTCGGGATTCATATCTGCCAATACGTTTGTATTTGCTATTCTTTCTTTTGCTTCAGCATCATTATTAAAACGCTTTGTAGCTTCAGTTGCTGCCTCAGGTGAATCGCTACTCGGGTCTATTGGTGCTGCTCCTCCTTTTGGTGTTGCAATTGTAATTGTTGCTCCTTTATCTAATAAAGTATAATAAGGGTTTGCAAATTCTTCAACCCAAAACCCTGTTTTTTTTCCTGTATCTCCCAATTTATCGTGAGATGTTAATACAAATAATATTTTCATTTTTGTTATTTTTTGTGGTTCAACTTTTACTTCTGAAACTTTTTCAGAGGGTGTTTTTTTTTTATGTCTTTACAACTTGATGCTGTAAGAACAGTTAGTAGTAATGCGACAGTTTTTAATGTTTTCATAATTAAAATCAATACGCCATTTTCACAATTTCCTCAACCTTTTCTGGTGATAATGACTGATGCTCTCCTAATCCTAACCAATGACGGTTTGTAAAGCGTTTTGCAATTTCTTCTGCGGTTCCTTCGTAATCCTTGGTATAATCAGACAGTTTAGTATCGATTCCCAAAGATTTGAAAAATGCCGTTGTTTTTTCGATAGCGGCATAAGCTTTATCTGTAACGCTACCATCAGTAATATTCCAAACACGTTCGCCATATTGTGCTAATTTTTCTTTTTTAGCTTCAAAATTATATTTGTAATGACTTTTAGTTATAATGGCTAATGTTCGTGCATGATCTATACCGTATAAAGCTGTTAATTCGTGTCCCATTGCATGAATAGCCCAATCGGTAGGTACTCCTTTTTGAATTAATCCGTTAAGAGCCATAGTACAACTCCACATAAAATTAGAAGCTGCTTTATAGTCAAACACATCTTTCAACACATCTGGTGCAATTTCAATTAAGGTTTGTAAAATACTTTCTGCAAAACGATCTTGTAATTTAGCGTCTACTGAATAAGTGATATATTGTTCTAAAACATGGGTAAAAGCATCAGCTAAACCATTTGCTAATTGACGTTGTGGAATTGATTTTACGACTTCAGGATCTAGAATTGAAAACTGAGGAAATAAACCAGGTCCGCCCATGGCAAGCTTTTCCTTGGTTTCTTTACGTGTAATTACAGCTCCAGAATTCATTTCAGAACCTGTTGCGGGTAATGTTAAAACCGTTCCAAAAGGCATTCCCTTTTTGGTTCTAATGTTTTTAGCTAAAATTTCCCAAGGTGTGTCTCCATTGTATACTGCTGCTGCTGATAAAAATTTAGTACCGTCAATTACAGAACCACCACCAACAGCTAATAAATAGGTTATTTTTTTATCTTTAATTATTTTTAAAGCCTCCATTAATATTGCGTATTCAGGATTTGCAGGTATTCCACCAAACTCAGTTACATCAACATTTGCTAAAGCCGTTTTTACTTGGTCGTAAATACCATTCTTTTTAATACTCCCTCCACCATAAAGTAATAATACTTTAGCATCAGCAGAAATTTCTTCGTTTAGTTTCTTTATAGTGTCCTTTCCAAAAATAATCTTGGTTGGGTTTTTAAATTCAAAATTGTTCATCTTATTTCTTTTATTAATTCTTATACAATATTTATAATTCCTTTTCTACCATTTCATTATTCTATGACTGTAACCAAATCTTCTGTACTTTTTCTAACCTTTACAAGATTTACCAACCAATCACTATCGGCATCTCGATACCCTATAGGTAGCATTACTGCACTGCGTAAACCTTTGGCTCTTAAGTCTAATATTTCATCTAACTTATCTGCATCAAAACCTTCTAAAGGAGTTGCATCTACACCTTCATAGGCAGCAGCTGTAATGGCTTGTGAAAAGGCAATGTATGCTTGTTTAGCAGCGTGATTATAATTCACTTCTGCATCTTGTTGCGGATACATTTGCAATAACTTTTGACGGTAATTTTCCCAACCTTCGTTTTTTACCCCACGAATCTCGTTGGTTAAATCGAACATATAATTAATTCTATCTTCCGTGTAAGTATCCCAAGCAGCAAAAACGAGTAGGTGAGAGCAGTCTGTGATTACAGATTGATTCCAGGCTATGGGTCTAATTTTTTCTTTAACTTCTTGATTTGTTATCACAATAATTTCAAAAGGCTGTAAACCACTTGAGGTTGGTGCTAAACGAGCAGCTTCAATAATATTGTCTATTTTATCTTGAGCTACTTTTTCTCCATTCATTGCTTTTGCAGCATATCTCCAGTTTAACTTGTTTAGTAATTCCATTTTATTGTTTTTTATTTAGTACTATTATTTTTCTTTGATATTAAATACTTAAATGCTCCTGTTGACCACAAAGCCCAAATAATTAAAATGGGCTGAAAAATTAATCTTATTAACCTTTGCCTATCTGTATTTAATCCAAAAGAATCAATTTGGTTTACAAATTGGTTGATATTTCCAGGAAAAATAAGGATGTAGAATATTGTTAATGCAATACCTGTTTTTATTTTTGATTTGCCCCCGACAATCATTAGTATTCCTAAAATAATTTCTATAACACCAGACGCTAACACTACAAAGTCTATGAAGACAGTATCTGTTGTAATCCATGTGGGAACTTGTGCTTGAAATTCTGTCCTGAGGAACGTTAGATGTCCTATTCCTGCATAGAGCATAAAAGCACCTAACAAGATTCTCAATATGTTTTGAATGGTACTTGTTTTATTTAATTTTTTTTCCATAATGTTTTATCTTTGAGTAGGTTTTACTTTTGCAAGTAAGTTGATACTTGCAGATGTTATTATTTTTTTAGTTGAATTTGAATTTGCCAAGTTGATCATAGTCTGCGCAATGTATTCAGCTTCGGTAATTTTATACTTTTTTAATTTTCCGAAGAATAAAGGTTGTAGCAGTTTAATAACAATCAACCCAATTTTTTCTCCAATACGTTTTTCTTGTCTGTCACCACCAATAATAGAAGGTTGTAGAATGTGTGTTTTTTCAATTTTTTCTGAAAGCACAGCTTGTTCCATTTCACCTTTTGTTTTGCTGTAAAAAATGGAGCTTTTCACATTGGCACCTAATGCAGAAACTACTAAAAAAGTAGGTATTCCATTTGCTTTTGAAAGTTTTGCGGCAGCAACCGGAATTCCAAAATCTATCTTTTTGTATAGTTGTTTATTAGGTGCTTTTTTGGCTGTTGTACCAATGCAACAAAATACTTCATCTGCAGTAAAATCTTTTTTAAAATTTTCTAACTCTAAAATATCTCCAACAAATTGTTTAACCTTTGAAGGCATCCCATCAATTTCTTTTCTGGAAAACAATTTAATTGTTTTATATCGATCATCTTTTAGTAGTTTTTCCAAAAGAATAGAACCTGTTAAACCAGTTGCGCCCAATATGATTACTGTTTTTTTCATTTTTTAGCGTTTAATACTATCCCAAGCTGTTATAAATGCTTCTTCAATGTGTTTTTTAGTTAATTGAAATTCACCTTGTTTTTGCGCCATCATTAAAAATGATAACGGGTTTATGGAATACGCATATAAAATATGGTTTGAAAAAGGCTTAACAACTCCTTCTTTTTTACCACGTTCCCATAGGTCGAGTAGGGGTTGTAAGTACTTAATACCTTCTTGTCTACTAGGTTCATCAATCATTGGCGTGTTATTACATTGGTTTAAAAAAAATGAATATTCACATTCATTACTATTAAATTCTGCAATACGTTTCCATATGAGTTCAAAACCAGTTTTAACCATCGTGTTTTCATGGTAGGTCTTAAAAACAAAATCTGTGTATTTTGTTTTTACTTCTAAATATGTTTGGTTTACCAAGTCTTGTTTATTTTCAAAATATAAATAAATAGTTGCAGGTGAAACATTTGCCATTTTAGCAATTTTACTCATTGGGGTTGCATGAAAACCACTGTTGTTCACTAATTTTATGGTTGCTTTTATAAGTGCGTTACGTTTGTCTATGCTTTTTTGAAGTTTTGCCACGATATTTTGTTTTAGGATACAAAGATACAGATAAAAATGAATATTCATTCTTTTTTTAGAAGGTTTTAAGATTTGTTTTGAATTTAAAGGATTGTACAGAATATTAAAATTATACGAAAAGCCAACCACGGATGTTTAATGACCCTATTACTACATATTATTAACAAACGAGAACATTCTGGGATATTTTACATAACGGCTAATTATAGCTAGATAATAACACATATTAAATCTATAACTAAATGTTGTTTTAATATTGAATCATCCACTGGATAATCCAATATTAAAAGTGTACTATAATGTTCTGCGTTATGTAACTTGAGCTTTGGTTAAAAGCGAAAGTTGTAACTACAGTTTCTTTAAAAAATTTATTCTCAAAAGTTTCTTCTACAATGTTAATGAAACACTCTTTATGCGACGACGTAGGAGGGAAGCGTAATGTGTGTGGAATGAATTTAAATTAACTAAACTTCTAATATTTATGATTTTAATCAAATAAAACCCTACAAATTTACGTAGATTTAACTCTCAGTCTTAAGTAATGATTTTTCTATGAAAATAAAGAATATTAAAGTTGAAAATTATAGATTATTAAAGAGTTTTAAAATCGATTTGGAGGATGAACTTTCTTTAGTAATTGGTAAAAATAATTGTGGTAAAACATCATTTCTTTCAATATTAGAAAGGTTTTTAATTAAGGATGAAAATAGCTTTTCTTTTGATGATTTTAACATCGAATATCAACAGGAATTAAAGACTCTTATAAAAGATCCAGATACACCTGAAGACTTTTATTATGGCTTGAACATGACTCTTGAAATACATTATGATGAAAATGATGATCTTACAAACATTTCTTCTATTATGCTTAACCTAGAGCCTGACACCAATGTTGTTGTGTTAGCTTTTCATTACGCTATGGAATATGAAGGTTTTGTAAGACTCAAAAAAGACTTTAAATTATTTGTAAAAGAAGGAGGGAGAGATGATATAACATATTTCTTAATGAAGAATCACAAAAACGGTTACTTTCAAATACAGAAGAAAGCAGTTGATTTTGATAATACGGATAATACGGAATTAATATCTGACAAAAACTTAATTAGGAGAATCATTAATTTTCAACGTATTGGAGCAAAAAGAGATGTTAAGAATGAAGGAGGGGAAACCAGTAAATCTGATAGAACACTTTCAAAAATGTCATCTAGATATTATGATAAAATTTCAAATTCAGAAGATGACGAAGATAATACCAAAGAATTAAAGAAAAAACTTAATGAGACTGACGAAAAATTAAATATTGTTTATGAAAAAGTTTTTCAAAGAATAGTAGATAAAGTTGGAAGATTTGGAGGATTAGTTAAAGGAGATTCTATAATAGAAGTTAAATCTACTTTAGAAGAAAAAAATATTTTAAAGGAGAACACATCTGTTATGTATAGGCATAATGGTAAACAGCTTTTACCAGAGGATTATAATGGTCTAGGTTATATGAATCTTATTGCAATGATTTTTGAAATAGAAGTTATTTTGTATGATTTCAAAAAGGAAAAGCAAACTAATAAAGTACAGGAAATTCCAGCTGACATTAATTTACTATTTATTGAAGAGCCTGAAGCTCATACCCATCCTCAAATGCAGTATGTATTTATTAAGAATATAAAAGATGTTCTAATAGAAGGAACTTTAACAAAAGGAGGGGCGAATATTAATTTACAAACAGTTATTAGCACACATTCTTCTCATATTGTTGCAGAAAGTGATTTTAACGATATTAAATATTTATTTAAACAAAATCCCTATGAAGTTAAAATAAGAAGTTTGAAGGAACTTGAAAAGGATTATAAAAATAATGGAGAAATTGAGAATTTTAATTTTCTTAAAAAATACCTTACACTTAATAGAGCAGAACTGTTTTTTTCTGAAAAAGCTGTTTTTATCGAAGGAGATACTGAAAGGTTGTTACTTCCTGCTATGATGAAAAAGCTTGACATAGAAAGAAAGGATTGGAATAAAGCAAATGGTATTGTGCCTTTATTATCTCAAAATATTTCTGTCATAGAAGTTGGAGGTGCATATGCTAATATTTTTGAAAAATTCATTGATTTTCTTGGTGTTAAGAGCTTAATTATAACTGATATAGACTCTTGTAAAAAAGTTAAAGTTCTAAAAGGAGGGAAAGTCCTACAAACTAAAAAGGGAAAGGATAAAGAGAAACTACAAAAATGTCCAGTGGATATAGGTCAAGAGACAACCAATTCAACATTAAACTACTTTTATGGTAAACCTTCGATATCAGATTTACAAAAAAAACAATTCGAAAATAAAACCTTCAATAAAGTTATAACTAAAAAAGGGAAGACTAAAGAATGGGTCGAAAATAAAGAAGGTAATCTATCAGTAATATATCAAATTGACGAATATGGCTATAATGCTAGAAGTTTTGAAGATGCATTTATTAATTTGAATTTATATTTTCTTAAAAGTAACAAAAAGGTTTTTAAAAGTTTACAGAAGAAGAAAAAACTAAATGAGAATAACTTTTATGAAATCGCTGAAAATTGTTTAAAAGGCAAAACAGTATTTGCACTAGATATTCTTTATTATAGTGATGACAAATTTGAGGATTGGTTTATTCCAGAATATATTAAAGAAGGATTATTATGGCTACAGAACTAGAACAAATTCTTGACCATATTGAAGAAGGCAACAATTTTCTATTAAGTGGAGGTGCTGGAAGTGGAAAAACGTATTCATTAATTGAAGTTATAAAATCCATTTATGAAAAAGAACCAATCGCAAAAATAGCTTGTATTACTTATACAAATGTTGCTGTCGCAGAAATAAAGGAGCGCGCTCCGTATGAAAATTTAAGAGTTTCTACAATTCACGATTTTCTTTGGGATATTATTAAAATTTACCAAGAAAATCTAAAAAAATGCCTTGTAGAATTAATAGAAAAAGAAAAAGAAGAGGAGAAAACAGGAATTAGGTACGGCGGAAACTTGAAATTGGATTCAGATTATTTTGAAAAAATAGATAAAATTCAATATCGTGAAATTAAGAAACTTGAGAAAGGTATTATTTCTCACGATGAAGTTATAATTATTGCAGAATATATGTTTTCAAAATATTCATTATTACAAGACATCTTAAAAGACAAGTATGAATACTTATTGATTGATGAATATCAGGATACTAATAAAAGTGTAATAAAAATTCTTTTAGAATATTTGCCCAATTCAAAGAAAAAAAACATTCTAGGTTTTTTTGGTGATAAAATTCAATCAATTTATGAAAGCTTGGGTGCTGTTGGAGATATAGATGAATATCTTGGAGATGATAAAGCTGTTAAGGAAGTTGAAAAAACTGCAAATAGAAGAAATCCACAATTAATAATTGATTTAGCTAATGAAATTAGAAATGATGGTTTAATACAAATACCTGCTGACAAACAAGAGAAACCTCCAAACCGCAACGCTAATGGAGATGTTATTGAAGGAAGTATTAAATTTTTATACTCATTAAAAGATGAGTTGGATTTTGAAAAAATAATGAAGCTTAAATACTTTGATGAATTTGATTTCAATGAGCCTAAAGAAAATAAAGAACTCTATTTAACAAATCCACTTATTGCACCTAAAGCTGGGTTTCCAGGACTTATGAAA
Source organism: Tenacibaculum sediminilitoris (assembly GCF_964513795.1). Classification (NCBI taxonomy): domain Bacteria; kingdom Pseudomonadati; phylum Bacteroidota; class Flavobacteriia; order Flavobacteriales; family Flavobacteriaceae; genus Tenacibaculum; species Tenacibaculum sediminilitoris. The sequence goes on along the minus strand of NZ_CAZEQR010000011.1, from coordinate 142,022 downwards.
ATATATAATAAGGATAAAATATTTTCAGGTGATGAATTTAAACGCCGTATAACTAAATATATTAATGATAATGACATTACTACTGATTTTACGGAATTAAGCTTTGAGGAAGTGATTAATGAGTTAATTAATACAATAACCGAAGCTAAATTAACCTTTACTGAGATTTTAGAAAAGTTAGAAAGTGATGTCGATACTTCTGACCCAGATAAAACTTATACGAAGGTTTTAAATTTAATTGTTAAACCTTACGGAAATGTTTTGAAGAAATTGATTCCTACTCAAGGTCAGTTTAATTTCATTTTAGAGAACCCAGACTTGTTCACAGAAGCACTTAATTATCCATATGACCAAGTAAGAAAAATTTATTTAGACAAAGAACAGCTAATTAGTAGTAAAAAGATAAATAGTGAGGATGCCAAAAAGAAGGGTTACAAAATTGACCCATTAATTTCTCATTTAATGAAAATTCAAGAATGTATTAAATTATATCAAACAAAAGAATTTAATGCTTTCATTAATAAAACCGATTATAGAATTACTAAAGCGAGTCACAAAAAAATATTAAAAGAAGCCATTGAGAATTTAAACAATATGAATAATTCTTCTATTGAAGAAGTAATCAAATTTTCTAATGAAAATAATATTATTAAAAGCAATGATGATGATTATATTGATTTTATTACAAACAAAACTTATGTTTACAATAGGGTTAAGAAACTTAAATATCAAGAGATAATTAACTTATTCGATTATGTTGAAGGATATACTTTATTTTCAACACAGCATAACATTAAAGGAGCCGAATTCGATAATGTTTTTTTAGTATTGGATAATGGAAACTGGTCTCAATATAATTTTAAATATTTATTCGAAAATAGAACCGACAAAGCATCTGTTTTAGAAAGGACTAGGAAAATATTTTATGTTTGTTGTACAAGAGCAAAAAAGAACTTAATAGTTTTATATCATAAACCATCCGATACATCAATTGAGTTTGCGAAAACCTTATTTGGTGATAAAAATGTGATTGACATAAGTTAAATTTTATAAAATGATAATTAAAGTTCAAGAACCAAATAAGTTTACAGAAAAAGAAATAAATGATTTTTATGAGTTAGTGAAGGGTTGGAGGACAAGTTAATAAGGAAACACTTATGACTAGACTTAAAAAAGCGAAACTATTAGCTTTGGGTTATGTTGATGACAAATTAATTGCAGTAACATCTCTTAAGATTCCTAATGATAATTATAAAAATAGAGTATTCAATAATGGGAATATAAAAGATAAAGCAAATCATTATTCTTTTGAGTTAGGGTATGCTGTAACTCACAAAAAACATAGAGGTAAAGGTTATAATTTCAAATTGAATTCTGAATTGATTTCAAAAGTCAAAGACGGAAATATATATGCTACAACTGGAAATCCATATATGGTTAAATTGCTTATTAATCTTGGATTTAAGGCTATTGGAAAAGAATATAATGGTAATTACAATGAAAGCCTTCAAATTTACGCTCTAAATATTATGTAAAATAGAATCTCGATATTAAACTTGGCCTCATAAAATTTTGGTAAAACAATAAGGTGAAATGAGCGTCCATATTTTAGGGATTTAGTTATACCTTTTATTAAGAGTTACAATTATACAAGGGATTTCAAAGTAATGTAAATCAGTTCCAATGTTTCCTAAAATATAGAGAATGAGCCGTTAATTGTTTCCAAAATTATATGCAGCCTTGAATTTTTGTTTCTTTTGTTTCAAGACAAAAGATAATGAAACACGAAAAAGAAGATTAATTGAAGTTCTAGATATAACAAGTGCATAGAATTTTATTTTTCTTAAAATTTATGCTCTTGTGGCAAGCTTACGAGAAATGCGAAGCATTCACGAACATGTCTAAAACAATATAAAAGACGTGAGTAATCGTCTAAAATTTTTTATGACGTACATTTTATCGAATACGCGATTTTTAATAAGAGAAAAAAGGTTAGCTTTTATTTTGGCGTTGGCAAGCGATGGATAATTGTGTGTAAAATAAATTGCCAGAGCAATTTGATTTTATAAAACAATCGAGCGATTGGTAGCGGCTATTTTACATAACGGCTAATTATAGATACAAATGTTTTTAAACTCTGCGAAGCAAACCGCTTATTAGTTTAATGACCCAAGCAGGATGTTTCTTTAGATATCTAAACATTCTGGGATATTTTACATAATATGGAATTATAGCTATCAAATAGCGAAATCACTGTAAAATACTAAAATGAGATATTTGTACTATAATTAACATTATGTTAAATAGAGTGTTTAAAACCTAAATATTAAAACAAACTCTAGAGCTACATACACTTTCTCTTTTACCATTACAAATTATGTTTTATAAAACAATCTTAAAAAGGTAAATTAACAGGATACTTACACAACGAAATACATGAATTTAAATGAAAAAACATGGTAATTTAGAAGTGAAAAGAGTAATGTTTTGGCTATAAAAAGTAAAATTTAAAAAAAAATTAACAAAAAAAGTAGGGTTAATCTAAACATAGCTGTTTTATTCAATGTAAACACGAGAGTATAGTGGCGCTGTTATAGAATCTGACCCCTTCACTTTTTATTATTTATTCAACAATCCTAATCTATTCTTAACAGCGCCTTTTTTAAATATAATATGCTCTTTAATCCGAAATAAAGACACTACTTTTGCTGAATGCAAAAAAAGGATCAATCAAAAAAAGATCAATCAAAATTAGAATTTATTGTATTAATGGCGTCTTTAATGTCGTTAGTAGCCTTATCTATAGATGCTATACTTCCTGCACTAGAACAAATTGGATTTAGTATTCATATTAATGAAGAGTCAAATAATCAGTTATTAGTTACAATGATTTTTTTAGGCTTAGGTTTTGGACAGTTAATATCTGGACCAATTTCTGATAGCTTAGGAAGAAAGCCCATTATTTATGTAGGTTTTTTACTCTTTGTTATTGCTAGTTTTATATGTGTTAATGCTGCCAGTATAGAAATGATGGTTTTTGGAAGAATTTTACAAGGAATAGGACTTTCAGCCCCAAGAACTATTAGTATAGCCATGGTTCGCGATAGTTTTAGCGGAAATTATATGGCTAAAATAATGTCATTTATTGTAGTGATATTTATTTTAGTTCCTGTTGTTGCTCCTGCTATTGGTAAAATAATGTTAGATATTTATGGATGGAAGTCAATTTTTTATAGTCAATTAATTTATGGTGCTTTAGTTATGTTCTGGTTATGGAAACGGCAACCAGAAACACTTAAAAAAGAAAATAGAATTAAGTTTTCGTTTAACTTATTTTCAAACGGCTTAAAAGAATTTGTGAAATATAGACAAGCCATTATATTTACTCTAATTTCTGGATTCATTACTGGATCGTTTATGGTATATTTAAGTGCATCACAGCAAATTTTTCAAGAACAATATTTATTAGTAGACGAATTTCCTTACATTTTTGCAGGTTTAGCTATTTCAGTAGGCTTTGCAACCTTCTTAAATGGCTCGTTTGTAATGAGATTTGGTATGCACAAATTAGTGTCTTTTTTCCTTATTATTTTTTCAATTGTTCCTATTATATACATAGTACTTTTTTATCAGAAAGAAAACCCTAGTATTGCTGTACTATTGCTGTTTTTTGCATTACAGTTTTTTTCAATTGGTTTTTTATTTGGAAATCTTCGTGCTTTAGCAATGCAACCTGTTGGTCATATTGCTGGAATTGGAGCTGCAATTAATGGGTTTGTATCTACGATAATGGCAGTACCGATAGCTACTTTTATTGGTTATTATGTTGCTACTACTACACTCCCACTTTTCATAGGTTTTTTTGTCTGCGGAATCTTATCTTTGCTACTGTTAAATTTCACGAAACTAACACCTGTAAACGAATAATTCAATGATTGATGTACTTTACGAAGATGAGTATATACTTTGTGTGTCAAAACCTAATAATGTAGTTGTACACCATGCACATCATTCAAGAAATGTTGCCGATGAAGATTCTTTATTACAAATCATAGAAGAACAATTGGGGTGTAAAGTGTATCCTTTGCATAGGCTTGATAGAAAAACATCAGGAATTATACTCTTAGCAAAAGAAACAAAGTTTGTCGCCAAGTTTCAAGAATTATTTACCAAAAACGAAATACAAAAGACATATTATGGTATTGTTAGAGGTCATGCACCTGAAACTAAAATTATAGATTCTCCTGTTAAAGGAAGAGACGCTAATGTACATAAGGAAGCAGAAACACATTTATCTACTATAAGAACAGTTACTCTAAATATACCTGTAAAACCTTATAATAGCTCAAGGTATAGTTTGGTTAAATTACTTCCTAAAACAGGAAGACTACATCAATTGCGAATTCATATGAACAAAATTAGCCACCCACTAATTGGAGACCCAAAATATGGTGATAAAAATCATAATATAATGTTTATAGAGAATTTTAATTGTGAAAACCTTTTCTTACATGCATACTCCTTAGCATTTGTTCATCCTTACTTAAATAAAAATCTTTTAATAAAAACTAATTTACCTAAAGATTGGTTAGTTGTTTTTGAAAAGTTTAATTGGAAATTATAAAAAAAACTCTCCTCTACTCTATTGTATTTAGTTATATAATAATTACATAGATGATAGTTGGAAGTAAAATGTTTGCTTTGGTTTAATTGATTAAGTAAAAGAAAGGGTAGCAAATATTTGCTACCCTTTCTTTTACTTTTATAAAATATTTTTAAATATCTTTAAATATAGCATGCATTAAACGTTTTTTATCATTGATGCTTTCTTCTAGAGCAATCATTGTTTCTGTTCTATTAACACCATGCACATCATCTATTTTATAAATAATATCTTTTGCATCATTAGTATTTTTAGCACGTACTTTACAGAAAATATTATACTTCCCTGCAGTTACGTAAGCAACCGTTACGTTTGGAATTAAACGTAAGTTATCAAGCACATGTTGAGTCATGGATGTTTTCTCTAAAAAAATTCCAACATGAGCAATAAACGAATATCCCATTTTTTCATAATTCAAGGTCAATGTAGACCCTTGAATAATTCCTTCGTCTTCCATTTTCTTTACACGTACATGTATAGTACCTGCAGATACTAATAGCTTTTTTGCGATGTCTGTAAAAGGTGTGCGAGCATTCTCTATTAAAATGTCTAAAATTTGATGATCAATCTCATCTAGTATGAACTTCTTCATTTTTTTTGCTTTCTTCAAATAATATTGCTAAAATATAGTTTTTTTCTAAAAAAAATAAGTTTTGTTTGAAAGAAAAAGAATTTTTAACTGTTCTTTGTGAATTCTTTATGAATTCTTTATGAATTCTTTATGGGCTAAATACATAGATAATTCCCCTTCTTTTTCTTTTGTTAAAACGAGTGCAAATTTATCATTTTCTATACTTTCTACATACTGATATGCAACATCTTTTTTATTATTTTTTGATCGATAAATCACATCGTAGAAGTTCTTGATATTGTTAGGAATAGCTAAATATTTTTCAAATTCTTTAAAGTTTTCTTCTGAAGAAATGTGATATATTCCCTGTAATAGCGCATAAAAATTGAATTTTCTAACCTCTTCCCTGTCGTAATCATTCGGAAAATGACCAGCTTCAATTAATATTGTATTGTGTCCTAACTTTTGAAAATTATCTCCTGTAGCAGTTGAATAAAATTCATCTGTATAACGACCAACATGATTAGGTATAATTTCTTGTAACAAATCATTCATAGCTACAATTACATTCATAGTTTCTTTTCTTCCTTCTGTAATTGTTCTTTTTTCTTCTTCTGAAGGTGCTAAAAATGAAATTGTTGCTGGATTTTTAGTTCCTTCAACACCAAAAATAGTTCTTTGATCATGTAAATTGAAGCAAAATTGAGGATTCACTTCTTCTAAAATACTACGTAAAAACTTACTTTCTTTGGCCTCTAACTCTACTGCATCTCTATTTAAGTCAACATTATTAGCATTGACGCGTGTATAGGCTTGTGCTCCGTCTGGATTTAGCATAGGAATAATCGTAATACTGCAATTGCTTAAAATAGATTTAGTTATTTCATGGGTAGCAAAGCGTTGAATAAAGTTTAAAAAGTCAAATACAGCTTTAGTTCCTGTACTTTCGTTTCCATGCATTTGACTCCAAATAAGAATCCTTTTTTTCCCTTTTCCCAACTTTAATTGGTAAATGGCTCTCCCTTCTTCTGATTCTCCAATAATTTTTGTTTGAATTTCTGAATTTTGTAAGCCAAAATATAAAGGCTCTATATCTGATAATGTTATCCATCTTCCAGATATAGAGTCTTCTTTAATTTTTAAATAATTGTCTTCTAAAAAAGAGCTGCTTAAGTGTGTCATATTATAACGAAAACCAATCAGTTACCAACTGTTTTTCAATGGGTTCAACAGTTTTGTGTACATAATCATTTTTAATAATGTCGTACTCATAGTCTTTAGACCATTCTTCTATGTTTTCAGCTAATGCTTGTAACGACTCACAAATAAATTGTACTTCTTCATTTGTAATTGTTGGGTGTACTGATAAACGCACCCAACCTGGTTTTTCTGTATTACACCCTTCTAATATTTGACCTTTAATCTCATTTGATCTTATTTGATCTACATTTAATAAGAAGTGTCCATAGGTTCCTGCACAAGAACATCCTCCCCTAGTTTGAATTCCAAATCGGTCGTTTAATAATTTTACAACAAGGTTGAAGTGATATTTTTCAAAATAGAAAGAAAAAATACTCAAACGATCTTTATGATCTGGTGCTAATATTTTAACTCCTTTTAAATTTTCTAAACAGTTAAAGATAGTTGGATTGATTTCATCTTCACGTTCCTTTATTTTATCTGTACCCATTTGATCTTTTATCTGAATACATAAAGCTATTTTAATTGTTTGTAAAAAAGCTGGTGTACCTCCATCTTCACGCGTTTCTACATCGTCAAAATAATCGTGTTGCCCCCATGGGTTTGTATAACTAACCGTTCCTCCTCCAGGGTTATCAGGAACCATATTTTTATACAATTTTTTATTAAAAATTAACACTCCAGAACTTCCTGGACCTCCTAAAAACTTATGTGGAGAAAAGAAAATAGCATCTAAATATTCATCTTCTTTTTCAGGATGCATATCAATATCAACATAAGGTGCAGAACAGGCAAAATCAACAAAGCACAAACCTCCATATTTATGAATTAATGAAGCTACTTTATGATAATTTGTCTTTATTCCTGTTACATTTGATCCTGCTACTATAGAGGCAATTTTAATAGGTCTATCTAAGTGTTTTTTTATAGTTTCTTCAAACTTATCTAAACACACTAATCCTTCATCATTACAAGGAACAACTTCAACATCTGCTATGGTTTCAATCCAAGATGTTTGGTTTGAGTGGTGCTCCATATGACTTACAAAGACAATAGGTCTTTTTTCATCTGGAACCTGTGTGTTTTCTTTTAAATTTTCACTTATTTTTAATCCTAAAATACGCTGAAATTTATTAACAATTCCCGTCATACCAGATCCTTCCGTAATTAACACATCATTTGTCGATGCATTTACGTGACGTTTGATAATATTTCGTGCTTCATGATATGCTAAGGTCATAGCTGCTCCTGAAGTTGAAGTTTCTGTATGAGTATTGGCTACAAAAGGCCCAAACTTATTTAAAAGTTGTTCTTCTATAGGTCGATATAATCTTCCGCTTGCAGTCCAATCTGTATAAATCATTTTCTTTTCACCATATGGTGTTTGAAATGTTTGGTCTATGCCTACTATATTTTTCCTGAACTTATCAAAATATTGTTCTAAATCCATAGTTAAAAATCTCTTGTTGTTTGTTGTGTTACGTAAAGTTAGTAGTATGCTACTAGCTAGCCTAAAATAGTTATAAATATTAACGTATTTATAACACTTTGTTATTAAAGTTTAAACTTACCACCTATTAAAAAGGTGTTTTCAAAAAAATAGAAACTTTGTGAGGCTTTATCGGCAGAATTATTAGTAGTTTTAACATTAGGCATATAAATATTTCCTCCTTTTAAATCAGCTTGAATAAAAAAATGTTTAAAAAAAGCGATGTTCAAACCAGCTCCAATTGAAGCTCCATATCCTGATAAATGAAAATCATCATGTCGTTCCATACCTAATAAAGTAGTATTTGTTCTTGGATATAAAACACCAAGCCCTACTCCTTCTGTTAAATTTATTTGTAAGTTTTCTAAGTTTAAACCAAACCAGTGGCTTACATCATCAAACCGTTTTACTTCTACATTAAGGTAATTTAGTCCATCAGTGTGTTCAAAACGTAAAAAATCTGCTGCTAAATTGATCGTTTCATTATTATATACTCCATCATACTTCGCGTTTCCTATATTAATGTTTCCATTAATTTTTACATCTTGATCAGCTATCATTACATATTTCATATGATCTACTCCAATAGAAACAGTATAGTTTTCCTTGAAAAAATATCCTATTCTATAGTTAGTTTGAGGAATAGTTACTCTTCCTGGATTAAAATAATCATTAAATGAAAACTTTGTTTGTCTGTCTTGAGCTTTTACATTTTGCAATGTAAAATCGTAATTTGCTCCTTTAAAGCGAATATCTGAATTAGAATAACTAGCCCAGTTCCATCCCCAATAAACGAAGAGTTTTCCTTTGTTAGTTACTTTTTTCTTTTGAACGATTTCTTCGTTTCTCTCCTGCGCTATTATTGATACTGAAACCATCAGCATTAATAAACTTACTATTTTTAATTTCAAAGAACTATTGTATTATTTGTTGTATTTCAGTAATAAATCTTTTGGCTAAAGCATCTGCATTTTCTTGACTAGTGCTTTCTGTATAAATTCTGATGATTGGTTCAGTATTAGATTTACGTAAGTGCACCCACTCTTCAGCAAAATCAATTTTTACTCCATCAATAGTATTTACATCTTCATTTTTGTAGTTGGCAGCCATGGTTTCTAAAATCTTATCAACATCAATTTGTGGTGTTAACTGGATTTTATTTTTACTCATAAAGTAGCTAGGATACGAATCTCTTAACTCTTTACATGATGTTTTTTTATGTGCTAAATGTGATAAAAATAAAGCGACTCCTACTAATGAGTCTCTTCCATAATGAGACTCAGGATAAATGATTCCTCCATTTCCTTCTCCTCCGATTACCGTATTGGTATCTTTCATCATTTGTACCACGTTCACCTCTCCTACTGCACTCGCTGTGTATGTACCTCCATGTTTTTCAGTAACATCACGTAATGCTCTTGAAGATGAAAGATTAGAAACTGTATTTCCACCGCCTAACTGTTCCAATACATAATCGGCACAAGCTACTAAAGTGTATTCTTCTCCAAACATAGATCCATCTTCCGAAATTAAAGCTAAACGATCTACATCTGGATCTACCACAATACCTAAATCGGCTTTTTTCTTCACTACTAATTCAGAGATGTCTGTTAAGTGCTCTTTTAAAGGTTCTGGATTGTGTGGAAAGTGTCCGTTAGGCTCACAATATAATTCAATACACTTTACCCCTAATTCTTTTAGCAAGGCTGGAATAGCAATACCTCCGGTAGAGTTAACTCCATCAACCACTACTTTAAATTTCGCTTTTTTAATAGCTTTTTTATCAACTAAATCTAGTTTTAAAACTTCTTTAATATGTTTCTTTATATAGTTTTTCTTTTTCTTATAGTATCCTAAATCATCAACTTCAGCAAACTCAATAGTTGTATCATTTTCAGCTATTTGTAAAATTTCTGCTCCGTCTATACCATTTAAAAACTCTCCTTTATTGTTTAAAAGTTTTAAAGCATTCCATTGCTTTGGGTTGTGTGATGCAGTTAAAATAATACCTCCATCAGCTTTCTCTAAAGGAACAGCAACTTCAACAGTAGGTGTTGTAGATAAGCCTAAATCAATTACATTAATTCCTAAACCAACCAAGGTATTTGCAACTAAGTTACTTATCATCTTGCCCGATATACGAGCATCTCTACCAATTACAATAGTTATTTTTTCTTCTTCGGAGTTTTTCTTTTTTATAAATGTTCCGTAAGCTGCTGCGAATTTAACAGCGTCTATCGGGGTTAAATTATCACCTGTATTTCCGCCTATGGTACCTCTAATACCTGATATCGATTTAATAAGTGTCATATTAATTTTTTATTAGACAGCAAATATAAAATTTATGATTCACTTGATTGCTAAGAACTTTTAAATACCTTCAAAATATTAATTTCAAAAAGATATATTTGTAGCGTTATATAAAAATGTATTATGGAAAATAAAATTGAAAAAGATGTTATGAATTGCTCTTTTTGTAAAGAGCAAATTGAAAAAGATGTTGTTTTTTGTTCAAATTGTGGACATCCAGAAAATGGGACAGACAAAGAGAGAGCTCAGTTTTTTGCAAAAAGAGCAATGGAAAAAAGCAAGAATATTGGTGCTGGCGAAAAAATTAAGTCTGCTAGGAATACCTTATTTGTTCTATGCGGAATTATGATTGTATATGGTTTTATTTATTATTTTTCTACAAAAAGTATTCTTGATTTAGGAGTGAATTTTTTTGTAGCTTTAATTTATTTAGCCTTAGCCTTTTGGTCTGAAAAAAAACCTTTCATTGCTTTATTATCAGGACTATTATTGTACCTAACACTAATAATAATTTCAGCTATTATTGACCCTACATCAATAGTTAAGGGAATACTTTGGAAATTTCTTATTATTTCTTACATAGGTAAAGGATTATATTCAGCCTTTGATTTACAAAAGGTTAAAACTGCAAACTCTAACTTGTAGAATGAACCAATGTAGAAATTGTAAAAAAAGATATAAAACTAATGTAAATTTTTGTTCTACTTGTGGAAATCAATTGTTAGAAAAGAAAAGTAATGTAATAGATTTTATTATAGCCTTTTATGTATCTGTAATTGTATTTATAGGGGTTTCTTTTTTTGTTTATGATGGTTATAAAGAAAATATTTGGGTTGAAATTCTAATAGAGAGTTTATTTATCTCTTTAGTTATTGGTTTTTCTTTAGTAAGGAAGAAGGAGATGTTACAATTATATAAATTTCCTAAAATTAATAAGAGCCTTTTATCTCTGTATATTTTAGTAACTATAGTCAATTCTTTTTTAGTTTATTATGGGGTTGAGTTTGTTAATAGTTTAATTAATGATGTTTCTTTAAATTCTTATGAAAGTTATTTATATTTAGATTACCAATTTTTATGGGCTTTAATGTTTATAGCGATACTTCCACCGATATTTGAAGAACTTGCTTTTAGAGGTTTTTTATTTAATTTATTAACCGAAGTAACATCGGTTAAATCAACAATAATAGCAACTTCTTTGTTATTTGCTTTGGTACATTTTTCATTTATATCCTTAATTTGGATTTTTCCTTTTGGTTTGTTTTTAGGCTATTTAAGGTTTAAACATGATTCTTTATGGTTACCTATGCTAATTCATTTTATACATAACCTCTGTGTTTTACTAGTTGATTATTATGCTTTTAATTCATAAAAAAAACCGTTAAACTTTACAGCTTAACGGTTTTTAATTTTTAAGAAGTTGTAAGGGATTATTTTCCTTCCATTTTCTTCTTTAATTCAGCCAATCCACCGATATCTCCTAAAGTAGTTTTTTCTACATCTTGAGCTTTAGCAGCAGCAGCTTTAATGTTCTTTTGTTCTTCTTCTCTAAAGATAGAAGTATGAGAAACAACAATTCTACGGTATTCTTTACTAAATTCAGTTACCTGAAATTTAGCTTCGTCACCTTTAGCTAATTTACCTCCGTCTTCTTTTTCTAAGAAACGAGTTGGAGCGAAAGCTTCAACACCATCAGCAAATACTACAGTTGCACCTTTATCATTCTTCTCTTTAATAGTACCTTCGTGCATAGATCCGATTTTGTACGTAGCTTCATGAGCATCCCAAGGGTTATCTTGAGTTTGCTTATGACCTAAGTTTAATTTACGGTTCTCTACGTCTAATTCTAATACTTGAACTTCTAATTGATCACCAACAGTTACGAAATCTGATGGGTGCTTAATTTTCTTAGTCCAAGATAAATCAGAGATATATACTAATCCATCAATACCTTCTTCTAACTCTACGAATACACCAAAGTTAGTGTAGTTACGTACCGTACCAGTGTGTTTAGAACCTACTGGGTATTTAGTGGTAATATCTGTCCATGGATCTGGGTGTAATTGCTTCATACCTAAAGACATTTTACGCTCCTCACGATCTAATGTTAAGATTTGAGCTTCTACTTCATCACCAACTTTTACGAAATCTTGTGCAGAACGTAAGTGTGTTGACCATGACATTTCAGATACGTGAATTAATCCTTCTACTCCTTCTTCAACCTCTACAAACGCACCATAATCAGCTAAAACAACTACTTTACCTTTTACCTTATCTCCTACTTTTAATTCAGAGTTTAAAGCTTCCCAAGGGTGAGCAGATAATTGTTTTAATCCTAATTGAATTCTAGATTTGTTATCGTCAAAGTCTAAGATTACAACGTTTAATTTTTGATCTAGCTCTACAACTTCGTTCGGGTGGTTGATACGAGACCAAGATAAATCAGTAATATGAACTAATCCGTCAACACCTCCTAAGTCAACAAATACACCATAAGAAGTAATGTTTTTAACAATACCTTCTAGTACTTGTCCTTTTTCTAATTGACCGATAATTTCACGTTTTTGATCTTCTAAATCAGCTTCAATTAACGCTTTATGAGATACTACTACGTTTTTAAATTCGTGGTTGATTTTCACAACTTTGAATTCCATAGTTTTCTCTACATATTGATCGTAGTCACGGATAGGCTTCACATCAATTTGAGAACCTGGTAAGAATGCTTCAATACCAAATACATCAACGATCATACCTCCACGAGTTCTACACTTCACAAAACCGTTAACAATTTCACCAGTTTCGTGTGCGTTGTTAACACGATCCCAAGCTTTGATTACACGTGCTTTTTTGTGAGATAATACTAATTGACCTGAAGAATCTTCTCTTTTGTCAACTAATACTTCTACTTTGTCTCCAACAGCTAAATTTGGGTTGTAACGGAATTCGTTTAACGAAATTACACCTTCAGACTTAGAGTTGATGTCGATAATAGCATCACGATCTGTGATACGTACTACTTCACCTTCGATAACATCACGCTCGTTTACGAACCCTACAGTACCTTCTAAGGCTTTTTCAAATTCTTGTAATTTAGACTCATCAACTTCGTCAATACCTTCTTCGTATTTATGCCAGTTAAAAGTTGCTAAAAATTGTGCTGGATTTACAGCTTCTGCTGTGTTCTTTGTTTCTTCAGACATGTCTGAAATAAATATTTGTATCTTTTTGTTAATCAGATTTTTAACGACACTAACGCCAAGAGAAATTAAACTTAATAAATATTATTTTCTACCCTTTTTAAATCTGTACTCGTAAAAAGGCGTGCAAATTTACGAATAATTCTTGAAGTAACCTAAAATGTTTTGGTTTTTAGAGGGTTAAAGGAATTTAAGATATCACTTAAGTATTGGTACCTATCGAAGAAAAAAATATTATTCTTTTTTAATTAAATCATATTATAATCAAGATAGTGAGGTTAGTAATTCAAAAATTAAGGATAAACTAAACATTATTCCTCTTCTTTTATTTCTACCTTAAACAAGGTATCAAAAACTTCAAAAATACTCTCAGCTTCTTTTTTTCGTACCGAGATGGTGTATTCGCAGTCTAATTCTAATTTTTGATTGATAATATCTAGATTTCGTTCTTTAATAATACGTTGCACTTTGTTCATCATATCATATCCAAACCTTAACTTATAGTGAATATCTATAGTTTTCTCAATAATTTCTGAAGCTTCTAAAGCTAGTTGAGCTGAAGATCGATAGGCATTAATTAATCCTCCCACTCCTAGTTTTGTTCCACCAAAATAGCGTACCGAAACAATTAAAATATTGGTAACCTCAAAAGATTGTATTTGTCCATAAATTGGCTGACCTGCAGAATTGCTAGGCTCACCATCGTCATTCGCTCTAAATCGGATTTTTTCAGTTCCTAATTGCCATGCATAGCAATGATGACGTGCTGTATGATGTTGTTTTCGAAGTTCTTCTAAACGTTCTTTAATATCTTCTTCAGAAAAAACAGGAAAAGCATACCCGAAAAATTTACTATTTCGGTCTTTAAATAAGGTTTCTTCTGAAGGTTTTGTTATTGTTTTATAGGTGTCTTTAATTTCACTCATCATGCAATAGTAACCAAAATAATTCCGAGAATAGCTAAGGCAACTCCTATTTTATTTTTTATGCTAAAATATTCTTTGAATAAAAAGAAGCCTACAATGGTAGAAACTACCACAACTCCTACATTATTAATTGTAAATAGAGTAGAACTTTCGATACCTTTATTTTGTAAGGCTTTTATTAAAAATACTATTGAATAATAATTAGGAATACCTAAAGCAATACCTGCTAATACATTTTTAAACTCCAATTTTTGAGGTGATGAGAATTGTTGTGCTAATAAAATTAGTATTCCAAAAATTGCTGCAAACCCAAATAAGCTTCCTGAGAAAAAATCTACATCATTAACTTTTACAAAATTGGTTTCTACATATTTTATCGTAGTATCTATAATTCCAGATCCTAAAAATAGTAATGTAGGAAATAATAAACCTGCGCTTGTTTTTTCTTTTTCTTCTTTTACTGAAGATAAATAGACTGCTACCAATGCTATAATAATTCCAATAACTTTAAGTGTAGTAACACTTTCTTTGTATAATACAATACCAAATATAATAGGAACTACTACAGACATTTTTCCTGCAACAGAGGCTACAGCTACTCCATTTTTTTGAGCAGTAATTGCCATAACAAAGAAAATTAATATAAAGAGCAACCCCAAAAGCATAGCCCCATAAACCCATTGTTGAGAGGGAATTGTTGCTAGTTTATTAAAGGTGTTGGCAGAAAACATTCCTAAACCGAATGCTACAAGATAATTTACTACTATAGCCTGTAAGGTGTTTACTTTATACTTTTCAAAGTATTTAAAAATAACAAACAACGAGGTAGAAAAAAAAACACTAAGGAGTAAGTATACCATACTAATTAAAAGCTTCTTTAGTCAATAAATTAACTACATCTTCTGTTTTCGGACAATTATTCCATACATGAATTCCTAACTGTTTTGCAGCCTCTGTATTTTCTTTGGTGTCATCTATAAAAAAAGTTTCAGAAGGTTGTAAATCGTTTTTTTGTAATACAAATTCAAAGATATTTGTATTGGGTTTTCTAAGGTTAATTTCGTGTGATAAGTAGAATTTTTCAAAACAATTTTTAAATTCATCATATAATTCTTTACCCCAATCATTCTGAATCCATGAAATATGTAAGTCGTTAGTGTTACTCAATAAAAACAACCTGTATCGATTACTAGTAGCTAATTCTTTCAAAAAGCTCAATCGATGCTTAGGAAAATCTAATAATATTGCATTCCACGAACGGATTAAATCTTTTTTTGAAATATTGAATTTATCATGAAAAAAAGACACAAAATTATCGGTTGAAATTAATCCCATTTCATACTGATAATATTGCTGTATCATCTCTTCAGAAATTTCAGTAACTCCTAACTTTGCTAATTCTTTATATGTTGCTTCTTTGTCTAAATTGATGAATACATCACCAAAATCAAAAATGATGTTTTTAATCATTCCTATATATTCTTAAAATATCGTTATCTATTTTTTCTTCTGAAGATAGCCTAGCGTTAAAAATTGGATGCTTTACTCCTCCTCTCAAAACTACATCACCAATAAAAACCCTAGCTTCATCCCATAAATTTGCATCGATAAATGTTTGTAATGTTTTAGCACCACCTTCTATAATTACCGATTGTATTTGGTGTTTATGTAGTACCTCACAGATTTGTTCTGCTACTCGAGAAGAAAAATCGATTTGTTCGTAAATGAGTGCGTGAGATTTCTCACTATCGTTCGAAATGACATCTGCCTCCTTCTCTACTTCTGTAACAACTATTGTTTGAATATTTCCATCAAAAACAGTTGATTTTGTAGGTATTCTTAAGCTTTTATCAATAACAACTCTTATAGGATTATTTCCTTTCCAACTACGAACTGTCAATGACGGGTTATCTGCAATTACCGTATTAGTTCCCACTAAAATAGCATGCTCCTCACTACGCCATTTGTGCACTAGCTGTTGAGAATATTTATTAGAAATCCATACAGGCTTTTGTTCATTTTTTGTAAGTGGAGCTATAAATCCGTCTTTAGTTTCGGCCCATTTTAAAATGATATATGGGCGTTTTTTATTTTGAACGGTAAAAAAACGTTTATGATGTTTTTTACAAGCCTCTTCACAAACACCAACTACCACATTTCTACCAGCTTGTTTAAGTCGCTCGATACCTTTACCTGCCACCAAGTTATTGGTATCTACACAACCTATAACAACGTTAGGTATCCCTTTCTCTATTATTAAATCTGCACAAGGAGGTGTTTTTCCATGATGTGAACAAGGTTCTAGTGTAACATAAATAGTTGCCTCTTTTAGTAATTCATGATTTTGAACTGAGTTGATAGCATTTACTTCTGCATGCGATCCACTATAAGGAGAGGTAAAACCTTCTCCAATTATTTTGTTTTTATGTACAATCACTGCTCCAACAGAAGGATTTGGCCTTGTGGTTCCTATTCCTTTTTTAGCTAACTCTAAACAACGTACTATATAAACTTCGTGATTCACAACTTTAAAATTTAATTTTTATATCCTCTACTTTATCAATAGGGTATACATGTGAAAAACCTAAAAATTTATATTTTAAAGCTCCTTTGAAATGAATTTTTAGACGCTGATTTATCAACGAGTTTAACAACCCTCCTAAAATTCCGTTTTTATTATTTTCAAATACTTTTTTAGCAGGAATTACCACTTTTAACGGAATATGAAATTCTTTACGAGCTGGAACTTTAAATTCTTTTGAAGAAACTTGCGCTACTTCTACTTCATCAATTAACACTTTTATTTTATCAGTCGCAATTTTACCACCTATATCGTTTGGATTTTTAAAATAAGCGTTAGCACCCATTCTTATAGTATCAGTAGAAGCCGATAAAAGTTTAATATCATCAACTTTTAAAAAGATTGGCTTTTGTTTTACTGAGCAACTAATTATTAATAATAAAAAAGGTAAAAAATAAATGATTTTCTTCATGAAAATTCGTGTTTTTTGGGTACTTTGCTCCTGCAAAAGTACTATATTCCTATGACTCCTTCTGATTTTATTATTAGAGAAATAAAACTACAAGATAATACCGAAATGGCTAATGTAATTCGGGAGGTATTAATTGAACTTGGCGCTCCTAAAGTAGGTACAGCTTATGAAGATAAAGCCACCGATGCAATGTATGAGAACTACCAAAAAGATAAAGCAGGATATTTTGTTGTTGAATATCAAGGTATAATTGTTGGTGGTGCAGGTTTTGCTCAATTAGATAATTTTGAAGGAAATATTTGTGAGCTACAAAAAATGTATTTTTTACCAATAGCTAGAGGTAAAGGTATTGGTAGTAAACTAATAAATTTTTGTATGAATAAAGCTAAAAAACAAGGATTTAAACAGTGCTATTTAGAAACTTTACCATACATGAAAGCAGCCACAACTCTATATAGAAAAAATGGTTTTATTGATTTAGAAGAACCGTTAGGTAATACAGGGCATTACTCTTGTAATGTATGGATGCTAAAAGATTTGTAAAATTATTTTACAGAAACAAGATTATACAATGCAATTAAAACAATACAAATCATATTTTTCTGAGCAGTTAAAATCAATTTATCCTCAAACAGAAATTGATTCGTTTTTCTATTTATTAATAGAAGAATATGTAAACCTCAAACGTATAGATATTACATTACGACCTGATTTTGAAATTTCTTCTGAGAAGAAAACATTATTAGATACAATTTTAGTTCAATTAAAAAAAGAAGAACCTGTTCAATATATACTGGGTAAAACAGAGTTTTATGGACTTCCTTTTGAGGTTAATGAAAGTACATTGATTCCTCGCCCTGAAACTGAAGAACTTGTTGAATGGATTCTAGAAGAGACCAATATAAATGACAAACTTAATATTTTAGATATAGGTACAGGTACGGGTTGTATTTCTATCAGCTTAAAAAAACATCTGCCAAATGCAACTATTAGTGCAATTGACATTTCAAAAGAAGCACTAACGGTTGCCAAAAAAAATGCAATACTAAATAACGTTGATATATCTTTCATACAACAAGATATTCTAACAGCTGAAGAGTTAAACGATAAATTCGATGTTATTGTTTCCAATCCACCTTATGTATGTGAATTAGAAAAAGCAGCAATAAAAAAGAATGTATTAGATAATGAACCACACTTGGCATTGTTCGTTGAAAATGATAATCCTTTAGTTTTTTATGAAAAAATAGCTTATTTAGCCAAGGTTCATTTGAAAGAAAAAGGAATGCTATTCTTTGAAATTAATCAATATCTAGGAAAAGAAACTGTTAAAATGCTTAAAAACAAGGGTTTTACACAAGTTAAACTACAAAAAGACTTATTCGGTAATGACAGAATGATAAAAACTATTTTTAAATAAAACGACATTATTTTTTTATCCTTTTTTTTTATCCCTTTTTTTTTCATATGTTTGTTACAAGACCTACCAGATTTATTATAATTATTTCTATTGAAATTTTGATTAAGATTTTCATTAAAATTAATGCATCACAACCAGAAGTATTATTGAAAAGCTAAAAATTAAATTATAAATCTATAAATACATAACAACCCCCATTGTCAATGAAAAAAACAGATTTACAAGGACTTATACAAGAAACCAAAGCAGAAAAAGGCCTTATATTTAATTCCGAAGGTTATGTCATAGACTCTTACGGAATGACTAGGGATAATAACGCCGCAGCAATGGCAAATGTCATTGTAACCATGTCTAATGAATTTTTTCAGGATACCTTAGCGACAGAAAGCCTGAAGCAAGTAGTTTTAACTTCAGATGAGGGATTAGCTATAATAAATAAATTAGATGACGATCATATTGTTTGTTTACTAACAAATGACATTTCTAAAGCGGCAATGATAAAACTATCATTACGGAAAATAGTACTTCAATAAGACACAAAATCTTTTTATTAATTATGACTTTTTACTATGAAAGAAATTCTTAAAGATCTTATAAAAAACTTAAAACAACATTCTCAGGTTTATTGCTGTATCGGTTACAGATGTTAGCTCCAGAGAAACATTTGATTCGTTTACGACGGATGAAAATTTTGATCCTAGTTTAGCTTCAGCTTATAATCTAGAAATTGTAAAAGCTAAATTAAAAGCAATTGAAGCTTTGAACTCGACTGAAGAAATCCAAGATATTACAATTACCTGTCAAGTCAGTTTCACATTATTAATGTAGCCCCCTAGCGGTACTTATTTTATTTATTTAGCCATAGACTCAAAAAAAGCTAGTTTAAGTATGACTTAAGCCTTGTTAAACAAATATAAAGTATAGTTAAAAAATGCTTTATAAAAAAATACCTTATTATGAAAAACACCAATCATTTATCTATAGATAAACCTTTGAAAAAACACCTAAACAAAATTCTAAAAGAATTTAGAAAATATAGATTTTCTGAAGCAGATATAGTACCCTCTGAAAGAAAAAATAAAAAATCTCTTTTCAATAGACTATTCAACTAATATGGCACTATGGGAGATTTAATGAGAAGTTTCTTTTAACCATTGTTCAAAAAATAAGATTAAGCAGAGAATTTTGGTCGCAAAAATTTAGCAACTATTTTCCTCATACATTTTTTTGTTACCTTATTTCGCTTCTAATTTTGTGAAATTAAATGTTTAACCCCCTAATAATTAGTAAATTATGAGTAACACAAGACCAGTACCAATCAATGAAGAAAAAGCTTGGGACAAAACTAAAATCATCAAAAGTAAAACCGATGAAGTAGGTACCATTAATTATGTTAATAATGTTTTTATTGATGTAAGCGAGTACAATAAAGAGGAACTTATGGGACAGCCCCATAACATACTAAGGCATCCTGATATGCCTAAAGTAATATTCAAAACCCTGTGGGATAATCTGAAAAAAGGAAACAATTTTAACGCAGTGGTAAAGAACCTTACAAAGACAGGTAAATATTATTGGATTGTAACAAACTTCGATATCTTCAAAGATTCTTCAGGAACACCAACTTCTTTCCTAGGAGCAAGAAGCTCAGTGCCTGATGCAGTTGTAGAGACCATCACGCCTTTATATGAAAAACTGATTGAACTTGAAACTTCAGGAGGTATTGAAGAAAGTGAAAAGTATTTAAATGAATATGTAGCTGACAAAGGAGGAGACTACGTTTCATTTATTAAAAAAATACTATCTGATCAAGGAGTAGATGTTAGTTCTTGGTAGAAATAGAATAAAAATTATTAAATAAAAAACAAAAAATTATGAACTTAGATGATATAAAAAAATACTCACAAACAATTGGCGAAGAACTTTCTGGTATTATATCAATTTCAGTAATTACTGCAGATGATGGTATGGTGGTTGATTATTTTAGTACAGACCAAAATATAGACAACCAATTAGCAGCTTCTTTTCAAGTAGAGGTTTTGAGACAGATTACAAGAGGATTAAATTATATTGATAATCTAGAAAATAAAGAAATCTTAAACCTAAATTTTAGTTTGGAAGAACAAACACATTTTGTTTTTCTTTCTGGTTCTAAAGACCTTATTGTTCACATAGTAGCAGATAGTAAAGAAACTAATGTTGGTATGGTAAACATATTCCATAAAAAGAATAAGCAATTATTGGGGTAACATAAGAGTTTGATGTTTTTCTAATGATAGTGTCGAAATAAATGATGCATTTATTTCTATAAAAGAGAAATCAATTTTTATTTTTCCCCTTATTTCGACACTTCAATTTATTATCAAAACTCATGTATAAACTTAACATGTTAAAAGCTATGGTACTACTAATTTTGTAAAATATAGTATTAAAAGTGCTTCACAGCGCTTTTTTTATGCTTTTACATGTAGCTGTTAATCGCTCTATGAACTGTATTATTTCTTCTTTAGTATAACTGGCAAAACCAATTCGTATGCCATTGTGTTTCTTGTTCGCTAGATCGTAACGTTGCCACTCCCCTATTACTAACTTATGTTTTATTGCCTCTTCTGACACCTGTGTCCAAGAGTATTGTTTATTCAAACGCAGCCATACAGCCATTCCTCCTTTAGGTACATTAAACTGAAAATAATCACTTAATTCTTCTTTTAGCAACTTGCAAAACAGGTCTCGGCGTTGTAGATATATTTTCATCAACTTACGTATGTGCCTATCTAAATCACCAGATTTAATAAATTCAGCAAAAGTTAGTTCAAGTAAAGCATCTCCTTGCCTATCAATATAACCTCTTAGTTTAGCTGCTTCATTTACAAAATTTTCCGAAGCTACTAAATATCCAACTCTAAATACAGGAGCAACGGTTTTACAAACAGAACCTATATAAATTACATTTCCAGAAATATTGTGACTTGCTAAGGGTAAAATTGGAGCATGATTGTAATTAAAATCATAGTCATAATCATCTTCAATAATGGCAAAATTGTATTTCTGAGCTAGATTTAATAAGTGAATTCTTCTTTCAGCAGATAAAGTAACAGTTGTAGGATGATGATGGTGAGAAGTAATATAAACTGCTTTTATAGATTGTTTTTTACAGAATTTTTCAAGTTGGTCAATTACAAGTCCGTTTTCATCAACTGAAACCCTTTTAATTTGTGCCTTTTGATATTGAAAAGTTATATCAGCAGAAGAATAATTTGTCTCTCCAACAACTATAATGTCATTTTCTTTCAAGAGTAATTGAGAAGATAACCACATTCCCATTTGACTACCTCGAGTGATTAAAATGTTTTCCTTGGTTATTTTTAAACCGCGAGAATTATTTAAATACATAGCTAGTACTTCTCTCAATTTTATATTTCCGTGTGTAGAGTTATAATCTAAAAAAGTATAAATATTCTTTTTAGAAGCTATTTTCCTATAAATTCTAGCAATTTCTTCTGTTGGAGTAAGTCGTGTGTCTGAGGTACCATCGTTAACATACATAAATCCATTTCTTTTCTCTGTAATTTTCTTTAAAAGATGGTTATTTTCATAAAAACTAAACCCTGAATTTTGTCTTTTAAAAGCTTTAGTTGCATTTGTTAATGTAATTTTTTGAATAATAGGTAGCTTTTTATTTACAAAGGTTCCTTTTTTAGGAACGCTTTCTACCCAACCTTGTAGTAATAATTCTTCATAACAAGCAACGATAGTTTTTCTATGTACTTTTAGCAAGTCAGCCAAAGTTCTAGAACCTACTAGTTTTGTTCCTGGTATAATCTTTCCTTCTCTAATTAGTAGAATAAATTGATTTGCTAATTGTAAGTATAAAGGTTCTTTAATGCTTTTGTTAAATTTTAATGAGGTTTTATAAGGAAACATCTGGACTACTAATTATTTAAAATCTGGATTAATATTATAGACCATAAATATAATATATTTGAAAAAACAATAACTTAAATGATGAAAAGACAAGAATTAAAACCCACAGAGTATAACGACTATTATGCAGGATATTTATCTAAAGTATTAGATAGTACAACTTTAAAAGAAGGGTTTAAAAAAGACAAAGAAGAGGTAATAAATTTTTTCTCTTCTATTTCAAAAGACAAGCTAGAATATCGTTATCAACCAGAAAAATGGAGTATAAAAGAAGTATTACAACACATAATTGATACTGAACGTGTTTTTATGTATCGTATACTACGAATTGCTAGAAAAGATATGACTCCTATTGAAGGTTTTGATCAAGATATTTATATAAAACCATCAGGAGCTGATAGTAAAACAATAGAAGCTTTATTGGAAGAGTTTAAGACCACCCGCTCATATTCAATTAACTTATTAAACAGTATCTCCAATGAAAATTTATGCAATGTTGGAGTAGCAAACAATTCTCCTGCTTCAGCAAGAGCTTGTGCTTTTATCTTATTAGGTCATAGTGTTTGGCATATGGATATTATTAAAGAGCGTTACTTATAACCTTTACAAGATAAGCCTGAATAAAAAACTTAAAATGTTAGAGATTAGACCTAATTGTGAACATTGCGGTAAAGATTTACCAAATACTTCTACCGAAGCAATGATTTGTAGTTTCGAATGTACTTACTGTAAAGATTGCGCTATAAATCTATTCGAAAATGTATGTCCAACATGCTCTGGTAATTTTGTTCCTAGACCTATTAGACCTAAAAAATTTATAGATAGACATCCCACATCTACAAAAAAAGTTTATGCCCCAAAGAATATAGATAAAACAAAAGAAAAACGCTTGAAGTTTAAAGATGTTTTACCTAAAAACAGATAACAAATGAAAGAGTATCAAAAATCAAAATTAAACAGAGTTAAAAGAGGTCATAATAGAGCTGTATATGACGTTGAAAAAATCAACACCATTTTAGATGCAGGTTTTATAGGTTTTGTAAGTTATATATATGAAGAAAAAGCCATCTCTTTACCTATGGCCTATGGAAGGAATGGTGATAAAATATACTTACACAGTTCGCAAGCCAATAGAATGTTATTATCGCTTTTAGATGCTGGAGAAATGAGTATGACAGTAATGCATTTAGACGCTTTAGTGTTAGCTCGTTCAGGGTTACACCATTCAGTAAATTACCGTTCTGCTACAGTGTTTGGTTCAGTAAAAGAAATAAAAACCTCTAAAGAAAAAGAAACAGCTTTACATTGCTTTATGGAACATATGATGAAAGGTCGTTGGGATGGTATTAGACCTATAAAACCTGAAGAATTAGAACGAACATTAGTGGTAGAAATGACTATTGAAACAGCCTCTGCTAAAGTTAGAGATGTTGGTGTAAATGATGAACCAGAAGATTATAATTTACCTATTTGGGCGGGCTTGGTTCCTCTAAAACAGATAGCACTCCCTCCTATTTCTGATAAAGATTTAAAAGAGAGGCTTCAGATACCAAATCACGTAATTAAGTATTATAACATGCATAAATAAACATTTTATAGCTATAAAAGTAATATTACATTGCATAGATGAAAAAACACGATGTTATTATCCTTACAGATAAAAGGTATATAAATCCTAAAGTGATTAATAATTATATTCAAAATGTATTAGATGAAGATAATTATGTAAAGGTTGCTCTTGAAAATCAAGGTTTAAAAGTAGCTCGTCTTTCTTGGGATGATCAAAACTTTGATTGGTCTACAACACATTATGTTTTGTTTAGAACTACTTGGGATTATTTTGATCGATTTCTTGAGTTTTCCAAATGGCTAAACACTATAAGTAAACAAACAACACTATTAAATTCAGAAAAAATTATTCGTTGGAATATTGATAAACACTATTTACAAGATTTACAACAAAACGGTGTGTATATTTGTGAGTCTTACTTTATAGAAAAAGGAACTCAAACCACATTAAAAGAAATTTCGAAAAATTACAATTTAACCGAATTTGTTTTAAAGCCCTGTATTTCAGGAGCTGCAAGGCATACATATAAAATTCATTTAGAAAGCATTATCGAGTATGAAGCTATTTTTTCAAAATTAATAATTAATGAGGCAATGATTATACAGCCATTCCAATACAATATCGTTGAGAAAGGAGAAATTTCGTTAATGGTTATAAATGGTAAATTTACACATTCCGTTTTAAAAAAAGCTAAGTCAGGAGATTTTAGGGTACAAGATGATTTTGGAGGCTCGGTTCACAACTACACTCCAACCAAAGAAGAAATTATGTTTGCTGAAAATGTTGTAAAAGCTTGTGTAGAACCTCCTATTTATGCTAGAGTAGATGTTTTTACTGATAATAATGGTAAATTAGCAATTGCAGAGTTAGAATTAATAGAACCTGAATTGTGGTTTAGAAATTGTCCAGCTGCGGCTGATAAATTAGCTAAAGGAATCAAACAATTAATAAGTAAATAAACAATTGACTTAAAATGGTTAATGAAACTATACGAAAGATAGAATTAAATAAGTTTAATAATGAACTAGGATTTAAAATGGCCCTTGCCATAATTAATCTTTCAAAAAAAAGAAATCAAAATATAGCGGTAGCTATTGACAGGTTGAATTATACTGTATTTTTATTTGTTGATGATAATTTATCTTCAGACAACCAAAATTGGTTAAGAAGAAAAGCAAATGTAGCTAAGCGATTTGAAGAAAGCTCTTTAAGTGTAAAGTATGACTTAGCTAACGGAAACATGAATCTTGAAGAAACTTTTGCTTTGAATTCAAAAGACTTCCTTGCTAAAGGAGGTGCTATCCCAGTTTTTGTAAAAGATGCAGGAATGATAGCGGTTATAACAGTTTCTGGACTTAAAGACGAAGAAGATCATAAAATTATTATTGATGCTCTTAAAGGAGAGTTTATTGATTGATACAAATAAAATTTTTAACCATTTAATGTAATTTAATAATATTTCAAATATGAAAAAAACACTCAAAGCTTTAGGAGCATTATTACTTATTGGTGCTGTGGCACTTGCTGTAGTATATTTTACGAGTAATGAAAGTTTACCTAAGGGTAAACAAGGACCCAAAGCAGATGATTTAGCGACAAAAATGCTTAAGTCATTAAATTATAAAGCTTATAAAAACACACGCTTTATAGAATGGAGCTTTAGAGGAAAACACTTTTATAAATGGGATAAACAAGAAGATATTGTAGAAGTATCTTGGAATGTTAATAAAGTAACATTGCACACTAAGAATCCAGAAAAAAGTGTTGTTCTTGTTGATGGAAAAAAAGTAGAAAATAAGGAGATACTTCAAAATGCGATAGATTATTTTAATAATGATAGTTTTTGGCTAGTAGCACCATACAAAGTTTTCGAAAGCGGAATTGAAAGAAGAATAGTTATGTATGAAGGAAAAGAAGCCTTATTAATTACTTATACTACAGGAGGGTCAACTCCAGGAGATTCTTATTTATGGATTTTAGAAGATACCGGAATGCCTATAAGTTATAAAATGTGGGTGTCTATTATCCCAACTGGTGGAATGGAAGCTACTTGGAGCGATTGGATTAGAACAGAATCAGGAGCAGTATTACCAACAAAGCACGAAATGTCGGTTGGTACATTAGATATGGGGAATGTAAAAGCTTACAATTAAATTTACAGTAACTTAAACAAAACTAAAAGAGCAGCAAAAAATTGCTGCTCTTTTAGTTTTATATTATAAAAAAGAAATTATTTCCCGAAGCTATAAGAGATTCCAAAGTTAATACCAAAAGAAGAATATGGTACTTTTTCAGATAATTGTTTACGCGCATAAGGATTTACTTCAGCAGCAGCAGCTTCCGTTAGTGTTAACTCATCAACATATAAAATTTCTTTAGAATAACCAATAGGTAAGTTATCGATAGTTGCAACAACTGTTCTGTTATTATCAGGAGTAACTATTTCAGATTTAAATTCTTGAAAAATAGCCTTATCTCTAGTAACACTTATTCCCATATACTCAAATTCAGCAAATAAAGAAACCTTGTTAGAAAGCTCGTATTTATACCCTAAAGCACCTATAAAACCTAAAGGTAAACGACCTTTGTAATCTTGAGTAAAAGTAGTTTCATTATATGTTCCGTTAGGAAAATTTCCACCACTAGGAGACGGTTGCCCTGAAATATCTTGCTTAATGTATCCTTTAGCTTCAGTTTCTCCTCCAACTTTAATTAACGCCCCAAAACGTCCATAAATATTATTAGTAAACTTGTAAACTAAAGAAGCAGAAGCTCCATAAGCTCTAGCTCTAGCAATTACATCAACATTATTTCCTGGCACAGTTACTTTTCTAATAGTTTGATCTGTTCCGTGTAAGTAACCAAAAGAAGCCTCAACACCAAAAGTGTTATCAAAAAAATATCCACCTCTTAATTGAGTATGCATACCTTCTCCATAACTACCGTAAGTGTTTTTTACTCCAGCTATGGTTGTTTCGGTACCAAACTGTACTCCTGCACTAGGTATTGAATATCCACCACTAGCAGAAACATAAAATTGTGCACTAACATTTACTGTTGCTAAAATCATAGCAAGTATTAAAATACTTTTTCTCATAATAAATTATTTGTTAATTTTAAATTGATAAAAAAAGGTTGCAAACGTAGTAAAAATCTATGACTAGCAAAACTTAAGAACTGTTAAAATATTAGTATTATTGTGGCTGAAATCAACCTAAAATTTACCCCTTTTTGAATAAAAATATTTTACATACTGAGGTTCAGAACTATATTAATGAAAATCTAAAATCAAATGTAGAACAATTAATTTTTAAGGGGAGTCCTTTTAAAGATGTTCCTATACAAGAATTAGCTAATCAAATAGTCGCAAAACAAAAATCAGAGAAAAAATTACCTACTTGGTTTCAAACAAAAAACATTTATTATCCACCAAAACTAAGTATTGAACAGACTTCTTCAGAAATAACAGCTCAATACAAGTCAGAATTAATAAAAGGAAACTCTATAGTAGATATAACAGGAGGTTTTGGGGTTGATTGTTATGCTTTTTCCAAAAAAATTAATACCGTAATCCATTGTGAAATACATCAAGAATTATCAGAGATAGTTTCATATAATAATCAGCAAATAGGGGTTTCAAATATTGAAACTATTGCAATAGACGGACTAGAGTACTTAAAAAGCACACCTCAAAGTTTTGATTGTATTTATATAGATCCTTCTAGAAGAAATGATGTAAAAGGAAAGGTTTTTTTGTTGAGTGATTGCTTACCAAATGTGCCCATAAATTTAGAATTTTTGTTTAAAAAATCAAACATCATCCTCATAAAAAACTCTCCTATTTTAGATATAACATCCACTATAAATGATTTAAAATTTGTTAAAGAAATTCATATTGTGGCTGTAAATAATGAAGTAAAAGAATTACTCTTTTTACTAAATAACAACTATAAAGAAAGAGTTAAAGTAAAAACAGTTAATTTATTAAAAAACAACAACCAAGAATTTTGTTTTTTATTAGGAAATGAATTAAGTATTGAATATTCAATACCTCAAAATTATCTTTATGAACCTAATGCCGCTATTTTAAAATCTGGGGGTTTTAAAGAAGTAGCAAACCAACAAAAAGTAAATAAATTACATCAACACTCACACTTATATACTTCTAAGGATTTGGTTGAAGAGTTTCCTGGAAGAATATTTAAAATAAATAATGTATACCCCTACAATAAGAAAAAAATAAAAAAACATATTAGTGTTCTTAAAGCAAATATAACAACTCGTAACTTCCCCAAAACTGTAGCTCAAATAAGGAAAGAAACTAAAATAAAAGAAGGTGGTGATACTTACTTATTTTTTACTACAAATCTAAAAAACGAGTTAATCATTATAGATTGCACAAAAATTTACTAGTCATTATACTATTTTTAGCTATGCACCGTTTTTAATTATAGATAGAAATAACTATCCAAAATGTACGTTTTGTTATTTAGGGGAAATAAAACGTATTAAAAGCCTTGATTTAAAGATCAAGGCTTTTATTTTACTCACCATTTTTATATACATTTGTTATTAACACAATGAAGCAAACTCATACATATCAATCCATAAAACTATCTACTAACTCCTTAGAGAGGTTTGAAGATACCCTTGTAGTAGAAGCACCACTACAAATAAATATAAATAAAGAACCCTATACTGTAGTAATGAGAACTCCTGGTAATGATGAAGAGCTACTGAGAGGATTGTTGTATGCAGAAGATATTTATAAAAAAAAAGAAAACTTAAAAATTGATTTAATTGAAAATAAAAAAGACTTTTCTACAATTTTAAACATCACTATTCCAATAGAAAAATTAGGCAAAGGATATTTGAACAAGCGTACACTATTATCTGTTTCTTCTTGTGGAATTTGTGGAAAAAAAGAATTAAAAGATTTAAAAATAGAAGGGAAATCATTAGTGTTAAAAGAAAATGAAAAGCTTAATTCAATGATTGAATCTATAGGCTCTATGTTTATGAAAATGAATAAAATGCAATTATTATTTAAGAATACTGGAGGAAGTCATGCTTGTGCTATTTTTAGTAGCAATCAAAAATTATTAACAGTTAATGAAGATATTGGTCGTCATAATGCAGTAGATAAATGTGTTGGGGATTTAATTAATAAAGAAAAGTTAAAAGAGGGTCATTATATGTTGGTTAGCGGTAGAGTTTCTTATGAAATAGTCTCTAAAGCTTTTTTAGCAAAAATACCTGTTATAATAGCAGTTTCAGCATGCTCGTCCCTAGCAGTAGACTTTGCAAAAGAATTTGGAATTTTTCTTGTTGGTTTTAGTAGAGAAAATAAAATGACGATTTATTCAAATCCGAAAATAATAGAGTAACTTTCACAAGAAAAATATGAATTAAAAAAGATTTGTATTTTAGTACTCGAAATTAATCACTAATCAATAAACATACCTATGCCTTTTATAGAAGAAGATAAGTTTAAGTTAATGCAAGAAGACTTAGACAACGCAAAATTAAAAAGAGAAGAAGCTGAAAACGAATTAAGTAGCACTCAAGAAGAATTTGTAGCATTTAAAAAAAGTTCGAGAATATTGCCTATTTTCTTAGGACTTTTCTTAGGTCTTTCATTAGGAGCAGCATATTATTTTTATACCAATGGTGGTGGTGCAATTACTAATATAGACGTAACTGCTGTAAAGAAAAAAGAAGCTAACAGAGTTATAGATAGTATTAGCAGAGCAAAAACTAAAGCTGCAAGAAATGATAACGACTCTAATAACGCATCAAACTTAAATGTAGATACAGCTTCAGATGAAATAGCAGAAAACATAACTGGAGAAACTATTTATTCTGTACAAATAGGAGTGCTTTCAAAAAACAACTACCCATTACTATCTTCTGAAGTTATTCCTTCAACAGTTACTACTAACGATGGTTATTTTAAATACTCTTTAGGGTTATTTACCACATTACAAGAGGCTAAAGATTTAAAAAAAGAATTAGTTAAAATTGGTTTTAGTGATGCCTTTGTAGCTTCCTATATAAATGGAAAACGTCAAAAAATACATAATTAATATAAAAATTTAATGCTTAACATTATTTTCAAAAGAGCACTCATAGTAAGTTTACTAATGAGTGTTCATTTTTTTTATGCACAAACACACACGGTTCCTGAACAAAAAACTCAATTAGGCTTTGGTCAAGTTGACTTCCTATCTATAAAAATGCCTGTTGGTGAACAGAATATGGATTTTACAGGGCTTCATTACAACTTAAAGTTAAATGATTGGAGTTATGCTGGGGCTGGTTTGTATGGAGCTGTTGGAGGTGTTAGAGGTGGTTTTTTCACCTTAGGTATTAATGCTGGTATTCAGAAAAAAATAACAAATCAACTTTTTATAGATACTGGTATTCATTTTGGTGGCGGTGGTGGTGCTTCGGCACCAGATGGTGGCGGTGTCTTTATACTACCACATCTTAATTTAGGGTATGATTTTAAATATTTTTCAACAACAGCTGGGTATAGTTATGTTAATTTTTTTGATGGCGGAACCATTAAAAGTAATCAATTCAATGTGGCTATACAAATCCCTTTATCATTTGAAACCGCAAAATTTAAAGACAGAGAAAATAACTTTACTATTGATGATTTAAAAAATACTTCTTGGAATACTTTAAGTAATCGAATTTCATTAATGATGCATTTAAATAATGCTAAAGTAACCAAAGGTTCCTACAAAGGAAGCACCATACGATTAGCTGGATTTGAATTAAATTCATACTTAACAGATAATATTTTCTTTTTTGTAAGAGCTGATGGTGCTTATCATGGAATTAAAGCTGGTTATATGGATACTTTTTTAGGTGGAGGGTATCATTTATCAATGAATAAAAACCGTACGAACATTTTAGCCAAATTAGGTGTTGGAGCTGGTGGTGGTGGTGGTGTTGACACTAAAGGAGGCTTTTTAATTTATCCGGATATTTCTTTAGAGCAAAAATTATTTAATAATGTATACGCTTCTATAAACAAAGGATATTTAATGAATCCTAACTCTCATTTTATTTCCTCTACTTTTGGTTTTGGTTTAAAATATTATGTAGATAGAGACGGTATTTTATCAGGTAACCAAGTGTTTACAAAAGGAAAATTTAAAGGTTTTGAAGCCATTATTAAACAAGATTTATACCTAAATGCTGCTAGAGATGGTGGATTTAATCAAGATATGCATCAAATATCACTACAGCTTAATTTTTTCTTAAACAAATGCCTTTATGCAGCAGGACAAACGTCTTTTGCTAATTTTGGAGATGCAGGCGCTTACGCAGAAGGAATTGTAGGTTTAGGAATTCAATCAAATACATTTTTTAATAATACTACTTCCATTTTTACCCAAGTATTGGGAGGTGCAGCAGGAGGTGGTGGCATTAGTACTGGCCAAGGATTAATAGTAAAACCAAGTATTGGGCTTAACCATAAATTAAATGATAAACTACATATTAGAGGAGGTTTAGGTTATGTTAAAGCCAGGGGAGGGAATTTAAGTAATACTTATATAAATATTGGATTATCGTATCGTTTTTCATTTTTAAGTGTAAAGTAATGCCTTACATAATCAAATATTAAAAAAGTCAGGTTTTGTAAAACCTGACTTTTTTAATACTGTTTATTACTTGTTCAAATTCGATATAAATTTGGTTTTATTTCTTGTAAGCTTAATTATCAAAACATTAATTAACTAATATCACTCCAAATTCCACTTGTTTTTTTAAGTTTTTCATAAGATTTTAGCAAATTACTATTTTGGGGTTTAGACAAGTTAGGGTCATTTTGTAATAAGTTAATAGCTGTTTGACGTGCAGTATGCAGTATCGGACTATCCTTAACAACATCTGCTATTTTGAGATTTAAAACTCCACTTTGTTGCGTTCCCATAATATTTCCTGGACCACGAAGTTTTAAATCTACTTCAGCTATTTTAAATCCATCTGTGGTTTCTACCATCGTTTGTAAACGAGTTTTTCCGTCAGAAGACAATTTATAACTCGACAATAAAATACAATAGCTTTGTTCAGCACCGCGCCCTACTCTACCTCGTAATTGGTGCAACTGACTCAACCCAAAACGTTCTGCACTTTCAATTACCATCACAGAAGCATTGGGTACGTTTACCCCTACTTCAATAACTGTAGTAGCCACCATAATTTGAGTATCTCCTTTGGCAAATCGTTCCATTTCATAATCTTTATCAGCGGGTTTCATTTGTCCATGAACGATACTTATTTGATACTTAGGAGCAGGAAACTCACGAGAAATACTTTCATACCCATCCATCAAGTCTTTATAGTCCATCACTTCTGATTCTTGAATTAACGGATATACTACATACGCTTGTCGCCTTTTCGCTATTTCATCTTTTAAAAACTTAAAAACCCCTAAACGATTACTATCATAACGATGTACAGTTTTAATTTCTTTACGCCCTGGAGGCAATTCATCAATCACAGAAATATCTAAATCACCATAAACGGACATTGCCAATGTTCTTGGTATAGGTGTTGCAGTCATCACCAAAATATGTGGAGGGATTGCCCTTCCATCAGAAGGACTTTTCTCCCATAATTTTCTTCTCTGCGCTACTCCAAAGCGATGTTGCTCATCAATAATAGCAATTCCTAAGTTTTTAAATTGAACTTTATCTTCTAAAATAGCATGGGTTCCTATAAGGATATGTAACGAACCATCTTTTAAACTTTCATGAATTTCTCTACGTTTTTTTGTTTTGGTAGAGCCTGTAATCAATTCAACCTTAATACCTGTATTTTCTAGAAGTTCAAGAATCCCATTATAATGCTGTGTTGCTAGAATTTCGGTTGGAGCCATAATGGTAGCTTGATAACCGTTATCGATAGCTAATAACATCGTTAATAATGCCACAATCGTTTTACCTGACCCTACATCGCCTTGTAATAATCGATTCATATGTGCTCCAGAACCTACATCTTTACGAATTTCTTTCAAAACTCGTTTTTGGGCATTTGTTAAATTGAAAGGTAAATGATTATTGTAGAAATTGGTAAACTCCTCTCCTACTTGTTCAAAAACAAAACCTTTTATTTTTGATTTTCGGATGAGTTTTCTCTGTAATAATTGTAATTGAATAAAGAATAATTCTTCAAATTTTAATCTGTATTGTGCTTTGGTTAATAATTCCTGATTTTTAGGAAAGTGAATATTTAATAAAGAGTCTTTTTTACCTAAAAACTGATATTTTTCAATAAAATAAGGAGGAAAGGTTTCTTCAATTTCATTATAGGCTTGATGAAACAAGTTTTGAATCATAGTACGCATAACCTTGTTACTCACTCCTTTCGTGCTTAATTTTTCAGTAGAAGGATACACTGGTTGCATAGCCATTTGTAGCTTACTTTTGTATTCTTTTACCGTTTCCATTTCTGGGTGTGGCATATTAGGAATACCGTTATACCAGTTTAATTTTCCATAAATAACATACGGAACATTTATTTTTAAACTATCTTTTATCCACTTTGCTCCTTTAAACCAAACCAATTCCATGGTACCTGTAGCGTCAGAAAAAGTGGCGACTAACCTACTTCCTCTTTTTTGCTTCACTGTTTTTACTCCCGTAATTTTACCAACAATTTGTACTTCAGCAGAATTTTGTTGCAACTGATTAATCGTATAAAACTGGGTTTTATCGATGTATCTAAATGGAAAAAGATGTAATAAATCATTACAGGTTTTAATACCTAGTTCGGTAAATAATAACTCTGCTCTGGCAACACTAATTCCTTTTATATATGTTACAGGCTTATTTAAATTCATTAAGAACGAAAATACAAAAAGCCATTAAAATCAACTATCTTTGCACTCTTAAATTCATCAAATGAGATTACATAGAAATTTAACGTATGCTGTTATTGATAGTTTACGTGATATATTTAACGAAGGTGTATATGCTGACAAAGCTGTAGAGAAAGCTTTAAAGAGAGATAAAAGATGGGGAGCACGTGATAGAAAGTTCGTTGCTGAAACGATATATGATATTGTTAGATGGCAACGTTTATATGCTGAAATTGCGAATGTAAAAGTACCATATGCACGTCCTGATTTATGGCGTTTGTTTGTTGTTTGGTGTGTTTTAAGAGGAGTTAAGTTACCTGATTGGAATCAAATTGAAGAGACTCCTACAAGAAGGATTAAAGGGAAATTTGATGAGTTATCTAAAATTAGAAAATTTAGAGAATCAATTCCTGATTGGATTGATGAAGTTGGAGTACAAGAATTGGGAGAAGAAGTATGGACAAAAGAAATAGCAGCTCTTAATAAACAAGCTGAAGTAATTTTACGTACTAATACATTAAACACTACAAAAGCTCATTTACAAAAGCAATTAGCTTCTGAAGGAATTGATACCGAATTTATCAAAGGGCATGATGATGCTTTACGTTTAGTAGAACGTGCTAATGTATTTAAAACTGAAGCTTTTCATAAAGGTTTCTTTGAAGTGCAAGATGCATCTTCTCAGTTAGTTGCTGCTTATTTAGATGTTGAACCAGGTATGAAAGTAGTAGATACATGTGCTGGTGCTGGTGGTAAAACACTACACTTAGCTTCATTAATGAAAAATAAAGGGCAAATTATAGCATTAGATATTTACGAGAGTAAGTTAAAAAAGCTAAAAGTTCGTGCTCGAAGAAATGGAGCCCATAATATTGATACTCGTGTAATAGACTCTACCAAAGTAATAAAGAAGTTACAAGGAAAAGCTGATAGAGTTTTAATAGATGCACCTTGCTCTGGTTTAGGAGTAATTAGAAGAAACCCAGACAGTAAATGGAAATTACAACCTGAGTTTTTAGATAAAATTCGTGGTACACAACAAGAAGTTTTGCAACAATACTCTAAAATGGTAAAATCAGGAGGAAAAATGGTATACGCTACATGTTCTGTATTGCCTTCTGAGAATCAACAACAAGTTCAATTCTTTTTAGCTTCTGATGCAGGAAAAGACTTCAAATTTGTAAAAGACGAAAAAGTACTATCGCATAAATCTGGTTTCGACGGGTTTTATATGGCACTTTTAGAAAGAAAGTAACCTGTTAAAAAGCAATATATTTAAAAAAGGCTCGGGATAATATCTCGAGCCTTTTCTTTTCAATCAACTATTAAAAACTAACTAATCACTAAACATTACCTGTTAAGTAATTATGTGTTTATATGACGCTTATTTTCTACTGTTGTTACATTAATAATACCTTTTTAACATTATTTTAGCAAAAACATAATATATTTCATATAATCAATCATATTACTTCAATGATTTATAGTATATTTTTTGTTTTGAGTTATTTATAGTTACATTTAGCAATAACTAACTAAAATATTTTTATGACAGATTCAAACAAACCCTCTACACTTTTTTGGATTATTGGAATTGCTGCCTTAGTTTGGAATGGACTAGGTGTTATGTCTTACATTGGTCAAGCTTATATGACAGATGAAGTTAAAGCTATTTTACCTGAAGCAGAAAGAGCTTTGTACAATAATGTTCCTGCTTGGGTTACCGCTGCTTTTGCTATTGCTGTTTTTGGTGGATTAATAGCTAGCGTTTTTTTACTAATGAGAAAAAAGTTAGCGAGAACTATGTTTCTACTTTCACTAATAGCTATCATAGTTCAAATGTCGTATAACTTATTTAAGAGTAAAGTAGTAGAAGTATATGGATCAGGAAGTATTATAATGCCTGTAATGGTAATTATTATAGGAGTATTTTTATTGATGTATTCGAAAAAGACTATTGCCAAAGGCTGGTTGTCATAGTCGTAAAAAGTATATAATTAAAAGCTGTCTTTTATAAGACAGTTTTTTTATTCAAATAAAACAAAAATAAACTCAGCAACGCAAGCTGGTTTTTCTTGTCCTTTTACTTCTATTACACAATCAAAGGTTAACTTTTTACCGTTGTTAAAATCTTCTATTTTTTTTACTGAGCTAATCAAACGTAACTCACTATTCACGGGTACTGGACTAGGAAAACGAACTTTATTCAATCCGTAATTTAACCCCATGGTTACACTTTTTACTTCAAATTGTTTTGAAATAAGTTCAGATAGCATAGAAACAGACATAAATCCGTGTGCAATTGTTGTTTTTGTTGGAGAATATTTAGCTGCTTTTTCTTCATCAATATGAATCCATTGTTTATCAAGTGTTGCGTTAGCAAAATCATTAATCATTTGTTGTGTCACAGTATACCACTCTCCTATTGGTAATTGTTTTCCTTTTATCTCAGAAAGTTCATCTAAATTTTTAAAAATTAATTTTTCCATACTTTTTTCTATTTATTAAAAACGTCCTTTTTAATTAGAGGAAGTTCTAGCTCATATTGTACAGCAATTGTTCTTATAATAACAATAATGCTTGCTGAAATAACAAAGAGTAAATCTTCATTCATATGTAGAGGATATAATAGCAAGTAAACAATTCCTCCTGCTAAACAGGCTGAAGCATATATTTCTTTGTGAAAAATTAATGGTATTTCGTTTGTTAATACATCTCTAATCACTCCTCCCATTACCGCAGAAGACATTCCCATAACTAAAGCAATGAATGGGTGTAAATCAAAGCTTAAGCCTTTCTGAACTCCCAATAATGTAAACACGCTTATACCAATGGTATCAAATAGAAACATGGTTTTTCTTAATGGTGCTATTTTACTTCGAAATAAGAAAGTGGCTGTAACAGCTATTAAAATTGTCCAGATATAGTTAATGTCTCCAATCCAGTTTATAGGGTGTGCATTAATAAGTACATCTCTAGTCATCCCCCCTCCTACAGCGGTAACAAAAGCTATAATAATGACTCCAAAAACATCAAATTTTTTTCTAATCGCTACTAATGCGCCACTAATAGCAAACGCAAAAGTTCCGGCAATGTCTATGGCGTAAATTACATCCATTTATATTGATATTTCAGAAAATTGTATTTGTAATGTTCTTTCAACTTCAGCTAAACGATTTCTTTCATTTTGAAGAATTAACGCTAATGAAACACCTCTTTTCCCTGCTCTTGCAGTTCTACCGCTTCGATGTGTATAGTACTCTAATTGTTCTGGTAATTGATGATGTATAACAAAAGCTAAGTTTTGAACATCAATACCTCTAGCAGAAACATCGGTAGATACTAACACTTGAAGGTTTTCATTTTTAAAAGCACGCATTACTTTATCGCGTTCTTTTTGTAGCATATCTCCTTCTAAAGCTTCCACAGAAAAACCTTCTTCTTTTAACTCTTTTGTTAGTTTTTGAGCACCTGCTTTAGTTTTTGAAAAAATAATACCTCTTTCAACATGTCTTTTTTCTAAAAACTTAATAATAATGTTTGTTTTTTCAGGAATCGTTGTGGTTACAAACTGATGTGTAATGTTTGCATTCACCAATACATTTTTGTTTACTTCAACTTGTTTTGCTGAAGCATTCATATATTTTTTTATAATACTTCGTATTTCATCAGGCATTGTTGCAGAGAACAACCATGTTTTACGAGTACCAGAAGTATATTTTAAAATACGATTTAATTCTAATTTAAACCCCATACTTAGCATTTCGTCAGCTTCATCTAACACTAAAGTGTTAATGTTTTTTAAATCCACTTCTCCCCTTTCGATTAAATCAATTAAGCGTCCTGGAGTTGCAACAATAATATGGGTAGTTCTTTTTAGATTATTTATTTGACGTTCAATTTTTTCTCCTCCATAAACAGCTTCTATAAAAATTTTATCGTCTACGTATTTCGTAAACTTAAATAGTTGTTTTTTTATTTGCTGAACCAATTCTCTCGTAGGGGATAATATTAATGCTTGAATATTGCCTTTCGAAGCATCTATTTTATGTAAAATAGGCAAACCATAAGCAGCAGTTTTACCTGTACCTGTTTGTGCTAACCCAATAAAATCTGAGTTGTTTTCAAGTAAATAAGGTATCGCTTCTTCTTGTACTTCAGTAGGAGTTATTATTCCTAATTCTTTCAACCCTTTAACATATTCTTTTCGTACTCCTAATGCTGTAAATGTTGTCATTCTCTTAAATTATTAAGCGCAAATATATTATTTCTTTTTACGGTAAAAGTAAGTTTGTAACTTCTTTCGTAATTCTTTTGGGTTTACGTGTTTTAGCATCTAATAAACAAAAGGTAGTTTGTGATTTTACCAAGAGTGTTTTGTCTCTATAAAATTCAAAATGACGTATTGATTTTATTCCTTCTGTTTTACCTACCCATGTTCTAAGTATCACTTCATCTCCTAATATTGCTTGATTTTTATAAGCTATTTCATGCCTAATAACAAACCAAACATAATCAATATTACTAGCATTTTTAGAAAGCTCTTTCCAATGAGCATCAGAAATATTTTGCATCCATTGTACATACACCACATTATTTACATGGTTGTATTCATCTATTTCTTCTGGAGTTACAAGGTGTTTTTGTTCAAATAAACTCATACCACAAACTTACAAGATTGATGTTAATTATTACTTAAATCTAACCTGCTTTTTATTTTTGATGAATAATTCACACTAATTTAGTCAGCATGAATAAAATCGCTAACGACTTAGGTACAAAAAGTATTAGTCAACTTATTTTAAAACAAGCTATTCCTGCTTCTATCGGGATTTTAGTGATGTCAATTAATATGATAGTTGATACTATTTTTGTTGGAAGATGGATTGGTGTACTCGCTATTGCTGCAATTACTGTAGTATTACCTATTGCTTTTTTAATATCATCAATAGGAATGGGAGTTGGGATTGGAGGAAGTTCTATAATTTCTAGAGCATTAGGAGCTAATAAAGAAAATAAAGCTTTTGAAGTTTTTGGGAATCAAATTTCATTAACCATTGTATTATCTATTTTATTTGTGTTAGTAGGAACATTTTTTAGCACTCCTATTTTACAACTTTTTGGGGCAAATGGAGATATTATAACACCTGCTACTGAGTATTTTGATGTAATTGTTTGGGGAGTTCCTTTTTTGGCTTTTGCAATGATGGGGAATCCTGTCATCAGAGCAGTTGGGAAACCTAATTATGCTATGCTTACTATGTTATTTCCTGCAATTGCGAATATTTTTTTAGATATTGTTTTTATCAAGTTTATGGATTTAGGAATGTTTGGTGCTGGTTTGGCTACTTCTATTTCATATGCTGTTAGTGGATTATTTATTCTATGGTTCTTTATTTCAAAAAATACACAATTAAAAATTATTCCAAAGTATTTTAAATTAAACCTTTCAATTGTAAAAGATATTGTTTCTTTAGGAGGAGTAACTGTAGTGAGACAGGGAACAATAAGCATTTTGACCATTATCTTAAACTTTTCTCTTTTTAAGTATGGAGGTGAAATTTCAATTGCAATCTATGGTATTGTTAACAGGGTTATGTTATTTGCTTTATTCCCCGTTTTAGGAGTTACACAAGGTTTTTTACCTATTGCAGGATACAATTACGGAGCCAACAACACATCAAGAGTTAAGGAAACTATAAAAATATCTATACTTTATGGTACTGGTATTGCTGTTTTAATTTTTATTATGATAATGTTATTTCCTAATGAATTGGTGGGTGTTTTTACGAAAGATGAAAAACTATTAAGCCTTACACCTAATGCATTAATCATAGCTTTTTTAGCAACACCAGTAATCACCACTCAATTAATTGGGTCTGCCTATTTTCAGGCAGCAGGTAAAGCTTTACCTGCATTGCTATTAACCCTCTTAAAACAAGGTTTCTTTTTAATACCTTTAGTGTATATTCTACCTAAATATTATGGGGTAAATGGTGTTTGGGTGTCTTTTCCAATAGCTGATGTTTTATCCACTGCAATTACTTATACTTACTTAAAAAGAGAAGTTAAGCTCAATCTAAATTAATCTAAAATGCTCTCTCCGTTCAAGTTTGTGGTTAACACATCACTCATATAATCAAAAAACGGACGTAAAGCTTTAAAAGCATCATCCACTTTTGTTAAGAATTCGG
Source organism: Tenacibaculum sediminilitoris (assembly GCF_964513795.1). Taxonomy (NCBI): domain Bacteria; kingdom Pseudomonadati; phylum Bacteroidota; class Flavobacteriia; order Flavobacteriales; family Flavobacteriaceae; genus Tenacibaculum; species Tenacibaculum sediminilitoris. The sequence goes on along the minus strand of NZ_CAZEQR010000011.1, from coordinate 101,688 downwards.
GTGCTAATACTTCTTTATCAGAAAAACGTTGAATAGCAATATAGCCTTTTTTACGAATCAAATCAATATCAGGATGCTGCTTATCAAATCCTTTAGGAGCAGTTTTAAGCTCATCTCCCTCTAGCTTACCTCCAAAATGTTTTATATAGTTTTTTTCTTTTAAAATTTCTCTAATCTCAGAAGCATCTACTTCAAACTCTTTACGGATACGAAAAAGATCTTCTTTGTTAGGCTCCCAAAACCCGCCAGCAACAAAACTATCTCCAGGAGAAATATGTAAATAATATCCTCCTCTTAATTCTGGTTTTTTTCTATGGAAAGAACCTCCAAAATGTGTTTTATAGGGTGTTTTATCTTTTGAAAAACGTACATCTCTGTAAATTCTAAACAACTTAAACTTATCAATCTCATCATGTTTATTTAAGTTTTCTTCAACCTGCTTATAAAGAGCTTTGGCATTGTTTTGAGCTTCTGTAAAACGTGATTTAAAGTCAGTAAACCATTCTCGATTATTATTTTCTTTTAAATCTTTTAAAAACTGAAGTGTTTGTTTTTCTAGTTGCATAGTAAGCGAATTTGAAATTCTAAGGTACAAAAAAACTCCACTAATTTTTAGTGGAGTTTATGCTTTATTTATCAAAAGATTACACGTTAAATCTAAAGTGCATAATATCACCATCTTTAACAATATATTCTTTTCCTTCTACTCTCATTTTACCAGCTTCTTTTACCTTTGCTTCACTACCAAATGATACATAATCATCATAACTAATAGTTTCAGCACGTATAAATCCTTTTTCAAAATCAGTATGAATAACTCCTGCTGCTTGTGGTGCTGTAGCTCCTACAGGAATTGTCCAAGCTCTTACTTCTTTAACTCCTGCTGTAAAATAAGTTTGTAAGTCTAATAACTTATAAGCTGAACGAACCAAACGAGAAACTCCTGCTTCTTCTAATCCTATATCTGCTAAGAACATTTGACGTTCTTCATAATCTTCTAACTCAGTTATATCAGCTTCAGTTCCTACTGCTAATACAATAACTTCAGCACTTTCATTTGCTACCGCTTCTTTTACCTTATCTACATAAGCATTTCCTGAAACAGCTGAATTTTCATCAACATTACAAACGTATAAAACAGGTTTTGCTGTAATAAACTGTAAAGGTTTTACAAACTCATCTTCTTTTTCAGTGAACTCAATAGAACGTATAGATTTTCCTTCTAACAAAGTAGCTTCAACTTTTAATAAAACCTCTAATTCTACCTGTGCTTCCTTATTACCTGTTTTAGCTGTTCTTTTTACACGTTCTAAACGTTTTTGAACAGTTTCTAAGTCTTTTAATTGTAATTCAATATCAATAGTTTCTTTGTCGCGGATAGGATCTACAGAACCATCCACGTGTACGATATTATCGTTGTCAAAACAACGTAATACATGTAAAATAGCATCTGTTTCACGAATATTCGCTAAAAATTGATTTCCTAAACCTTCACCTTTACTAGCTCCTTTTACTAAACCAGCAATATCTACAATCTCTACAGTTGCTGGTAAAACTCTTTCAGGATTTACTAATTCTTCTAACTTTTCTAAACGAGCATCAGGTACGTTAACCACTCCTAAATTAGGTTCAATGGTACAAAACGGAAAGTTTGCACTTTGCGCTTTTGCATTCGACAAACAGTTAAATAAGGTTGATTTTCCTACATTTGGTAATCCTACAATTCCAGCTTTCATTCTATTGTTTTATTGAAATTTTGCGAGTGCAAATATAGTATATTACTTTACTATTTACTCAAATATTAACTATTAAGACAAAACTATCTCAATTGTTTTTTATGGCTTTGTTATTTTTTTATTAATTTTAACAAAATTTAACTAATGATTAATGAGTGACTTAACAGATGAAATACTATGGAAATCATTAAAAGAAGGTGACCTTGCATCTTTTTCTATATTATTCAAGAAATTTTATGCTTCTCTATTTAATTACGGGTTAAAAATTTCTAAAGATAAAGTTTTAACAGAGGATGCTCTTCAAGATTTCTTTGTTTACATATATGAGCACAAAGAGAACTTGAGTGATCTAGATTCAATTGCTCCTTATTTATTTTCTTCGTTTAGAAGATTTATCATAAAGAAAATTAACAAAAGACAAAAACATATAATGGTTAGGCATGTAGATTCCAATATTGTGGATATTAATTTTACCGCAGAAGAATTTATTACGAACCAAGAATCAACAACTTTTAGAAATAAAAACTTAGCTTTACTTATCAACCAATTACCTAAAAGACAACGCGAAGTTATTTATTTAAAGTTTCATTGTAACCTCAAGGCGAATGAAATAGCTGAAACTATGAACATTAACTATCAAAGCGTTATCAATACTCTTCACAAAGCCATTAAGAATTTAAGAGAAGATGTAGCTATCGATAAATTATTAAATTATTAAATTCATAAATTTGTACCACTAAAAGAGTATATTTAATAATTTACACTCTTATATAAGTGTGTATGCCTTAGTATTTATATTATTTAATGACAAAAAAAACGTACAATACAATTCACGATTTCTTAAATGATGTATCTTTTAAAAATTGGGCTTTTAATAGCCAGTTATCAGATGTTTCTTTTTGGGATTTTTGGTTGAAGAACAATTCAACTAAAAAGAATATGGCTTATGAAGCACGTGATATTCTATTAGGCATCAACTTTAAAGAAAGTAATCTTTCTGAAGAAAAAATTGCATTTGAATGGAATAAACTAGAGTTTAAACTTAAAAACATTCAAGATAAAAAAGCAAAAAATAAAGTTACTCAACAAAAATATCCAATTATCCAATATGCAATAGCAGCTAGTATTGCTGTTATACTGTGCTTTAGTATTTTTACTTATTTTGAATTTTCAAAAATTACACATAAAACAGCTTATGGAGAAGTTCTTGAGCTAAAGTTAATAGATGGAACTCAGGTTATTCTCAACTCAAATTCGAGTATATCTTACAAAAAAAATGATGCTAGAAAAGTTTGGTTAAAAGGCGAAGCCTATTTCAAGGTTCATAAAAAAGAAACTTCAAATGCAAAATTTTGGGTTCATACTAACGATTTGGTTGTTGAAGTTTATGGTACTCAATTCAATGTTAACACACTAAGAAAAAAGACCAGAGTGTACTTGGAAGAAGGAAACATTTGGTTAACTCTTAATAATGGTGAATTTAAAAAGATGTCCCCTGGTAACTACATAGAGTATTCATCAAAAGACAAAAAGATTTTAATAGATAAAAATGTAAGTTCTAAAGAAGAACAAACTTCTTGGAAAAATGGCAAATTAGTGTTTTACAATTATACCTTAGAAAAAGCTTTAAATAGAGTTTCTGACACTTATGGGGTTAGCTTTAAATACAAAACTACTGATGTTAAAAACATCTTAATAACAGGTACAGTACCTACACATAACTTAGATATTTGCCTTAATGCAATAAGAAAATCTACTGGAGTAGCTATCAAAAAAGAAAGTAGTAATTTAGTCGTTTACAAGAACTAGTTAAACTTTGTTTTCAATGACCTGTAAGAATATAAACTTATGCACCTTCTGCTTTTTTGTATTCTTATTTGTTTTTGGCTTTTCGTATGGTCAAGATCAAAAATTTATATCACTAGAAGAAGCGTTAGATAGTATTAGCCGTAAAAACAATATTTTTTTTACTTACAATCCATTAAGTATCCAAAACAAAAAAATAGATGTTATTCCTTTCAATGCTCTTACCTTAGAACAGTCTATTTCTTTATTAAAAAAAGTAACACCCTTTAAAGTTGATTATCTGGGCAATAACTACTATGTTTTATATCTTGCTCAAGAAAACAAATTAATAGGAGATCATCGTAAAAACAAAGAGTATGTAAGTTCACATCTGACAACAGATAACACCAAGAGTACCACCAGTAACAAAACATTTATTCGTGGAATTGTTCTAGACGAGTTTTATCAACCTATAAGAAAAGTGAACGTCATTGAAAATAATACTCATAATGGAACCATAACGAAAAATGATGGTACATTTGATCTTGAATTACTAGGGCAAAATTCAGTAAAATTTTCGCACATAGGTTTTGCTCCACTTACAGTTACCCCTCAAAAAAAATTTATACGAGTAATTTTAACTGCTGGCGTACAATTAGATGAAGTTCTAATCGTTGGCTCTAGAAATAATAGGCGAAAAAAATCAGATTCTCCTGTATCTACTGAGGTTATTGATATTCAAAACATGAAAAAAAAGAGTGGTTTTACTGAAGTAAATCAATTCATTCAAAGTACAATACCTTCTTTTAATGCGACTAAGCAATCTGGGTCTGATGGAGCTGATCATATTATTCCTGCTACCTACAGAGGTTTAGGACCTGATCAAACATTAGTTTTAATTAATGGTAAAAGAAGGCATCAAGCTTCTCTCATTAATCTATACGGAACTAGAGGTAGAGGCAATTCAGGTACTGATTTAAACGCAATCCCCGCTTCAGCTATAAAAAGTATTGAAGTTTTAAAAGACGGAGCCTCTGCTCAATATGGTTCTGATGCTATTGCTGGGGTAATTAACATTGTCTTAAACGACAATTCAAACGAAACAACTGTCAGCTCTACATTTGGTTTTCACAATGCAAACAATAATTCTGACAAAAAAAGAAAAAGAATTGATGGTTTAACCTACAAAGCTGGTATTAATTATGGTACTTCAATTAGGGAAAATGGCTTTGTGAACCTTTCTGCGGAATTTTTAACAAAAGGACATACTTTTAGACAAGGAACAAGTATTAGAAATAATTATGGGGATGCTGCCTTTACTGGTAGCAGTTTGTTTTTTAATTCAGAAATTCCTATGTCACATAGCATTAAAGCTTACACCAATGGAGGTTACAATTATAAAAATACTCAGGCTTATGCCTTTACCAGACCTTATGATAGTGAACGAAACGTAACCAGTATTTATCCAGAAGGTTTTAACCCACTGATTACTTCAAACATTTCTGATAAGTCTATAACATTAGGAATAAAAGGAAGGATAAACAGTTTACATGTAGACTTTAGCAATACCTACGGAAAAAATTATTTCCATTATTTTATCAAAGAAACTTTAAACGCTACCTTATTAGACAAATCTCCTACTGAATTTGATGCAGGAGGACATAGCTTGAGTCAAAATGCTACTAATATAGACTTATCAAAAAACTATAATAATTTCTTAAAGGGGCTTCACATTGCTATGGGACTTGAAAACAGAATAGAGAATTACAAAATATTCTCAGGAGAGTTAGGCTCATATCAATCTTATGATATTAACGGAAATATTATCACCTATAATACACCTTCAAACTTAATTCCAACATTAAACGGAAAAATAAGGCCTGGGGGTTCGCAAGGTTTTCCTGGCTATGCTCCTACCAATGAAGTTGACAGAACCCGAACCAGTTTTAGTCTATATTTTGATAGCGAAATTGATGTCACTAAAAAATGGTTACTAGCGACGGCTCTTAGATATGAAAACTACAGTGATTTTGGAAGTACCATAAATACAAAAATTGCTTCAAGATATAAAATACTTCCAAAAACAAACCTACGCTTTTCTTTCAGTACTGGTTTTAGAGCCCCTTCATTAGCACAGATATACTATAACTTAAAGTTTACCAATTATATTGGTGGCAATCCTGTAGAATCTTTTTTAATAGCTAATAACAATTCTATAACTCGAAAATTTGGCATAAACCAATTAAAAGAAGAGAGAGCTACAAACTATAGTTTGGGAATTACTCATAAATTTAATAATAATCTTTTTTTTACTATAGACTCTTATTACATCTTTATTAAGGATAGAATTATTCTTACTGGGAATTTTGATGCCTCAAGTTTAAATGCAAATGTGCAGAATGTGCAATTCTTTGCAAATGGTGTAAATACAGCTACCTACGGTATAGATTTTAGGTTTAATTGGTCTAAACAATTTAACAATTCAACACTACTTACCAACCTCTCTGGTAATCTGAATAAAATGGAAATTACTAGTATTCAAAACAACGATTTACACCAGGAAACTTTCTTCGGAACAAGAGAACAGTATTTTTTAAAAGCCTCTGCTCCAAAATATAAACTTATCCTTAACGCAATTTATACTTTTGGTAATTTTACAATAAGCAGTTCAATCACTAAATTTAGTAATTTGCAACTTATAGATTGGCAAATTAATAAACCTTTAAGTAATTTTAACAACTCTTCTGAAGAGCGATTACGAGCTTCAATTGATCATTATAAATCAAAATACACTTTAGATTCTCATATTTCTTACGAAATAAACAAAAATTTTTCTTTTCAAGTTGGAGTTGATAATTTGTTTAACACATACCCCTCTCAACAATCTGAAAACACTGATAGTGGTGGCGTTTGGGATGCCGTACAAATGGGCACAAATGGTAGTTTTTATTACAGTAAGTTTCTGGTAAAATTCTAATTTTTTTAAAAATAAGGAGTATAAAATAAATAAAATATACTTAATGAATATGAAAGGTGGTTGTTAAAAAAATATTAAAATACTAATCATCTTCTTAATTATTAACTAAATTTTTATTTTATGAAAAAACTCTTAACATTACTTTTTGCCTTTGCGTTTAGTAGCCTATCATGGTCTCAGATGAAAATCTCTGGAACCGTAAAAGATGCTACTAATGAAGTACTACCAGGGGCTAATATTTTGGAAAAAGGTACTCTAAATGGTACCAATACAGATTTTGATGGAAAATTCCAACTCACAGTAAAAGAAGGTGCAATTTTGGTTGTGAGTTTTTCAGGTTTTGAAACGCAAGAAATTACAGTTGGTGGAAAAACCATATTTGATATTACCTTAAAAGAAGGTCTTCAACTTGATGAAGTAGTTATTACTGGTAGTAGAACTCCTGCTAGAAGTAATACTTCAAGTCCATTACCAGTGGATATTGTAGGTGTAAAAGAATTACAAGCTACAGGACAGACTACTTTTGACAAAGCATTACAATACAAAATACCTTCGTTTAACACAGTAAACACACCTGTTAACGATGCAACATCACTATTAGATCCTTATGAAATTAGAAATATGGGACCTAGTAGAACTTTAATACTTATCAATGGAAAGCGTAAGAATTTAAGTTCTTTGTTATACACACAAACTTCTCCAGGTAGAGGTGAAACTGGTGCAGACATCTCAGGAATCCCTACAGATGCTATTAAATCAATTCAGATTTTACGTGATGGAGCTTCTGCTCAATACGGTTCTGATGCAATTGCGGGAGTAATGAATATCATTTTAAAAGATGATTATAAAAATGGATCTGCAACTTTTAGATCAGGAGTTACAGGAGAAGGTGATGGAGAAATGCTAGGAGTAAGTATTAATAACGGAGATAAAATCGGAAGCGGTAAAGGTTTTATAAATTACACCATCGATTTCTCTAAAACAGCTTTAGCAAACAGACCAGGTATAGTTGATGCTGAAGGAGAGGCTGCTGACTTTGGTGCTGATATTAATGATGTTAGAGAATTTTTATCAAGAAGACCAGACGCAGGAAACATTAATGGTTCTCCTGAAACAACTGCTGCTAAATTCTTAGTCAATGGAGCCGTAGATTTAAATGAAAAAAGCCAGTTATACTTCAACGCTGCATATGTATATAAAAAGGTAAATAGCTTTGCTAATTACAGAACTCCTTACTGGAGAACGCTTGATGATTATCCTTATTTAGCTAACTTTTTTCCAGGTAGCAACCCAACAAACCCTAGAGGATATGACGGTTATGTTCCTACCTTTGAAGGTAATTTAAATGACTATAATGGAACAATCGGATTCAAATCTAAGTTGAATGATTGGAATGTAGATGCCAGTGTAACTTTTGGAGGTAATGAACAAACGTACAGTATTAGCAACTCTCATAACGGTAATGTTGTTTTATCACCTACAACATGGGTTGACTCAAATAACAATGGAATTGTAGATCTAGGAGAGCTTTCTGAAAGTTCTCAATTATATAGAGAAAATAGTCCTATTAGTTTTGACCCTGGAGGAACGGCTTTTAACCACGTAGTAGGTAATATAGATATTTCAAAAGTATTATCAGATCAGGTTTCTATAGCGTTAGGTGCTGAGTTTAGAACGGAAAACTTTGAGGTTATTGAAGGAGGTTTAGCGTCTTACGATGGTGGTGGTGCAGATTCGTTTGCAGGAAATAGACCAGAGAATTCAGGTAATTTTAATCGATATAATTTAGGAGGATATCTAAGTTTAGATTGGGATATTAACAAAGATTTCCTAATCAACGGAACTGTAAGAGCTGAGAACTATTCAGACTTTGGAAGTACTTTTGTTTGGAAAACTAGTTCACGTTATAAATTTGCTGATGATAAATATACCTTAAGAGCTTCTGTTTCTACAGGATTTAGAGCGCCTACATTACATCAAATTTACACTCAAAAAGCTCAGTATAGTTTTGTTCCAGGTCAAGGAATTCAAGTAGGTGGTTTGGTAAATAATGTATCGCCTCAAGCTCGTTTGTTAGGGATTCCTAAATTAAACGCTGAAGAATCTACTAACTTTACTGTTGGAATTGGAGGTAAGCCTTTTAAAAACTTCTCATTTACTATTGATTATTACAGTATTGCTGTAGATGATAGAATCGTACTAAGTACTGAGTTGACTCCTCCAAACACTCAGGCATTTGCAGGTTTATCTGATGTTAGTTTCTTCGTAAATGCAATTGATACTAAAACTTCAGGTTTAGACTTCGTATTTAGTTACAATAGATTAGAAGTTGGAAATGGTAAATTAGGTTTCAATTTATCTGGTAACTACACTATTGAAAACGAAAGAGATGGAGCTGTTAAAAATCCTGCTTTCGCTGCAAATTCAGGACAATCTGTTGTTAATGCTACTCAAGAAGCGCTATTCTTCACTTCAAGACCCAAAACAAAATGGATTTTAGGTACAACGTATGATATCGGTAAATTTGGTTTCTCTGTAAACAATACCTATTTTGGAAAAACTACCTTTAAACAACAAGGTTTAGATTCTAATTTAAGAACAGAATTCACACCTAAAATCGTTACAGATTTCGGAGTAAACTTTAATGTTGATAAGAATTGGACGATTTCTTTCAATGCTAATAATATATTAGACGTATTACCTGAGTGGAGCTTTAAAGCTGAAAACGCCAATGGTCAAGCAATTTTAAACGACCCTGCTCAAGTAAAAACACAATCAAATTTAATTACGTTTAATCAGAGATATTCACAAATGACTTATGATGGTTATCATTTTAGTCAATTAGGTTCTCTATTTAATTTATCTGTTAACTATAAATTTTAATTGTTTCACTTATGTAATAAAAAAGAGACTAAATACTTCAATTTTTTTATTGAATATTTAGTCTCTTAATATTTAGTATTTTTTTAAAACAACAAATAGTCTCTATAAACTATTTAATCATTATGCATAAAACGTTGTTTTGCTAACAATTCTTCTTCTGTTTCAACATTATCTTCATCAGGAACACAACAATCTACAGGACAAACTGCTGCACATTGAGGTTCTTCATGGAAACCTTTACATTCTGTACACTTATCAACAACAATGTAATAAATTTCATCTGAAATTGGCTCTTGGTCTTCATCTGCATTCGCAAATTTACCATTTGGTAAAACTACATTTCCAGTTAAATCAGTTCCATCTGCATATTTCCAATCGTCTGATCCTTCGTAAATAGCTGTGTTTGGACATTCAGGTTCACAAGCCCCGCAGTTTATACATTCATCAGTTATTATAATTGCCATAATTAATCTCTTTCAGTTTTGTAACTTTGCATTCGCAAAAATAGTTCCAATTTAATTTAGAACCAAATAAATGGATAGTATAAAAAGTAGAATTAACGCTTTTCATAAACTAGGAGAATTTTTAAGTCAATTCTCTCAAGAAAAAATCGAGAGAAAAGAGCATATAGAACACAATGAGTTCTTTTTTGATGGCTTTAAGCATCAGCTAAAAATAGCTAAAGAAAATAACTCTTGGTTTACAAAAGAAAACCTATTATTTTCGATAGAAAACTGGTCAAAAGCACTCATTTCTGATAACTTAACACAATGGGTAAACAAAGAAAATTTAGGTAAAAATGATTCTAAATTGGTTGCTATTATCATGGCTGGAAATATACCTCTAGTAGGATTTCATGATTTTTTATCAGTGCTTATTTCTGGACATTCAGTACTGGTTAAACAATCTTCAAACGATAAACACTTACTTCCTTTTTTAGCAAAATATTTAGAGTATGTTGAACCTGAATTAAAAGGAAAAATTACATTTACCGAGGAGAAGTTAACTGACTTCGATGCTGTTATTGCTACTGGTAGTAATAATACTGCTCGTTATTTTGAATACTATTTTAAAGGTAAGCCAAGTATTATTAGAAAAAACAGAAATTCTGTTGCTGTTTTAAGCGGAAACGAATCTGAAAAACAAATGCAAAATTTAAGTGAAGATATTTTTCGTTACTTCGGCTTGGGTTGTCGTTCAGTTTCTAAAATATTTATCCCCAAAAACTATAACTTTGATGCTTTTTTCAACGGAATGTATCAACAACATGAAATTATTAATAATACGAAATATGCCAATAATTACGATTACAATAAAGCGGTGTATTTAATGAGTGAATTTAATATTTTAGAAAACGGCTTTTTAATGGTTAAAGAAGATAAGAGCTACGCCTCGCCTATCTCCTCTGTTTTCTATGAATACTATGAAAATACTGATGATTTAAAAATTAAACTTTGGGAAGACAGAGATCAAATTCAGTGTATTGTAGCAAGTGATTTTATTGAAAATGAAATAGCGTTTGGACAAACACAACACCCTAAGTTATATGACTATGCTGACGGAGTAAATACACTAGAGTTTTTATCTAAAATTTAAAAAAGTCTCTATATAAATTTGCACCTTTGTGTAGCTAAACACAACAACACAAATGAAAAAACATAACTTAAGTGCAGGGCCTTGTATTTTACCTGAAGAGGTACTAAAAAAAGCATCCGAAGCAATTATCGATTTTAACAATGAAAATCTGTCTTTAATCGAAATATCTCACAGAAGTCAACCTTTTGTAGATGTAATTGAAAAAGCTAGAAGTTTAGCCCTAGAGTTATTAGGGTTAGAGAACAAAGGCTATAAAGCATTGTTTTTACAAGGTGGTGCTAGCATGCAATTTTTAATGGTAGCCTATAATTTACTGAATAAAAAAGCAGCCTATTTAAATACAGGAATTTGGAGTGACAAAGCGATAAAAGAAGCTACGCTATTTGGTGAATTGATAGAAGTTGCTTCTTCTAAAGATAAAAACTTCAACTACATTCCTAAAGCATATGAAATTCCTGTAGATGTAGATTATTTTCACTGTACTAGCAATAATACCATTTATGGAACACAAATGAAGAACTTTCCTGAAACTACGGTTCCAATGATATGTGATATGAGCTCTGATATTTTTTCTCGTCAACTAGATTTTTCAAAATTTGATTTGATTTATGCAGGTGCTCAAAAAAACATGGGACCTGCTGGTACTACACTAGTTGTGGTAAAAGAAGAAATTTTAGGTAAAGTAGATCGCCAAATTCCTTCAATGTTGAATTATCAGGTAATTATTGATAAGGAAAGTATGTTCAATACACCTCCTGTATTTGCTGTATATACTTCCATGCTAACATTAGAATGGTTAAAAAATTTAGGAGGCATCGAGTTTATTGAAAAGGTAAACAAAAAGAAATCAGCTTTACTATATAGTGAGATAGACAGAAATCCTTTATTTAAAGGAGTTGCTACTACAGAAGATAGAAGTGATATGAACGCTACTTTTACCTTAGTTGATAAAAACTTACAAACTAAGTTTGATAAAATGTGGCAAGAAGCCAACATTAATGGATTACATGGTCATAGAAGTGTTGGTGGTTACCGTGCAAGTATGTATAACGCTTTACCTCTATTCAGTGTTCAAGCTTTAGTGGATGTAATGCAAGAATTAGAAAGAATAAGTTAGAAAAACATCATTTTTTTACAATGACATTATATAATATTTAAGAACGATGAAGATATTAATGAATGAAGGAATTTCCACTAGTGGAATACAGGCTATAGAAAGCAAAGGCTTTGAAGTAATTAACACTAAAGTTGCACAAGAACAATTAGAAAACTATATAAACGATCATACTATTGATGCTATTGTTGTAGGAAATACTACACAAATACGACAAGAGTTGATTGATGCCTGCCCAAGTATAAAGCTTATTGCTTGTGCTGGAACAGAAATGGATAATATTGATGTAGATTATGCTATTGATAATGGAGTTCATGTAGTGAATAGCGAAGATGCTTCTGCTACTTCAATTGCAGAACTTGTATTTGCCCATTTACTTGGAATGGTTCGCTTTTTACACCAATCAAATCGTGAAATGCCTTTAGAAGGAGATATGCGTTTTAATGCTTTAAAAAAAGAGTACTCACAAGGAACGGAGTTAAGAGGCAAAACATTAGGTATTATAGGATTTGATACAGTAGGACAAGAAGTCGCAAAAACTGCTTTAGCCTTAGGTATGGAAGTCATAGCTACTGATACTGAAGTAGATAATGCTACTATCACTATTTCTTTTTTTGATGGACAATCAGTAGATTTTTTTATTGAAACAGATACTATAGACAATTTATTATCAAAATCAGATTTTATAACCTTGCACCTTCCAGCGCAAGAAGGATATATAATAGAAGCCTCGTTGTTTGATAAAATGAAAACAGGGATAGGAATTATAAACACTTCCCATGGAAGTGTTTTAAATGAGGTGGATTTAATTAAAGCTATTGAAAGCGGAAAGATTAAATATGCAGGATTAGACGTTTTTGAAAGTCAACCAAGACCTGAAATTCAATTATTAATGAATCCTGAAATATCGATGACACCTTATATTGGAGCTTCAACGCTTGAAGCAAGAGATAGAGTTGGGATTGAACTTGCTAATAAAATCATCGAATTACTAAACGAATAATTTATGGCAATTGTAAAACCATTTAAAGCAGTTAGAGCTACCCGTGATAAAGTTGCTTTAGTATCTTCTAAATCTTATGAAATTTATACCCCTGCGGAAATTGGAGCTAAACTCGATTTTAACCCGTATACTTTTTTACACGTAATTAACCCAGGTTATAAATATCATAAACAAGATGTAACAGGAGAACAGCGTTTTAAATTGGTACACAATCGTTACTTAGAGTTTAAAGAAAATGAAATCTTTAAGCAAGATGAAACTCCTGCTTATTATATTTATCAAAAAAAAACACCTAATAATAGTTTTTGTGGAATTATAGCAGCCACATCTGTTGAAGATTATCATAAAGAAGTAATAAAAAAACACGAAGACACACTAAAAGAACGTGAATTATTGTTCGAAAACTACCTAAAAAATACAGGCTTTAATGCAGAACCTGTACTACTCACCTACCCTGACAATACTGTAATTAACTCTATTGTAAAAAAATATCAGAAGAAAAGAGCTGAGTATGAATTCTCTACATCTGACAAGTATTTACATTTTTTATGGGTAATAAATGATGAGAAAGATGTTGAAGAAATAGCTAAAGCATTCAAAGATGTTAACACCCTATATATTGCCGATGGACATCATCGTTCAACATCTTCATGTTTATTAGCAAAAAATTTAGCAGAGAACAATCCTAGGCATACAGGAAAAGAAGACTATAACTTTTTTATGAGTTACCTATTACCTGAGAGTCAGGTAAAAATTTATGAATTCAATAGATTTATAAGAGATTTAAACGGATTAACACCCGAAGAACTTTTAATGGAGCTTGACACACACTTTAGAATTGAAAACCGTGGACAAGAACTATACAGGCCTAAAGAAAAGCATCATTTTAGCATGTATTTAAATGGTGAGTTTTATGCTTTATATTTACGTAAATCAGCTTATGAGTTTACTGATTGTTTAAGCGAATTAGATGCTTATATTTTATATACCACTGTTTTAGAACCTGTTTTAGGAATTGAGGATATTAGAAACGCCTCCAAGATTGTATATTCACAAGATAAATCTGATGGGTTGGAGCTAAAAACAAAAGTAGATAGTGGTGAGTTTAAAGTTTCTTTTGGAATGTTACCCACTAACATTCAAGAACTAAAAACTATTGTTGATGCTGGTTTAATGATGCCACCGAAAACAACCTACATAGAACCTAAGCTAAGAAGTGCTTTAACTATTTACGAGTTTTAGTATAAAGTCTGATAAACAACTATTATGATTACAGGAATTAAAGAAAATCTTCAAAAAATAAAATCAACACTACCAGAAAATGTAACATTAGTTGCTGTTTCTAAAACTAAGCCTATCGCCGATTTACAGGAAGCCTATGATGCTGGTCAGCGAATATTTGGTGAAAATAAAATTCAAGAAATGGTGACTAAGTACGATGAATTACCTAAAGATATAAAATGGCACATGATTGGGCATTTACAACGCAATAAAGTAAAGTACATGGCTCATTTTGTTGATTTAATTCACGGCGTAGATAGCTTTAAAACGTTGAAAGAAATAAATAAACAAGCTAAAAAGCACAATAGAATTATCAATTGTTTGTTACAAGCTCGAATAGCTAAAGAAGATACCAAATTTGGATTACCATTTACTGATATTAAAAATATTTTAGCCTCAGAAACATTAAAAGAATTAGAAAATGTAAAAATTGTGGGCTTAATGGGAATGGCTACATTTACAGACAACCAAGAACAATTACAAGATGAATTTTCATCATTGGCTGATTTCTTCAATAAAAATCAGGAAAAATATTCAGAGTTATCAATTCTTTCAATGGGAATGAGTGGAGATTATAAATTAGCCATACAAAATGGTAGTACTATGGTACGAATAGGAAGCTCAATTTTTGGAGTTAGAAATTATATTGCTTAGATTTACATAAGTCAGCTTAAAAGGAGAAGAGATTTGTACGCTATTTTAGACATTGAAACTACTGGAGGAAAATATAACGAAGAAGGAATTACAGAGATTGCCATCTATAAATATGACGGGCATCAAATTGTAGATCAATTCATTAGTCTAGTAAATCCAGAAAAAGAAATTCAGGAGTTTGTTGTAAAACTTACAGGAATTAACAATAAAATGTTAAGAAATGCCCCTAAATTTTATGAAGTAGCTAAAAGAATTATTGAAATTACCCAAGACTGCTTTATTGTAGCACACAATGCTAATTTTGATTACCGTATTCTTCGTACCGAATTTGACCGATTAGGGTATAAATACAAACGTAATACACTTTGTACTGTTACCTTAAGTAAAAAACTCATCCCTGAGTCGCCATCTCATAGTCTTGGTAAATTATGTAAATTTTTAGGAATTCCAATGTCTGACCGTCATAGAGCAACAGGTGACGCACTAGCTACTATTCAACTTTTTAAACTACTGATAGATAAAGATGTTAAAAAAAATATAATTCAACAGTCTATAAAGTATTTTGATAATAGGCACGAAAAATTTCGTATTCAGAGAATATTAGATAATTTACCTGAAAAAGAAGGTGTTTTTTATGTACATAATCATGAGGGAATTATTATTTTTATAGGGAGAGGTAAAAATGTGAAACAAGAAACGAACAAACTCTTTTTAAAAGAAACTCGAAAAGCTTTAAAAGTAATAAAAAGAGTTTCTAAAGTTTCCTATGAAGAAACAGGAAACATACTTTTCACACGTTTAAAATACCAGTTAGAGCTCGAAAAACTTAGACCTAAGTATAATATTATAAGAAAAATAAAAATTACTGATAAAAATTTTAATCATGATAATATGCTTATTATCGATAAAGGTAGAACACCAGAAGAACACGCTGTAATTTTAATTAAAGAAAATGAAGTTGTAGGGTACACCTATACCAATCTTGCTTTTCAAGAGAACCAAATATCTATTCTAAAATCAATGCTAACTCCTATTGAAAACAAAGAGCTAGCTAAAACAATAATTAAAAAATATTTACTAAAAAACAACGTGTCTAAAATAGTACGATTTCAAGTTGAAAATAATTTGTAATATTGCTACAAAGCATTCAAAAACCTTATCTTTTGAATAAAAAAACACTTAATTGGAGAGAAAAATTACATGAAGTAATCTATGAAGCAGACACCCCTGCTGGTAAATTATTTGATATCGTTTTATTATTTGCAATTTTGGCAAGTATTATCTTAGTAATGCTTGAAAGTGTTGAGGATTTTGATAATAAACATCATGATTTTTTATACATTTCTGAATGGATTATTACCATCTTTTTTTCTATTGAATATATTCTTCGAATAATATCAATTAAAAAGCCAACAAAATATATCTTTAGTTTTTATGGTATTATTGATTTACTATCTACAATTCCAATGTACCTAACCTTCTTTTTTGTGGGTACACATAGCAGTTTAATTGCTTTAAGAGCATTACGCCTATTAAGGGTTTTCAGAATATTAAAAGTGTCTAGATACATCGGAGAATCAAATCAATTAATAAAAGCATTAAATGCTAGTAAGGCAAAAATTGGAGTATTTCTTTATTTTGTGTTAATTATTTGTATCATTTTAGGCTCTGTAATGTATTTTATAGAAGGAGCAGATAACGGTTTTACAAGTATTCCTAGAAGTATTTATTGGTCAATAGTAACACTTACAACTGTTGGTTATGGAGATATTGCTCCTCAAACTGCTTTAGGACAGTTTATTGCAAGTATTACTGTAATTATTGGTTATGCTATTATAGCGATTCCTACAGGGATAGTAAGTTCTGAAATGACTAAAAAAGAGGTACATCTAAATACACAATCTTGTTCTAATTGTTCTTATAGTGGTCATAAAGATGACGCAGAATTTTGTTATCATTGCGGAACTAAGCTAAACTAAATGTCACAAGAAAATACGTTAATTACTATTGTTGGAGCTACAGCTATTGGTAAAACAGCACTAAGTATTAAATTGGCACAGCATTTTAACTGTGATATTGTTTCATGTGACTCTCGTCAATTTTACAAAGAAATGGCTATAGGAACAGCTGTTCCTACCCCTGAAGAGCTAGCATCAGCGCCACATCATTTTATTCAAAATAGAAGTATTTTTGAAGACTATTCAGTAGGACAGTTTGAAAAAGATACATTAGCTAAACTAGAGGAATTATTTTCGCAAAACCCTATTCAAATTATGGTAGGCGGAAGTGGTTTGTATGTAGATGCTGTTTTAAAAGGATTAGACTATTTTCCTGATGTAGATCCACAAATAAGAGTCGATTTAACTACCAAATTAGAGAATAAAGGAATAGAATATCTTCAAAAAAGATTAAAAGAACTTGATATTGAAGCTTATAATACGATTGCCATTGACAATCCACATCGATTAATACGTGCTTTAGAGGTTTGTATAGGTACCCAAAAAACATATAGTTCTTTTAAAAACAAACCAAAAACCCCACGTAATTTTCAATTTATAAAAATAGGATTGACTGCCGATAGAGAAATTATGTACGACCGTATTAATCGTCGTGTAGATATTATGATTGAAAAGGGTTTGATTGAAGAAGCTGAGAAACTACATCCTCATAGAAACCTTAATGCACTACAAACTGTAGGGTATAGAGAATTATTTGAATATTTTGAAGGTACCTTTACCAAAGAATTTGCTATTGAGGAAATTAAAAAAAATTCAAGAAGGTTTGCCAAACGACAAGGAACATGGTTTCGCAAAGATTCAAACATTTTATGGTTTGATTTTCAAGAGGACATTCAGCAAATAATAAACTCAATACAAATTAGATTAAAACAAAAGCCAGAGAAAAATTAGTTCTCTGGCTTTATTAAATTTTATATCAAAATATAACTATTTATTTTTTTATAAATCGTTGTATATATGATTTTTCATTTGTTGAAAACTGAAGTAAATACATTCCTGCTGGAAGAGATGATACATCTATAGTATTGTTATTTAACTTACCATATGCTGTTCTAGCTCCTCCTGCATTGTATATCTTAAATGACGTAATATTTGAAAGTCCTTTAATAGTTAATGTATGACTTGTTACAGTTGGATATACAACAAACTCAGGTACTATTTCAGTAAGTGTAATTGCTTGTTTTACTGTTTGTTCCACAATACCATTTCCACCAACAATATTTATCGTATAATCTTCAACTTCACCACTAGCAAAAGTTTCGCAAGCATTAGCATACGTATCTTTTTTAACAGTGATACGCATTCTTGTAGTTCCTGAAATAGCACTTGTAGGTATTGAAATCGTAGCTGATAAGTTACCTAAATTATTTGAATATCCATGAACTAAATTCTCTCCACTATCAAAAACTCCATTTTGGTTAAAATCAATCCAAACATCCCAATAAAATTTAGGTTTTCCTTTTCCGCTGTAATTACAACTAAATGTAATTGTTTCTGAAGATCCAGCAGTCAAGTCAGTAGACATAGTTGTATTATCTGCATAACCATTGTCATAACCAGATGAGTTACTGATGCTTCCTAAGCTTATATAATCAATCCAAGAATCAGAATTTGTAGATGTTGAGGCACAGTATTCTGCTGTAACAGGCTCATCTTCAGTAGTAAACACACTAATTGTAGAATAGTCTGAGCTTCCACTACTACATACTGTACTTACTTGAAATTCATAACTTGTAGCAGCAGTTAAATTACTCGCTGATACAGTGTTTGTTGAACTGTTTAAATCTGTCCAAACCGTAGTACCTGCTTCTCGTAATTGAATAGTGTACGAAACTGCATTAGCAACAGCATTCCAGTTAAGCGTTGCAGAATTTGTGGTAATATCTGATGCTGTTAAGTTAATAGGAATGTCACAACCTGTTGATACCGTTGCAAAGTTTACCGTATTCGTATAAGCAGAACTACCACTACTACAATTTGTACTGATTTCAACTTCGTAAGAAGCTCCAGAATTTAATCCTGAAAGTACTACTGATAATTGTGTCGTAGTACCTGAAGTCCATGTTGATACTCCAGAAGTTCTGTATCGGTAAGTATAACTTTGTGCATCGGTAACAGCATCCCAATTAACAGTAGCTTCGGTTTCGGTAATATTAGTTACACTTACATTAGCAGTAGCACTACATGAAGAAGCCACTGTATTAGCTAATGGTACTTCCCATAAACTTCTTCCATAGGTTGCTGCTCTTAGTAAGCTATTCGCTGGATTTGCATCATAGTATATTTCTAACTCAGTAATTGGTGCAGCAGGAATACCGTCATTATAACCTACCCATTCTGTAAGAGAGTCATCGGTGTAAAAAATACCTGAATCTGTACCTATATAAACTTTATTATTTGAACCATTTTCATATGCGATTGCCGTAACAGGAGTATTTGGAATATTATTAGATACATTTACCCAAGAACTTCCTCCATCTGAAGATGCATATACTTTTTCTCCATCAGTATAACCAGAGAATACACACCATATTTTATTAGGATCTGTATCGGATACAGCAATTTCTCTAGGAGCAGCCACAGTAACTGGGGCATTGTTATTGATAACACTCCATGAACTTCCTGCATTTGTTGATTTTAACATAGTGAATTCATAATTCCCTGCCGTTGAATTATAATACTCCTTGAGTATATATATGTAATTCGTATTAGAAGGTGCTACAGCAATCTTAACAATTGTACCACTTCCTGCACTGGTTCCTAACTGCGACCAGTTAACACCACTATTAGTAGATTTCCATAATTGTCCGTATCCTGCATAAATTGTTGAAGGAGTATTAGGATCTAACACCATAGGAGAAACCCATGCTCCTGTACCAGCACCTGTAGGTTTCATTGAAGACCAAGAGTCTCCTCCATTTGTTGATCTGTAAATAGTACCATTTACATACGAACGATACATTTTTTGTGAGTTTGATGGATCAATCATACATTCACCACCATCACCGCCACCAGTAATTGTCCAAGAACCATTTCGAAATATATTAGTTCCATTGTCTTGCATACCTGTAATTATTAAAGATGCATCGGTTCCTGAAGCTCCTAAACCAGCTATTTGAGCAATAGACATATTATTACTTATATCTGTCCAAGTATTTCCTCCATTAGTCGATTTTACAATTCCTCCATCATTTCCATCGTACAAGGTACCATCAGAGGTATAAAAAGTATAATGATGATCGGCATGAATATAGTTGTAAGAACTTCCTTCAAGCCAATACCCATTAACGCTCCACGAACTACCACCATCGGTTGATTTTGATAAGTTAACACCTCCTAAAAAAATCTCATTTGCATTCGTTGGATTTACAGCAAGAGTTAAATCGTACCATCCTTGTCCTCCTGCATCATTATAACCTGTATTCCATCCTAGTAAGTTTGTATTTCTTCTACTAGCATGTTTTACTGAATAACTTGCTCCAGAATCATTAGAAACATAAAACCCTCCAAAACCATAGTCATTACTAGAGTCTCCACCCGAAACATAATAAACATTATTTGGTGCATCTGGAGATACGGCTATTTCAGAACGATAGCTTGTTGATACTGGTAAGCCAGCTGAAGAATTACTCCATGTATTACCACCATCTGTAGAACGATAATATGAAAAGTAACCAGCTGCATATACAACATTTGGATTTGTTGGATGATATTCTAAATCCCAAGTAGTTCCTGAATTAACTATTGTATGAGAAACAAATCCATTAGTAGTCTTGTAAATAGCTCCAGAACCAAGTGTTGAAACTAATAATTCATTCGGATTACTAGGGTGTTGAATAATTTTTGAAATAGATTTTCCTTGGCTTACATCAAAACTTAACGAAGTAGGTTGCCATGTATTTCCAGCATCAGTTGATTTTAAGATACCTACACTATATGTGTCTCTTGCATCTCTATCTCCTGTACCTATATAAATAACGTTTGGGTTACTGTAATCAACAACAATGCAAGAAACACCTATGTTAGCACCCGTAGCCATTAAACTAAACCATGAATTACCTGCATCTGTAGATTTCCAGATACCTCCAGCTGGAGTACCTACATATATGATGCTAGAATTCGTAGGGTCAACTGCTATAATATTTACTCTACCACTACCTCCTGGGCTTTGATATGAGCCATTAGAAACTGTTCCACCTATTACAGTAGGACCTAATAAGGACCAAGAAGAACCGCTTGATTTAGAAGCTGTTGAGCCACTTAGATTCTCCATAGCCATACTTTTCATTTGATTTAAGTCTCCATTAGGGTATAGCCTGTGCCCCCAAAAATTCTCCCACCTTTTAAAAACTTTATAGCCTTTACCTTTGCTAACGTTGGGATCTTTTAAATCTTTGTCTTTCCAATGTTTATAAAACTTTTTTTGGATTTCATGAAAATTTGGATTTGATTTTTCTTGCGCTTCAATCCATGAGTTAGAGTCTTGTGAGAACCCTGATATGGACATCAATATTGTAAACACAATTAATGAAGCATGACGTAATTTTTGAGTCATAATTAAAGGATTTAAATAAATAGTAAAATTTTAATAAAAATATTTTTTTTATTATAAAATCAACAAATATAAAAATATTTATTATATATGCTATTTTTTTAGTCTTTTTTTAAAAAAAAACCAAAAATAACAACAAATAACATAAGATTTATGAATACAAAAAGTTATAGTTCTACTTAGTTGTTAAGTTATTTGATAATGTAAGAGTGATTATAACATACTATTTTCATACTAGTTTTAACTTTTTATGCATTTTTCCTTTATACACTTTCATATATTTGTCAAAAAACAGAAATACATGAAACTAAAAATCACTTTTATACTAACCTTATTTTTTATCGGATTTTCAAATGCTCAAACTAAAGTTGGAACGGTAAATAGTGAATTGATTATTAGTAAAATGCCACAAATGAAAGGAGTTTTACAACGAGTAGAAAATTATGGTAAAAAACTAGACTCTAGTTTTCAAGTAAAGGCTACTGAGTATAAAGCAAAAATAAATTCTTTTAAAGCAGAAGAAGAGCTAATGACGGATGCTGATAAAAAAACTCGAATCAAAGAAATACAACAGTTAGAGTTAGACATGGCGAAGTTTCGTAAAAATGGAGGTGCTATGATACAACTTCAAAAAGATCAAAGTTTACGTCCTTTATATAAAAAGCTAAGCGAAGTAATTGCAGAAGTGGCTAAAGCAAACGGGTATACGCAAATATTAACCACTACAGGAAATGAGTTTGGATATATCGACGAGCGTTTTGACATCACTCAATTGGTACTAGATAAGTTAGGGATTAAAGAGTAATTCTTTTATGTATCAAAAACAAAAAGATTTACAGTTACAATACGAAGGATTCTTAAAAACACCTTTTCTATGGCATGGAAAAGGTGTTTTTAATTTAGAACAATTTCCTATTTCAATAACTCAAACAACTTCATTTAACCAAGAAATTATACAAAAACTACGTTTGGGTAAGTTGGTTGAACGCTTTGTTTCATTTGAATTAAATCAAGATGCTTCTATATCAAACCTCGCTGAGAACATTCAAATTCAACAAGAAAAAATTACTGTAGGTGAATTAGATTGTTTATTGTTAAAAGATAAGAAACCAATTCATTTAGAAATTATATATAAGTTCTACTTATATGATGCTTCTGTTGGTAATTCTGAAGTTGAACATTGGATTGGACCAAATCGACGAGATTCTCTTATTCAAAAGTTAACAAAGCTTCAAGAAAAACAATTACCACTACTCTATTCTAATCAATGCAAAACTTATCTTGATAAATTAGGGTTAAATGCTTCTAAAATAGCACAAAAAGTATATTTTAAAGCACAATTATTTGTTCCACTACAAGATATAAACAAAAAACTTCCTGTAGTAAATAACGAGTGTATTTATGGTTTTTATCTCTACCCGAAAGAGTTATCACAATTTTCTGATTGTAAATTCTATATTCCTATTAAACATAACTGGTTAGTAAATCCACATTCAAATATTAACTGGTTAACTTTTGAAGCCTTTCAAAATAAACTTCAACAATTTTTAAATGAAGAAAATGCTCCTCTCTGTTGGCTAAAGAAAACAAATGGCGAACTTTTTAAGTTTTTTGTGGTTTGGTGGAATAATTAACGAGTTTCAAATTACTAATTAAATTTACCACTAAAAAAGCTATGAAATATTTCAAACTCTCTTTTTTTCTTCTATTTACTTTAACCACATTTACATCTTGTTTTGAAGAGGAGAATGATACTCCTTCTTGTATCAATGCAGATATAGTTTATTATAAATTAGAAACCAAAGTATGGAGATTAACTTGTTTAATGAGTGTGGTTTAGATATAAAAATAACTAAAATAAGAGTTGAAGGTCATATAGGCTTCTCCAAAAACAGGACAGTTTTAAATGCTTCATGTATTAAATACACATTATTAAAATTTTATCAAACTAAAATCAAACTTTTTGTGGTTTAGAGGTTACTTTAAGTTTTGATATTCTCTTTCTTGATGTAATAAAATAAACACCAGACAGTAATACAATCGATGCAATAACAGATTGTGTCGTTAAAGTTTCACCTAAAAAAAACCACCCTAAAAATAAGGCCACAACAGGATTTACATAAGCTGATGTTGATACTTTTTCAGTAGAAACTACTTTTAATAAATAATTAAATGAAGTAAACGCAACAATACTACCAAAAACAATTAATAAAAACATAGCTCCTTGTGCTTTAAACGACCAATCTAATGGTGAGGTCCAAGTCTCTTTAAAGAGGATAGAAAATATAAAGAGGAACACACTACCTATAAGCATTTGATAACCTGTACTAACAAAAAAGTTTTTTGGAAGGGTTGCTTTTGCTACAAAAACACTACCATAACTCCAACTTAGTACGCAAGAAAAAATCATCAATATACCTATTAGCATATCTTTTGAATTAGCAATTTCATTTTGACTTACCAACAAATACATCCCTATCATTCCTAAAATTACACCAATAACAGATTTTCGTTGCATTTTCTTTCCATCAATCAAACGTAAAAGAAACAATACAAATAAGGGTTGTGTAGAAGCTAATAAAGCTCCAAAGCCGCTATCAACAAACTTTAATGCCCACACAAAAACTCCATTTCCATACACTAAAAATAAAAAACCAGCTATGGCAGAATTTAATAGTTCTTTTTTGGTTACTTTGATTGAAATTTTTAAAAACTTAGCTATTAATATAATTAAAGCGCCTGATATTGAAAAACGAATAGCTGCCAATAGTAATGGTGAAACTTCAGTTACAACAATTTTATTTAGTAAATATGTTGATCCCCAAATAATATATATAGCTATAAAAGCAGCAATAATCAATGATTTAAATTCTTTCATTTAGGTTGTTTCTAGATAAATAAAAGTACAATAAAGTTTATATTATAAAAACAAAAAATAGCTTAAAAGAAACAACTTTTAAACTATTTTATTTAAAATACGATTATTTAAAATTACAACTTTTCTAATAACTTCTCAGCTGCTAACTCTAATAATACTGGGTTTTGCCCTATAATTAAATTACACTCTTCAGCTGCATACTTTTGTCAATCTGCTACTTTACTATAGATTCCTCCATTATTTTTAACGCATCTTCCACTAAAAATGTCATTATTGAAGTTAATTGTACCTCATCTTCTTCTGCATTAGAAAAACTAGTTACTTTTTACCTTTCTCTATAGGCTCTCTATGTAATTTAGCGTTCTTTAATACGATAGGCGCATAACATACAGTTAGTTACTACTGGTTTATTATTTGTGTAAAAGCTTCTATTAAAGCTACAGAACCTTTATTTTAAGCTAAATCCCATAAAGGTTCATGGTATCCAGAATAAAAAATAGCATCATAATCAGTTTCTTTAACATCACTTAATTTCATTGTGTTAAATATAGCTTGAACTACTGTTATTTTTATTTTTTAAGTTACCTTAAAAATTAACATATATTAAAGTTGTAAAAAAAATGATGTATGTATTATTTAAAATTCATTTTTGAAATCGTACTGTTGGGCGTTTTAACTTTTTTCTAAAAAAATGTTCTTTTTTTGGTATTTCTTCATAGGTGTTATCCAAATCATTCTTGGTAATTTTTAACACTATGGCATCAGTAATACACTTAATATTAAGAATATACTTTTCGCTAGCATTATAGTCTTTCCTTTTTTATAGGCTACTTCAAAAAATATCTTCTACTTTTTTTAACTCTCTATTCTCTAACTAAATGCCGTTAAAAACATTGCCAATTGATATACTCATTCTAAAACTTTTATAGTAATCCCTCTAAATAGTGTTCTTCTATTTGATAAGCTTCCTTTAAGTTTAAAATTTTAGTATCAATACGTTTTTTGTTTACTTTTTTAGACGATTTAGCACCAATAAGCATCACATTTTTACGAGTATGTTCGTTACTAATGAATTCAAAAACCTTCGTTGCATAATTATTTTTTTCTAAAATTAATGCACGAATCGTATCGGTAACCATTTCAAATTGGCGCTCTTTAAAAATCCCATATTTTAATAAGGGACTCTCCTGCTCTTTCCCTTTGACTTGTTGACGGATTTGTTTGTGACAACAAGGAGCACAAACAATTAATTTTGCTTTTGACATTAAACCTTTATAAATAGCATCATCTGTAGCTGTATCACAAGCATGCAAAGCGATTAAAATATCTATTTTATTATTATCATACTCCTGAATGGGTTGTGCAACGAAAAGCAAGCCTTTAAAGTCACATTTTTTAGCAATTTCATTGCAATAATCAACTAAATTTTGACGTAACTCAATACCCGATACACTCGCGGTATATCCTTTTTGGTTTACCAAATAATCATATAGCGCAAAAGTTAAATACCCTTTTCCTGAACCCATATCTACAATATTGATATGTTTAGGCAGTTTAACCGATTGTATTTGTGCTTCTATTATTTCTAAATACTTGTTAATTTGACGGTATTTATCCGCCATTTTAGGTATTATCTTACCCTCTTTATTACTTATTCCTAAATGGAACAAATAATTACTGTTTTTAGCTCTTTTCTCTTTGGGTTTATCATGAGTTTCAGGTAATTTGTTTTTAAAACTAGGTTGTGTTGTTTTATAACTTACCTTTTTCTTTTTGGAAATAAACACCAACAAATCATTTTCTAGCATAAATAAGGTTGCTGCTCTGAACTTTTCTGAAAGTAAATTGGTAAGTTCTTCAATACTTTCTTCAAATGAGTAATTTTTTGTTTGGTCGTTAGTTTTGTATCGATACAAAAACTGAAAACAAATATCTCCCTTTAATGTTATTTGACGAACATATACATTGGATAATTCATCACTTTTACGAGTGGGTTTACTCAACGTTAGTTTTACAAAATTATTTTTTTGTATGCTGCTTTGAAACTCAGTAAACAATTCATGTAAGACTTCTTTCATATTGCAAAAATACAGAAACATAATTATTTAATTACAAATAAAAAGTGATGAATGCCTCTTCACTCACTTTAAGTATAATGAATACAAAAATCTGGCAATTAGGCTTCAGTACACATATTTAGAAAAAACAAAACAATTAACTGTCTATATATACGAGTTGGTGAGTAATTGCCTGCGGCACATATACATTATAAAATACATTAATTTATTTTTAATATTTAGTTGTCCGAATAACAAAATAAAATCCAATAGCTAAAAAAATATTAGTTAGATAATTTGAAATGGAATTACAGCTTAATAAAAACTATAAATAATTGCTTAGTTTTAATTTATCTGGAAAATCTTATTGAATTTCTAACTTGAAACTTACTTACTAAATGAAGTGCTACCTTATGCAACTCTACTCATATTGATATGATTACCTGTAATTATAGAACTACATAACAATCAAACAAAAATAAGAATCAACATACCAAGTTTTTAAATTTAATGTTAAAAATATTTTACATTAAGTAAAAAATTTTTACCTTTGAGATAATTAATAATAATTCAAAAAATTAAGTATGACAACTCAAGAAAAAAGACCCCTTGTATTTTTGACCATAGATATTCTAACATTTTCTATATACTTTGGTATCCTTTTAAATACTTATAAGGGGGATACTAACTCTACAGACGAATTGTTTTTTTGGAGTACATCAATATTAATTTTAATACCAGTAATAATTATTTCGAGAATCATTCTTTATGTGCTTTATAGTATTTTTAATACTATAACGACGAAAGAAAAGGAAGAAAAATTCCTCATAGATGAATTAGGGGAAATTATAAAATTAAAAGCAAAGCGGAATTTCAATACCACATTTATGCTTGGTTTTGTTACAACAATGATATTACTATCTATTGGGTTATCAATTACTTTAATGTTTAAAATGTTTTTCTTTTCTATATTTTCTGCATTCATAGTACAGAATATATCAGAGTACTATTACGTAAAAAAGGGAATTTAATATGAAAGAATGTAATATAAATACAACCATTAAAACATTGCGATTTCTTAACAACGAAATGACACAACAAGAACTAGCAGACAAAGTAAATGTTACAAGGCAAACTATTGCTTCTATTGAAAAAGGTAAGTATTCACCTTCACTCGAATTGGCTTTTAAAATTGCTTTGGTTTTTAATAGGCCTTTAGAAGAAGTATTCACTTATAAAAAGTAAAAAATGGAAGCTATCAAGAATAATAAATTTCAGAAAAATGCATTCTTTGCTGGACTTTCTTACCTAGCTCTTATCATAACGGGGCTATATGCTCTCATGTACGCCATGCCTCAAATAAAAGTTGAAGGGGATATCGCAAAAACAATTATAAATATTAACAACAATCCATTTTTGTTTCGAATTGGAATCGTGAGTATGCTTGTTATGAACATCGTTAGTATTCTACTTGTAATTTATCTATATAGATTACTATCAAATATTAACAAAACAACAGCATTATCCATGTTGATTATAATGCTATTTGGTGCTTGTATATCTACATTGAATGAGACTAATCATTTCGCTATGATAATCATCAACAATATGGATAGTTTCTCTGTAGAAGAAAGCCAAAATATAACAAATTTATTTTCAGCAATTCAAAAACATGGCTCATACATTTCTGTAATATTTTGGGGGCTTTGGCTATTTCCTTTAAGTATGTTGATATTTAAATTAAGTACTCCTTTTTCAAAATTTATAGCAATTATGTTAATAATTGGAGGTATTGGTTATGTTTTAGACTCCATATTTCTATTTCTCTACCCAAACATGAAAGTTCCTACACTCTCAGACTACACTTCATACGGTGAAATTCTATTTATGATATGGTTACTAGTAAAAAGTAAGAGCATCGGAAAACTAGTTGAAAAAGCTATTAAACTTCAAAAAAAAGTATAAACTATTTAAATTTTACTCACTTGGTGGAATAGTCCTAAAATTATTTTTTTTGCTGCAAAGCCATATAATAACATAATTTTATTAATTGCGTTCTTTTAAAACTTCTTCTATGTCAGTAATCGTAAAACCTTTGGCTTTTAGTAAGATTAAATAATGATATAGTAAATCAGCAGCTTCGTTTTTAAATAGTTCATCATTATTATCTTTCGCTTCGATGACTACTTCTACAGCCTCCTCTCCTACTTTTTGTGCTACCTTATTAATACCTCTTTTGTAAAGCTGATTAGTATAAGAACTTTCTACATCATTATCTATTCTATCAGAAATAATATTTTCTAGAGAATACAAAAAACCTTTTGAACTTTCTTTTCCAAAACATGAAGTCGTTCCTTTATGACAAGTTGGTCCTTCAGGAGTTACTTTAATCAATAAAGTATCATTATCACAGTCTAATTGAATATCTTTCACCCATAAAAAGTTTCCAGATTCTTCACCTTTTGTCCACAGCCTGTTTTTTGTTCTGCTATAAAAAGTAACTTTACCCTCACTTTGCGTTTTAGTAAAAGCTTCTTTATTCATATAACCTAGCATTAACACTTGCAATGTGGTATTATTTTGAATTACGACAGGAACTAGTCCATTTCCTTTTGTAAAATCTATATTCATCGTATGGGTATATTTTGTGTTTTTAATTCTTTTTTTAGTAGTGGTATTGGTATTTCTCCAAAGTGAAAAATACTTGCCGCTAAGCCTGCACTTGCTTCTGTTTTTGTAAAAACTTCTGTAAAGTGCTCTACTTTTCCTGCTCCTCCAGAAGCAATTACAGGAATGTTTACATTTTTACTTACTGCATTGGTTACTTCAATATCAAATCCGTTTTTGGTTCCGTCACTATTCATAGAGGTTAATAAAATTTCTCCAGCACCTAATGTTTCTACTTTTTTTGCCCAAGAAACAGTTTCAAGTTCAGTTTCAAAAGTTCCTCCTTTAGTGAATACTTTCCATTCCGAATTTACATTTTTAGTATCAATTGCAACCACAACAAATTGACTTCCGAACCAGTTTTTTAAATCGGCTATTAATTGCGGTTTTTTAACTGCGGAAGAATTAATACTTATTTTATCTGCTCCTGCTTTAATTAAAGCAACTGCATCTTCTACAGTACTAATACCTCCTCCAACAGTAAAAGGAATATTAATCTCTTGTGCTATTGTTTTTACCAGTTCAACCAAGGTTTTTCTGTTTTCTAGTGTAGCTGTAATATCTAGAAAAACTAATTCATCTGCACCTTGTTTTACATACTGTTTAGCCAACTCAACTGGGTCTCCAGCATCTTTAATATCAATAAAATTGACTCCTTTTACTGTTCGTCCATTTTTTATATCCAAACATGGGATAATTCTTTTCTTTAACATGCCTTAGCTTATAAACTCTTGTAATTCTTTTAAACTGATGTTTCCTTCGTAAATAGCTTTACCCACGATAGTACCTTCGCAACCAACCTCTTTTAAACGATGTAAGTCATTCATATTTGCCACTCCTCCACTCGCTATTAGATTTACTGAAGTTTTACTTAAAATTTCTAAATACAAGTCTACGGAAGCCCCTTGTAACATACCATCTTTAGCCACATCGGTACAAATAGTATTCGCAATACCTATCTCTTGATATTCACTTATAAAATCGACAATATCAACTTCTGAGGTTTCTAACCAACCATTAGTGGCTATTTTTCGATCTTTACAATCAGCTCCCAATATTATTTTATCTTTTCCATATTTAGTAAGCCATCCCATA
Source organism: Tenacibaculum sediminilitoris (assembly GCF_964513795.1). Classification (NCBI taxonomy): domain Bacteria; kingdom Pseudomonadati; phylum Bacteroidota; class Flavobacteriia; order Flavobacteriales; family Flavobacteriaceae; genus Tenacibaculum; species Tenacibaculum sediminilitoris. The sequence goes on along the minus strand of NZ_CAZEQR010000011.1, from coordinate 71,392 downwards.
AATATATCTGGTTTTTTTACTGCTATACTTCCTCCTGTTATTTGATTTGCACCACTTTCAAAAGCTATACGAGCATCTTCATTAGACTTTAAACCTCCTCCAAAATCAATTTTTAAATTGGTTTTCGTAGCAATTTGCTCTAGTACTTTATTGTTTATAATTCGACTAGATTTTGCTCCATCTAAATCGACTAAGTGTAAATATTGTATACCGTTAGCTTCAAATTCTTTAGCTACTTCTAATGGGTTTTTATTGTATATTTTCTTGGTATTGTAATCTCCCTTAGTCAAACGAACACATTTACCTTCTATAATATCTATTGCGGGTATTATTCTCACTTTGTTTGGTTTTAATTGTTTATTCTTTTATATGTTCAAAAAGTTATTCAAAAGTTCTTCCCCTATAGCTGCTGATTTCTCTGGATGAAACTGCATCGCATAAAAATTATTTTTTTGCATTACAGAGCTAAATGGAACGATGTAATCACAAATTGCCAATGTGTTATTACATACTGCTGCATAATAACTGTGAACGTAATACACATTATCTTCTAAGGTTAGGTTCTTTAACAGTTCTGAAGGTGTAAGCTTAGAAAAATTATTCCATCCCATGTGTGGTACTTTTTCTTTTGGTGGAAATTGCTTTGTTTGTGTATCAAAAATTCCTAAACATTGCGTATCTCCTTCTTCAGATGATTTGCACAGTAGTTGTAACCCCAAACAAATTCCTAAAACAGGTTGTTTTAATGAAATAATCAACTCATCAAGGTTTCTTTCTCTTAAATATCGCATTGCTGAACTTGCTTCTCCAACTCCAGGAAATATTACTTTATCTGCTGATATTATTTCTGTTGGATTATCTGTAATAATACTTTCGTATCCTAGGCGCGTTAACGCATTTTGTACCGATCGAATATTACCTGCATTGTATTTTATAATCGCTATCATGTTTTTCAATTATCATTTATCAATTATCCATTACCTGTTATTCTCTTTAACCATTGTTCACCGATAATTGATTATTGTTCATTGTTATAAAACTCCTTTTGTTGAGGGTAAAATCATCTTATCAACATCTCTTTTTACCGCTACTTTTATGGCTTTAGCAAAAGCTTTAAAAATAGCTTCTATTTTGTGATGCTCATTAGTTCCTTCTGCTTTGATATTTAAATTACACTTTGCTCCATCTGTAAATGACTTAAAAAAGTGGGAAAACATTTCTGTAGGCATTTTACCTATCATTTCTCTTTTAAAATTAGCTTCCCAAACCAACCAATTTCTTCCTCCAAAATCAATGGCTACTTGTGCTAAGCAATCATCCATAGGTAAGCAAAAACCATAACGTTCAATACCTAATTTGTTACCTAATGCTTTATAAAACACTTCTCCTAGTGCAATGGCAGTATCTTCAATGGTGTGGTGTTCATCCACTTCTAAATCACCTATTACTTGTATATTCAAATCCATTTGACCATGACGTGCTATTTGATCTAACATATGATCGAAAAAAGCAATACCTGTATCAATAGTACTTTTTCCTGTTCCATCTAAGTTTACATTAATTTTTATTTGAGTTTCATTTGTGCTTCGCTCAATAAAGGCTGAGCGATCTTCTAGTTTTAAAAACTCATAAATAGCATCCCAATCGTTACTTTCTAAAGCTATAAAATCATCTAACTCCTCTTTTTTTACAGTAATTTCATCAGTACCTAAATTCGTTTCATCGTTAATATAAATTCCTTGAGCTCCCAAGTTTTTTGCGAGTTCAACATCAGTTAAACGATCACCAATCACAAAAGAGTTTTTTAAATCATATTCTTTAGAAAAGTATTTGGCTAGTAATCCTGTATTAGGTTTTCTTGTAGGTTGATTGTCTTTAGCAAAAGTTCTATCAATAATCTCTTCGGCAAACACAATTCCTTCTTCTTTTAATGTGTTCATTACAAAGTTATGTACAGGCCAAAAGGTATTTTCTGGATATACTTCTGTTCCTAGTCCATCTTGATTCGTTACCAATACTAACTCAAAATCTAATTCTTTTGCTATTTTACTTAACCCTTGAAAAACCTTTGGATAAAATTGTAATTTCTCAAATGAATCTGTTTGTTCGTCAGCTGGCTCTTTAATTAGTGTACCATCTCTATCTATAAATAGTATTTTTTTCATCGTATTTTGAGAGTTTAAAGTGAGTTCTCTATTTCACTTGATGTAACACTCAATTGTTGAAGTGCTTTTATTAATTTTTTATTTTCTTTTTCACTTCCTATAGTAATACGTATACAGTTGCTTACTAAATTATTTCTATTTCTAGTGATAATTTTCTGATGTACTAGTTCATTATACAATTCATTGGCATTTGTAACCTCTATTAGTATAAAGTTAGCTTCTGAAGTATATATCTTTTTCACCAATTTAATTTCTTGCAGCTGCTTCTCTAATTTTTCCTTCTCATTGAGAATTATGTTTTTCTCAATTTCAAACTGTGCTAAATTATCTAGCCTATTAAGTACAGCTTCTTGATTTAAAGCACTTACATTATAAGGCGGTTTTACTTTATTATATACATCAATAATTTCTTGACTAGCATACGCTGCTCCAACTCTAACACTTGCCAATCCCCAAGCTTTACTAAAGGTTTGACTTACAATTAAGTTAGGATAGTTTTTTAATTCACTTATAAAAGATTCTTTTGTACTGAAATCAATATAAGCTTCATCAATAATTACAATCCCTTTGAATTTACTAAGAATAAACTCAATTGTTTCACCTTTAAAGCAATTCCCTGTAGGGTTGTTAGGTAAACAAATGAAAATTAACTTTAGATTTTCATCTTCAAAATAACTTTCTAAAGTATTTATATCAATCTGAAAATCTTTGTCTAAAGCTAATTCAATCAACTCAACATCGTTTATAGCTGCTGAAACGCCATACATTCCATAAGATGGTGTAAAGGTCAGCGCTTTGTTTTTTCCTGGGTTACAAAATATTCGAAAAGCTAAATCGATTACTTCATCACTTCCATTTCCTATAAAAATTTGACTTGTATTTACTTTTTTAATTTCTGATAATCGTTCTTTAATCGCTATTTGTTGCGGATCAGGATAACGATTTAAGCTGCCAAAAGGGTTCTCATTGGCATCTAAGTATACTTCAGCAATCCCATTAAACTCGTCTCTAGCTGAAGAATAAGCTTTTAATTGCTGAATGTTTGGACGTATTATTTTTTCTAAACTAAACATTACTAATTTCTTTTAATCTAACCGTTATTGCATTTTTGTGTGCTTGTAAGCCTTCCGCTGCTGCCATAAGCTCTATAGCTCCACCTAAATTTTCAATACCTTCTTTGGTAACTTCTTGAAAAGTGATTTTTTTCACAAAACTATCTAATGATACTCCACTATAATTTTTAGCGTACCCATTGGTAGGTAATGTATGATTAGTTCCACTAGCATAATCTCCAGCACTTTCACAACTATAATTACCTAAAAATACTGAACCTGCATTTATAACTCCTTCAATATATTCAGAAGCTTTATCTGAAGCTATAATTAAGTGTTCTGGGGCGTATTTGTTACTAAACTCGATACATTCATCTTTTGATGTTAATACTACCACAAAACTATTTTCAATCGCTTTTTTAGCAATTTCTTTTCTAGACAACTCTTCTATTTGATTGTTGAGTTCTACTATAACATTTTGTGCTACTTTATTGGAAGTAGTTACTAAAATTGCTTGACTATCTGCTCCATGTTCTGCTTGTGATAATAAATCTGCTGCTACAAAAACAGGGTTTGATGTTTCGTCAGCAATTACAAGTACTTCACTAGGTCCTGCTGGCATATCAATAGCCACTCCTTGTTGTTGTACCAGTTCTTTTGCTTTGGTTACGAACTGATTTCCTGGCCCTAAAATTTTATATACTTGAGGAATAGTTTCCGTTCCGTATGCCATGGCTCCAATAGCTTGTGCCCCGCCTACTTTAAAAATTTTAGTTATACCAACTAAAGAAGCTGTGTATAAAATAGCCGGGTTAACTATTCCTTCTTTATTGGTTGGAGTACACAATACTATTTCTTTACAACCTGCTATTTTAGCAGGAATACCTAACATTAAAATAGTTGAAAATAGTGGTGCTGATCCTCCAGGAATGTATAAACCTACTTTTTCAATAGCCACACTTTTTCTCCAACAAGTAACTCCTTTTATTGTTGATATTTTTTTAGATACTTCTTTTTGTGAATTGTGAAATATTTCAATATTAGTTTTTGCCAACTGTATTGCAGACTTTAATTCACCCGATACTAAACCTTCAGCTTCTATTACCTCTTTATTTGTAACCTCTAAAGAGTTTAAAGCAACTCCATCAAATAATTCAGTATATTTTTTTAAAGCGGCGTCTTTATTTTGTGCTACATTATTTAATATGTTTTGTACAGTACCTTGTAAACTATCTTTATTTATAGTGGCTCTTTTACAAAGTTTATTCCAAGTTTCTGATGCTGGTTTTTTTATAATTTTCATTTTATATTTTTTTAAACAACCATTTTTTCTATTGGGCAAACCAAAATCCCTTCCGCTCCATTATTTTTTAACTCGTCTATGATTTCCCAAAACTGATTTTTATTAAGAACTGAGTGTACTGAACTCCAACCTTCTTCTGCTAAAGGAAGTACTGTTGGGCTACGCATTCCTGGTAGAATATCAATGATTTTTTCTAGTTTTTCATTCGGAGCATTTAGCAGTACATATCTTGATTGTCTTGCTTTTAATACTGACTGAACTCTAAATTGTAATTTGTTTAGTATTTCTTGTTGTGCTTTTTTTAGTTTGGGAGAAACTGCCAGTACTGCCTCTGAATTTAAGATAACTTCTACTTCTTTTAAGTTATTTTTAAACAAGGTTGAGCCACTTGAAACGATATCGCAAATACCATCGGCTAAACCTATATTAGGGGCTATTTCAACAGAACCGTTTATAATGTGTAATTGTGCCTGTATATTACTTTTTTGTAGATATTTTAAAACGGTGTTTGGGTATGACGTCGCTATTTTTTTATTCTGAAAGTAAGTTATTCCTCTATACTCCTCATTTTTTGGAACTGCTAAAGATACTTTACATTTTGAGAAACCTAATTTTTCGATAAATAGTATTCCTTCCCCCTTTTCAGTTAGTAAGTTTTCTCCAATAATAGCAGCATCTACTACTCCATCTTTTAAATATTGTGGAATATCTCCATTTCTTAGGTAGAAAACTTCTAAAGGAAAATTGTTTGCTGAAGCTTTTAATTGATCTTTACCGTTATCAATAGAAACTCCGCAGTCTTTAAGAATTTGTAGAGACTCTTGGTTGAGTCTTCCTGATTTCTGAATGGCTATTTTTAATTTACTCATGTTTTTTTTGAATGAGCCTGAGTAAATCGTTTTGAGAAGTTTGTTTCCTTGGCGCCTATGGAAATAAAAAACCCGTTTGATTTACTCAAACGGGTTTAAAATATATGTTTTTTTTATTCAATACATTTTCAGTTCGCTTGAGTGCAAATATGAAAATGATGATGTAATTGAATAAAATTCATGTTCTTTTTTTTGTTGATACAAATATTTGTTATTTATTTTTAATTATCCTAATTTTTATATCTTTTTTTTAAAGAATAGTTATGCTATTAAGTTACTTAAAAAGATCTAGTCTAATTTTTTCAAATTGAATTTTAAAATTCCCCCATAATTCATCTTCTAAAGTAAGAGTGTTTAGCTTATTACCTATTGTTATTAAATAAGAAGATACTTCAGAATTATTGTTTGTATATGACTCAATATCTTTACAAATTTTTCTTATGGAATCTGTGTAGGTAATAATTTTTAAAACCTTAGAAAGTAGTGTTTGCCTATTAGAAACTAGGGGATTATTTTAAATCGATTTTTAATTATATTTGAAAAAAGGGTGTAACTCTAAAAAGTTAAACCCTCGATAAATAAGTTTACACACTTTATGAGATAGTGTATTATAAAAACCTAAAAGCAGTGAAGTTAACTTCACTGCTTTTTTATTTCCTAATGATTAAGCTATCTTATGACGATTCTTTAAAAACTAAAATACAGAAGTAACATATTTATAGCCATATTTTCTTTTACTGTTCCAGGAAGATCTTTTAGAATAAACACTTGCTACTTGATTAGCTTTTTTCTCCTCTTTAAAATTATCTGTTGTTGTCATATTATTATTTTTTAAGTTTTATATTAATTTTTGTACGCTTATATGACGTTGATAACACACATTTGTTACATACCTTTCATATATTTAACAGATATTTAAGAAACCTTAAAAAATTGATTTATAATAAGTTAAACAACTTAACTTTCTACTATATTATTTGTATTTTTTTTACTAATATTTTATCAAAACAACAACAATTCATTTTATTAATTTCCTAAAATAATTGGCATGCCACTTTTCCCTGAACCAATAATAACTACTTTACTATTAGTAGAATTGGCTAGTCTATTGGTAGCTTCAATACCTTTATCTTGTAAAATTTTATCGGTTAATGAAGCGCTTAAAATTCTGTTTGCATCCGCTTTACCTTTTGCTTCAATTATTTGTTTTTCTGCTTCTTTTTGAGCTGTTACTAATCTAAACTCATACTCTAAAGATTCTTGCTCTTGTTTTAACTTACGTTCTATTGCCTCTTTAATTGTAGGTGGTAACGTTACATCTCTAACTAACACCTCATTCAATTGAACATATTGCTTCTCTAAAATTTTCTTTGTTTCTACAAATATTTCATCTTGAATAGCATCTCGTTTACTAGAGTATAGCTGCTCTGGTGTATAACGACCTACTACACTACGAGCTGCTGAACGAATTGCTGGTTGAATAACACGTTGTAAATAATTTTGCCCTAGCGTTTGATGTAGGTTTCCTAAATATTTATGAACTGGTTGATACCAAGCAGATGCATCTATTTGAATTTCTAAACCGTTAGAAGATAACACTTTCATTTTTTCAAAAAGTTCTTGCTGTCTTACTTCATATATATGAACTTTATTCCACGGAGCAACTATATGAAATCCCTCTCCCAATGGTGGCTCATCAGTTACAACACCTCCACCAAAGGTTTTATATAATACTCCTGCTTCTCCAGATTTAATTGTTTCTGTTGATTTTACTATGAAAATTATTAAAACTATTACTACTGGAATTAACATTCCAAACTTTGGAAACTTTAACTCTACTTGATTTCTTGACATTTTATATTGTTTTTACATTCAAATGTACAATTAAATAAAAGAACCGCAGTTTTCATAATCACATTCTTGTGATGTAAGTTCAAGCTCAAGTGTTATGTGTTCTAAGTAAAATTCATTATGTAAAACTTGTTTAACCTGCTGTTTTATTTCATGCTTTTTTTCCCAAGAAAAATCTTCATTTTTAATTACTAAATGAGCAGTAAATACATTGTATTCTCCATCCATAGTCCATAAATGACAGTCATGAATACCTTCAATACTTTTCATAGAAACTATCTTTTGTTGAATTTCTTCAATAGAGATATTCTCAGGAGTTCCTTGTAGTATAACCCGAAGACTTTCTTTTATGTTTTTATACACATTAAGCAAAACAAAACCAGCAATTGCGATAGATAAAACTGGGTCTAACACCGGAACATCCCAAAACTGCATTACAATACTCGCTAGCAATACTACCCCCCAACCTAATACATCTTCTAATAAATGTAATGAAACTACACGTTCGTTTATTGAGGTTCCTTTTTTTAATTTTAATACGGCTGCACCGTTGACTATAATTCCTAAAACAGCCAACCACATCATTCCTTTAGCATCTGCATTTTCTGGATTGATAATTCTAGGAATTGCTTCTTTAATAATAAATACTGAACCTATCACCAATACTATTGAGTTAATAATAGCCCCTAAAAGGGAAAACCTTTTATAACCATATGAATATTTTTTGGTTGGTTTTTTGGTTGATTTTTTTTGAAAATACCAAGACAACCCTAAACTTAAACTATCTCCCAAATCATGCAAGGCATCAGACATAATAGCTAAGCTATTGGTATAAAAACCTCCTATTATTTCAATAATTGTAAATGCGAGATTAAGAAAAAAAGCTACAGCTATATTTCCTGTAGAACTTCCATGTGAATGATGATGATGGTTGTGCCCCATGTTTTTATAAATTGACTTTAAATGTATTAAAAAGATGCAAAAAGAGGAGCATTTAGCTCCTCTTTATCTATAATTTAACCAAAATACCTGCATTAAAAATAAATCCGTCGGTTGGTGCCCAAATATCTGTAAAACTAGGATTATTATGTGGTGCTTGAATCATATCTTGATAATTTTGTTGTTTGGTATCGGTAAAATTTTCAAAATTTGCGTACAAACTAACCTTCCCTAATGTTCTCATTATCATAAAGCCCATCGTCCAATAATCTGGTGTTTCTGTTAGATTACTTCTTAATTGAGAACTTTTATAATATGCTTCATAACCTACTCGCCACTTATCATGTACTTCATACATTAATACACCTCCAATACTATGTTTAGGTGTTAACGCTTTTTGAGTATCATCTATTTCAACATTGTTATAAGCATAATTCGTAAAAAGTATAAAATCTTTGTATTTCAACTTTAAATTAGTTTCTGCCCCATAACTATTTAACAAACTAGCTGCATTTTTAAACTCATAATTTACTCCATTTTCTTCCAGTAAAAGAGAGTTTTTTAACTGTGTATAAAATATCAATTGATTAAATGATAACGATACATTATCATTAAAAAATTTCGTTTTATAATTTACATCCGCATTAAAACCTATAGAAGTTTCTGCTTTAAAATTAGTTGTATTAATTGGCATTACATTTTGATATGAGCGTAACTCAGCATCTTCAGTAAAGATTGTAGGAATTTTATACCCTAAGCCTCCACCTACTCTACTCGACACTTTATCATTATATTTTATAAATATAGAGGCTCTGGGCAATACAAATACTCCATAATAATCGTTATAATCAGTTCGCAAACCACTTTCCAGTGTTAAATTATTAGTAAGCTGCCAGTTATTTTGCGCAAACCCTCCTAAAGTAAATTGCTTGTAACTTCTATCTAAATCTGTTGTTGGGTTTTCTATAAAATTTTCAGTAATTATATTTCCTCCAAAAACCCAATCGGAAGTAAGATTATATAAATTATATGTTGCTTCAGTAAAAGTAGCCCACTGCTTTCCATCAAATTCATAATCTGGTAAGGTTAAATTTCTTTTAAAATAGCTTACACTGTTTTTAAAATGAAAACTTTTATCTTCTGAAATATCATTAGAATAGGTTAATTGTGTTGAATAACGTTCTGATTTGTTTTTTTCATAAAAACTATGATCAGGAGTCATATTTCCTGCTATTACATCAGTATCTCCACCTATACGGTTCTCTATAGTTGTACCAAAATTCAAGCGCCATTCTTCCTTTTCATTCGGGTAGTAGAATAATGACGGGTTAATACTAAAACTCTTAACTTTTGGTATGTCTGAAAAATGATCATCGTTCACATCCGTTGCTTCTTGTGTATTTGCAGAACCATATAAAGTAACTCCATACCTATCAAAACGCTCGCTATAAAAAGCGTTTAACGTACTTCCATTACGGGAAGTTTGATCGAACATCAAGCTAATTTCTCGTTCTTCTTTTGGTTTTTTAGATACTAAGTTTACCAAACCTGCAATAGCTCCACCTCCATATAAGGTTGATGAGCTTCCTTTAATAATTTCTACTTGTTGTAAATCTAACGGTGGAATTTGCATAATACTCAATCCACTAGAAAACCCTCCAAATAGTGGAAAACCGTCTTTTAGTAATTGCGTAAATCGACCGTCTAACCCTTGAATACGTATGCTTTGATTCGCAGAGTTCGCAGATGTTTGCTGCATTTGTATTCCTGTGCTTTCACGTAAAACCATAGCTATGTTAGTTGAATTCATTACAACTTTTTCTCCTAGTTCTTCAGCTCCTACCACTTCTATTCTAGTTGGTATTTCAGCTATGGATCGTTTACTTCTTGTTGATTGTATTACAACAGCTTCTAAAGTTTCTTCATCTTCATGAAGCTCAATAGTAATTTGGGTTTGGCTTGTTGGAAATTGAATTGTTTTTTCTATTGTTTCAAATCCTATAAACGATACTACAAAAGTTTGCTTTCCGTTAGGAATATTATTGATAATTGCAATTCCGTCTAAATTAGTTTCTTCTCCTAATGTGGTGTTTTTTATATATACTGATGCACCTATGACAGGTTCTTTTTCTTCAGAAATTACTTTAAATTCTACTGAATTTTGTGCATTTATTTGAATAGCTACTAGTAATAATACTAACGCTAACACTATATTTTTTAACATGTGTTTCTTTTAAGTTAATTATATAAATTTATAAGTTAGCACCTATTTTTTTTAAAAAAAGGTACCAGAAAGACTTTCGAATACCTGAAAGCAAACCGAGAATAATTAATTTAAAATTTTGGTGGCTGGAAGATTCCTTTTAAATATGAAAAGTTATATGTGTTCTGATAAAAATCAATTGCTTTTCTTATCTCAAAAAAAGGGACGATATCAAAGTGATATTCTACAGGAATAAATTCCGCGGTAACTGTAATTACATTACAATGATGGTGATGTTCTTTGTTTTTTTCTTCTTCTGTATCGTTTTGATGATGTTCTTCTTGATGTAGCTCATTTAACACATCATGATGCGCTTCAGATTCAGCTACAAAAACCACAGCATCAGTATGTGCCTGTAAAGGAGGCACAATTAATAGTAAGGCTAATAGTATGACACCTATTTTTTTCAATATTCAATTTTATGTTTACAAAAGTATAAAATTTCTAAAAATTACTCTTCTCCTAACCTATCTTTAACATACTCAATTTTTGTTTTACCATGTCCATAAGGCTTCCCCTCTTCATCCAAGCTTACCATGATAATTTTATCTATCGCTATAATTGTTTTTCTAGTTATCTTGTTACGTACTTCACAACTTAATGTGATAGAGGTTCTTCCAAACTTTATTACTTCAATACCAATTTCAATAATGTCTCCTTGCTTTGCCGAACTTACAAAATCTATTTCAGACATAAACTTGGTAACTGTTCTTGGTATCTCTAATTGAATAATTGCATACAGCGCTACTTCTTCATCAATCCATTGTAATAATCGCCCTCCAAAAAGTGTTCCGTTAGGGTTTAGGTCTTCTGGTTTTACCCATTTACGTGTGTGAAATCTCATCGTATTTATTGTTCTATATTTTTAGCTTCAAAAGCTACTAAATCGTTATTTACAAAGGTAAAAGTTATTTGTATAGGTTTACAACATACTTCACAGTCTTCTACATAAGTTTCGGATGTGCTAGCGTCCAACAACATGGAAATTTCTTTCCAACAATGCGGACATTGAAAAAAATGCTCATACATCATATTTTACCATAGTATTTTCTAACAAACCACTCTATTGACAATAAAATTATAATCAATAATAATAACCATTTCCAGTCTACTAAGCTTTGTTTCTTGGTAATAGACTTTTGTGTGGTATAAAAAGATGCATCATTATAAATATTTTTTAATAAATCATCAACTTTATCAACATAAGCAACAGTTCCGTTTGTTTTTGATGCTAGTTTTTCTAACTTCTTAAAATTAGCATTAGTGAATTGTTCTTCAATTTGATATTTTTCAATATTAAACCTCCCTGAACTGCTTATATTTTGGTCCTTTACAGTTACTGTATATGAGTATTCTCCTGAGGCCAACCCTTCAACTGAAACTTGATATGAGTTATTAAATAAGGAAAACGGAATACTCTTTTTGTCCTTTGTTTCTAAGTTAGTTACTGTTAATTCTAAAGACGCTCTGCTATCAAATTGGTAGTTTTTATCAACATAAAATGCACTTATGGTTATGGGTTCATTAGCTGCATACAAACGTTGCGCTTTTACATCTAAACGTCTTCTCTTTTTAGTCGATGCTAAATACTGAACCAGGTTTCCAACAAACGTATCAAAACTTTCAAAATTTTTCTCTTTTAAATAACTTGCTGCTCTCCATTTCCAAACACCTTCACCAAAAAGCAGTGCGTATTTTTTATCATTTCCTTCAAAGGTTGACAATAAAGGTTGCGTAGTTTCTATTCCTGCATATTTCTGATATAATAAGCTTTGAGATTCTTTTTTTATTTGTACTTCTCCAAACTTATCTTTTAACGGGGGAAGTTGATCAAACCCTATATCTTCTTGGTAAAAAGTTAAAAAATCTGGATTGTAAACAGCTATATATTCTTCTTCTTGATTAATGGCTCTTTTTTGAATCCCTAAATTTTGACTATTCAAAAAGTTCCAATCTGTTTTAGTTCCTGAAATCAGTAAAAAATTAGATTGTATTTTTTCTAAAGTACTTTTAAAATAACTGTTAGGCTGATACAAAACAAAAAACTGATATGCATCTAAATCTATGTTCCTATCTTGTATCAAAGCAATATCCACTTTTCGTTGTTTATTGCTCTCAATCGCTTTTTTAAGCGCTCCTAAATCTGGATGCAAAAAAGAACTTAGTAGTAAAACGTTGGTTTGCTCATCTAAAACTTCTACTGAAAAGCTTTTATAATTATTCTTCGTGTTTTTTTCATTCTTTATATTACTTACCGAAGCGGTGTAATAGTGTATCCCTTTAGTATTAGACACTAAATTAGCAGTAACTGTTTGTACAGGGTTTTCAGGTGAAAAGCGTAGTTTTTTTGAAAACACTCTATTTCCATTTCTTACAATTGAAAAAGTAGTATTAACAGTTTCTTTTCCTTCATAATACAACAATGTTTCTACAGGAAACTTATTCTTTATATAACTATATTTATTAACGTTTAATTGTGAAATTTGAATATCTTGGTACTGAATTGTATCTCCTATAACTACAGGATATGTTTTATTTTTTGCTGATAAAAACTCGTAATCATTTCCTTGAGTTTGATTTCCATCTGTTATTAAAATAGTAGCAGCTTTTTTATCTTCATTCAACTCATTAACAGCATTAATTGCTTTTGAAATATCTGTTTGCGTTTCTTTAAAAGACAAACTGTCTAATACCTGAATATTATTCCCAAACGAAAAATACTCTACGTCAAATTTATCTTGGAGTTCTTGATTATTTTTAATTTTTGATACTAATTCTTGAACCTTTTTTTCTTCTTTAAAAAATTGAGTAGATAATGAGTTATCTACCAATACAGACAATACAGGTTTTATATTTTCTGTTTCAATGGTTGTTATCTTCGGATTGATGAGTAGCAATCCAATTAAAAAAAGACTCAGTGCTTTTAAACTAAAAAGTAAGATATGTACTTTCGGAGTTTTTTTTACTTTATAAAAATATTGAAAAAAAGCAATGATTACGCTTATTAAAACGGCTAATACAATGTAAATTATAGTTGTTGACTCCACTCAGCTTATTTTAGTATGTGAAGATAAAAATATCTAACAAATAAAATGAGATTTCTTCTTTTTCATTTATGACCTTAATCATAAAAAACTAGTTATCAAACAAATACCCTTGTAAAAATTATTATTTATGGTTACTCTAATATTTTATTGTTTTTTATTTACTTATGACGTAGTTGTTGGTTTAGGCTTTGCCTCAAACATTCTAAAAAAGAGCATAGAAGCTATATTACGTGCTCTCTCTTTAGCTTCATCCGCTTTTGTTCCGTAAAAAAGTTCATCAACCGTTTCAAACCATAATTGCAACCAGCGACCAAAGTGTTCCTGATAAATAGAATATTCAAAATCTCTATCTACATCTTTGTGTGCTTTCATCGGGTTTCCTTTAAATTTTCTAACAAAAAACAAATTCGTTTCCCAAAAATCGGTGAGTTTTTGTAAATGACTTTCCCAAGTTTCTTCTGAGATTGTTTTTAAAAATATAGGTCCTATAAAATCATCCTTTCTAATTTTATCATTATAAAAAGTTGATACTAGTTTATACAGATCTTCTCTATTTTCAATATCTCTTTTATCCATTTACAAATCGTTGTTCAAATCCACAACAAAGGTATGTTTTTATGCTTGTCGCAATTTATGACTTAAATCATAAAAATTAATAGATTTATGGAATTCCGTAAAAATTTGTACACCCCTTGTAGTAAGTTTGTTGGAATTGTATAATTAATTAACAAATAACAACAACTCGTTAATAACTTTACCTTTAGATAAAGTATCAGTTTTATTATATTTGAAAACGTATAAAAATTGCTAAAAGTTCCGCTTATCCTACCATTAAGAGAATATAACAGTAATTTTATTACGTATATAAACAAGTTGTGCAACATATGAACAAACCTATGAAATACATATTATTACTCGGAATTCTGATTTCATTTTCCGGAACAAATCTTATCGCTCAATCGACTTCTGACAGCCTGAAACCAAAAATGAAAATGGTTAAAGAAGTCATCTACAAACCAGAGAATGGCGAATTAAAAAGTCGAGAAAATCTATTTGACTCAAACATAAGTTCATATATGATTTTTGATAAAAATGAGAAAGTAATAGAAAACGGACAATATGAAAGAGACGGTTCGCTTTACGAAAAAACTATTTATGAAAGAAATGAAGATGGAGTTGCTCAGAAAGCTATGAAGAAAAATTCATCAGATGAATTAAAAAGCTATTGGACTTATGAGTATAATTCCAACGACAATATGATTGCTGTTAAAACTTATGATTTAGACAACAATCTGACAAATATCCAATCGAACAAATATGATGAAAACGGAAATAACGTTGAGATGCTTCTTAAAAGACCAGGAAATGAAAGCGGTTGGAAATATATTTACAAATACAATTTTGACAACAAAAAAATTGAGCAGTTCAGATATAAACCTGATGGCAGTCTAAAAGACAGACGAACATACTCATACGATAAAGACGGAAATGAAAATTTACAATTTAAATTCAATCCTGATGGGAGTTTTATGAAGTTCGTTTCCGAATATGACGAAATGAATAATATGACTATTCAAAATTGGTTCAATGAAGAAGATGAACGAACACACCAAACTTCTTTCGAATATGTATATGACAAAAATGGGAATTGGATTTCTAAAAGAAGAAGTTCCAATGGAGAATTAGGAATGGTTTGGGAAAGACAAATTGAATATTACGAATAAAAAAATACGTTGCACAACAATGGCTATAAGTAATTGCTTGTTCTCGCCTACTTCTGAAAATCCTATCGGATTTTCAGCTTGGTGTGTACTTGCAAAGTTAAGTGCTAACCCACGCAACTACTCATAGCCGTGACCGTTGGCGGTAAGCTGAAAAAAATGACAGATAAAGAGAAAATACTGAATGAAGTTTGTGATTTTTTTATCGCTTCAAATGATTTTAATGGAATCCCAATAACAACTTTAGCGGAAAAAACTGGAATAGAATACTCTGAAACAATTGATATTTTGAAGGAATTGACCAAAGATGGTTTAGTATCAAATCAAGATACTATAAATCCTCACATTATTGGACTTGGACATTACAAAACAGAATATCAACTTTCTGTATTAGAAAAAGCAAAAGAGAACAAAACAAAAAAGATTGATAGTATTGGAGAAATAAACATAGTTTTTGACTCACATTTAATTTGTGTTTATCCTTCGGAAAAACATCTACAAAAAACTAGAGATACATCTTCATTTTCTCAAAAACCATATTCAAAAAAACTTGCTCTTGGAGAAGCTCAATTAAAACCTGTTTTTTTTGAAATAGAAGTTTTAGACAAGTACTTCAAAGACCCAAGATATAGTTTTGAATTTCAAGATTATTCTGGTCAGATAAGTTGTGATTATGATGAAAATGAGCAACCTCTATTAGAAAAAGAAGAAGACCAAATTTTTCTAAAAACTTTTGGACTTGGAGTTGATAAAAATTTAGAAAGAGTAGCTGTTGTATATCTAAGATATTTAAGTGGCTTAACATCTGAACATCAACTATACTGGAAAAGTAAAGAAATTAAAAGTGGCTGTCAAATGCTAGAGGAATATTATGTAAATACAATTGAAGGTAATTGGACTTCATCATATTCAATTTTCTCAGCATTCATTGCTGAACATAATTTGATTAACGAAATTTCCAAATCTATTTCTAAAGAAAGTCTATTTAATAAAACATTTGAAAAAGGAAATAGACCAAAAGAATTTACTTTTTTCTTTATGCCAACTTTAGAGAATTATCATAAGTTCATCTCTTTATTGGATAAAATGTTGTCTGACAATATAAGTCGAAAATTTTTCAAAGATAAAATAGAATTGTTTGAACTCATTGAGTTAGAAACTGGACAAGTAGAAAGGAAAAATAAAGGAACTTTAAGGCTATTAGAGGAATGGATTAGACAGAACTATAATCATCCTGATGATAAATTATTTGATGATATTTTTAAACCAATAAGAAAAGTCAGAAAGGAAAGGCAAAGTCCAGCTCATAAGATAAATAACAACATTTACGATAAAAAATTTAACAAAAAACAAACGGACTTACTGAAAGAACTATATAAATCATTGAAGTTATTAAGAATGATTTTACAACAACATCCTGAATCTAAAGAAATTGAAATTCCAAAATGGTTAGAGGAAGGAAAAATAAAAATATTCTAATAAAAGCCTACTGCCAACAATGTGTGTAATTCATTGCTAGTCAGAGCCTACTTACGAAAGTCCTCGCTGACTTTCTATTTGTGATTTATTTACTAAGTTAGTTGCTGAAACACGCAACGAAATCATACACGATACCGTTGGCGGTAATTAAAACAAATTAAAAAATGAGAAATCACATAATTAAATTTTCAGTACTAGTATTCTTATTTTTATTAATTGCTTGCAAAGCTGAGAAATCGAAGACAAAAGAGAATGATTCTTTACCTGAAGATAGCCCTTATCTTGGTCAAAAACCGCCTGGTTTTATTCCTCAACCTTTCGCTCCTGGTATCATAACCACACCTAATTGGGAATATAGTGGCGTCTTCAGTCCAGATATGGAAGAATTTTATTTCCTCAGAGAAGTTGCAGATGTTGAAGGAAATAAAGAACAAGAGTTTGTTGTTTTTAAGAATGATAGCAACAAATGGCATGAGACGGTTATATCTTCACGCAAAGGACAGCCCTTTGTCTCTCCAAATGGTAAAACTATTCATTTGGGAAAGCGGTATATGGAACGAAATAAAAATGATGAATGGTCAGAAGTGAAAAGTCTTGATACCCCTTTCAAAGACTTACCTATAATGCGCCTTACGGCTTCATCAAAAGGGACATATTTTTTTGATGAATTCAAACAGGATTTTACTGGCGATATTCGATATTCAAGATTAATAGATGGTAAATACGAACAACCGAAATTGCTCAGTGAAAAAATCAATACTGGAAAAAGTTTTCACCCTTTCATAGCACCAGATGAATCCTACTTGATTTTTGATAGTAATAGAGAAGGCGGATACGGTGATTCTGACCTCTATATTAGTTTTCGTCAACAAAATGATTCTTGGGGAGATCCTATAAATTTAGGAGATAAAATAAATACCAAAGCTTGGGAAGCTTCTGCCAGTGTGACACCAGATGGAAAATACCTTTTCTTCAATAGAATTGTGGGTTCAAAAGAAGATGGAAATGTGGACATATTTTGGGTCGATTCACAAGTTATAGAAAAACTAAGACCTAAATAATAAAAAAATAACACCGCCAACACGATGTATAAGTAATAGCGGTTTAAGTGATAAAACAAAAGTTGAAACATAAAACAAAGATCAGTGCTAAACTGAAAAGTTACTGAGTCGAAATCCGCTTCTACTCATACACAATCCGTTATGTAACATTTCCCTCCCAATTAAAATATGGAACAAATTTACAATTCAGACAAACCAATAACTTTAAAGGACCAAGATAGATTTAACCGTCATAAGTTTTCAAATAGAATAGCTGAAACCATTATTAAAAGAAAAAACGATGATGGTTTAGTAATTGGATTATATGGAATTTGGGGAGAAGGAAAAACTTCGGTTTTGAATATGATTGAAGAAAAATTAAAAGAAAACGAAGACACTCTAATTGCAAAATTTAATCCTTGGCGTTTTAAAGATGAAGACACTTTAATTTTAAATTTTTTCAAAAACATATCTGAAGTTTTAAATAAAGAACTTAATACAAAAACAGAAAAAGTTGGTGCATTTTTAAAAAAATATGGAGGTGTTACAAGTGTATTTAATTTAGACTTATCAAAAGTTGGAGAAACTTTTTCAGACACAGAACTTGAAGAACTAAAGAACAGAATAAATGATTTTTTAGAAGAAAGTGAGAAAGAAATAGTGGTTGTTATCGATGATATTGACAGATTAGATAAACAAGAATTATTTTCATTGTTTAAATTAATAAAACTTACTGGTGATTTTTCAAAAACTTACTATATTTTATCTTTTGATGATGAAATGGTAGCATCTGCAATCGGAGAAAGATATGCGGCTGGAAATGTAAACTCTGGACATAATTTTCTCGAAAAAATAATACAAGTTTCTTTAAGAATTCCTCAAGCCCTATCTAAAGACCTTTTAAACTACACTTTTGACCTTTTAAACAAAATGTTGAGGGAAAATGAAGTTGAATTAACAGAAAATGAAGCTCAACAAATTGGCTCGAAAATATCTAGTAATATCTTAATAAAAATAAAAACGCCAAGATTAGCAATAAGATATGTAAATTCTCTTTCATTTTTAATTCCGCTTTTAAAAGGAGAAGTAAATATGACGGATTTAATCCTTTTTGAAGGAGTGAAAATTTTTTATCCAAAGTACTATGATTTTATAAAATCATCACCTGAATACTTTATTGAATCATATCAAAATAGTTATTCGAACAATAAGGACAATGATAAAATTGAGGAATTCAAAAACAAAATTGAAGAGTTAAATAACGGTTTATCAAAAAAAGAAAGCAAATCTATATTAAGCCTAATAAAGCTTTTGTTTCCATACGTAAGAGAAGCACTCGAAAATTACAGTTATAGGAATCAAAACTTAAATTGGGAAAAAGAAAAAAGAATTGTTTCACCTAAATATTTTAACAGGTATTTCATTTACAGCATTGCCAAGGACGATATTTCAGATATATATTTTGACGAATATATTAGTAATTTAAAAGATAAATCTTTAGATGACATAATAATTGAAACTACCGAAATATTTAAAACAGTAGA
Organism: Tenacibaculum sediminilitoris; assembly: GCF_964513795.1. Lineage (NCBI taxonomy): Bacteria > Pseudomonadati > Bacteroidota > Flavobacteriia > Flavobacteriales > Flavobacteriaceae > Tenacibaculum > Tenacibaculum sediminilitoris. The sequence goes on along the minus strand of NZ_CAZEQR010000011.1, from coordinate 52,119 downwards.
ACCTTCTGAATATTTAAATAAAATCAGTTTTTATGAAGATGATTTAGATTGGACCTCACGAAAAACAATTATAAATACTATTTGCCACTTTCAAGACAAATTTGAGGGACTAAAAGGCGGGAGTTTTATATTTAGTTTTCATAATCCAAAGTCACAAGCTGCAATTACAATTAGTCGAATATTGTTAAAGCATCCAAAATATTCAGAACGGTTAGAATTTTCTAAATATTTGATGACAGATGAAATACCATTTGAATTTTCAAAAGAATTAATTAGATGGTTTAACGTCGGAAAAACAGAAGAAGAAAAAACAATATATACCTCTGACATACAAACATTGAGCAATATTCTTTTAGACAGAGCTTTAATTGATTGTGAAAAATCCGATTCTAATATTTTTGAGAAGTATGATAATTATATTTTCTTATTATTAGAAACTTGGTTTGTAAGAAGCCCAAAAGAATTAGAAGCTTATATTGACAAAATTGTTGAAAAGAATCCAAAATTCACTGAAACTATAATTGACTCACTAACACCAACTATTTATAGCTCTTCTAATCCACAACCCTACAAAATTGATTTCAAAAAAGAAAGTTATGAATTATTGAAAAAATATTATGATATCGAAAAATTCAAATCAATTCTAATTTCTCAATACTCTACAGTGATAAATGAAGAAGAGGCTCAGTTTTTTGACCACGATGAAGGACAGACTAAAATAAATGCTATGAGACAATTTATACATTGGTATAATTTAGAGTCAAAAACAGATTAAATAAAAAAAACGTTACATAACAATGGCTATAAGTAATTGCTTGTTCTCGCCTACTTCTTAAAATCTTCGCGGATTTTATATTCAGTAATTATTTACTAAATTAGGTGCTTAAACGCACCATTAATTATACACAAACATGTTAGCTGCAAGTAAAACAAACGGAAATGCCAAAACCGAAACCGAAAAAAGAACTGTTGGAATTGAGTCAAGCGAATTATAGAAAACTATTGGAACTCGTTAACTCTTATTCAAATTCTGAAGTCGAAATGGAATTTCCAGTTGGAACTTTAAATCGAAATATAAAGGATGTTTTGGCACATTTACATAAATGGCATTTAATGGTATTGTGTTGGTACAACGTTGGAATGAAAGGCAAAAAACCAGATATGCCCGCAAAAGGGCATACTTGGAGAACTTTACCGAAATTGAACCAAGAAATTTGGGTAAAATATAAGGATATTGAACTCAAAGAAGCTAAAGAATTATTAGGTGAATCATACAAACGAACCCAAAACGTAATAAAGCAACATTCAGACAAAGAATTGTTTGAAAAAAATATACAAATAAGCAGGTTTAACTTCGCTTGGAGCATATCTAACCTAGAACACTTCAAGTCATTACGATTGGGCAATCAAACTTATTAAAAATCAATGAAATAATGATGAAATACGGATACACAATAATTTATGTTGATAACGTAAAAGAAACGATTGGATTTTACGAAAAGGCATTTGGGTTTCAGCAAAAATTATTGACACCTGAAAATGATTATGGGGAATTAATTTCAGGGGAAACGACCATTGCATTTGCATCAATTGAAGTAGGGAACTCAAATTTCAAAAGCGGATTTGAAAAAGCGAAAAGAACAGAAAGACCATTCGGTGTGGAAATGGCATTTGTAACTGAAAATATAGAATCCGACTTTGAAAAAGCGATTGAAATGGGAGCGGTTGAGTTTGAACCTTTGACCGAAAAACCTTGGGGACAAAAAATTGGTTATCTAAGAGATAACAACGGATTTTTAATAGAGATTTGTACTCCCGTAAAAACAGATAAATAAACTACCAGCAGCTAACAATGTATAAGATAGGACAGGCTCGTACCTCGCCCACTCTGCTTATACAAAAGCGTTATATGCCATTAGGGGAAAACTGTAACAAATACCCATTACATCTTCAAACACCAATGGAATCAACATCTCCTAAGATTTTGGTAATTTTTTATGTGACCTTAATTATTCCTTCGCTAATGATCTTTTTATCCGTTTTTCTTAAAACACAAATTAATAAATGGTTGAATATTTGTATTGCCTCCTTATATGCAAGTATGGCCATTTTAATTATCATTTCTACTTTTGGTAGTGAATGGCACGCATTTTATATTTTATTCAATCTAATAGAAGTTTTTATTTTTGCAATGATTATTTAAGTAGTGTAATGGTACCTGTAACAGGAAGTCGTGATAATCTCTAAATTTATAATTTCATATTTAAACAAACACAAATAGTCTATGAGTGCAAACAAAGAACAAAAGCAATTGATTAAAACCGCAAGAACAACCGGCGTGTGGTATTTAATGATGGCCATTTCAGGGATTTTAGGTTTCATGGTATTTCATTCTCAAATATTTGCTTCTGACAATCCTGAACAAACATTAACGAATTTAATTGAGTTAGAATCTACAGCAAGAATTAGGTTGTTTTTGGAGTTTGCTATTGTAATATCTCAAGCACTTACCGCAGTTTGGTTTTTCAAATTATTTAAAGAAAATTATGAATGGGAAGCTTGGACTCTGGGTATATGGGGAATGGTGAATGCTTTAGCCATTATGATAAGTGCAATTTCAATAGCCTCCGCAATAGATATTGCAAATTCTGATGTAATCGCTATGAAAGACAAAGTTGTACTAATACAAGTTTGTCAAAATATAATTTCAAATTCTTGGGGTATTGGCGGTCTTTTCTTCGGGCTTTGGCTGTTTCCAATGGGATACATAGTAATCAAATCTAAAAGAATGCCTATCTGGTTAGGGAGAGTTATTATTTTAGGAGGTATAGGCTATCTAATTACCACCGTTATCCAATATACAGGAATTGATTTTGGCTTCAATAGTTTTCTTATTCTACCCGCAACCATTGGAGAATTTTGGATGATCGGTTATTTATTAATTTTTGGGATAAGACCCAGTAATAGGTAAAATTAAGCGACCGAAAAAGAAAGACAATTAGATATTTAACATTAGAATAATTATTAAACTAAAAAATAGATTAAAAAAATTGAATATGATTTTCTAAGAACGTCTTGACTTTTGTAAGATTTGTCAAAATAGACACATTGACTTTAAAACTGTATTAGTTTGTTCTTTAACTAATGAGAAACCTCAATTTGAGAATAGTTGTGTTGATATAAAACATAACATAGCTTTTTTAACTTAAGAAATACTTAAATTTTATTGTTTTTGTACAAAATAAGTACTGAAAAAGTAAGTCAGTGACCTACTTTTAGTAAGTCACTGACTTACTTGTTTCTGTTTTTTTATGTTTTACTTTGAATTCAAGTAACGGTACATTAGGTTTTTATACTAAAATGTTAAAAAAACTCAGGGTTTTCCCCAAGAGATACTCGCTACAAATAGGGATATCCCTGATTATATAAAAAACGAGTAGCACTTACCTTTGTACAAAAAGGTTAAAGAATTTTAATTTAATATATGAAAATGAGAAAAATTACTAAGATTATTGCACTAGTTGCTTTGTGCACATCGGCACTCCACGCACAAGAAAAAGAAGTTGATTGCAATTTCAACATCAACAGAGCTTATTATCATTTGGAGGGAAAAAAACTCTTTAAAAAAGACAAACAAAAAGCTATTGAATACCTAACCCCTTGTGTAGCAAATGAAAACCCTGTGGCACAACTCATGATGGGACGTGTTTTGCTAAAGGAAGCCACAGAAGAAAGCTATACAAAAGCTTTTAAGCTAATTAAAGCAGCTGCAAAACAAAACAATGCTATTGCAGCTACTGATTTAGGAATACTGTATAAGTATGGTAGAGGATGTAAACTCAACTACAACAAAGCCAGAAAATGGTTTAAAAAAGGACATGAGCTAGGAAATACCAAAGCCACTTATTTATTAGGTTACTTATATTTAAAAGGTTTTGGAAACATACAGCAAGACTATACCAAAGCCGTTCATTGGTTTGAAAAGAGTGACTACCCTATGGCGAAGTATTGGTTAGGCGTTTGTTACTACCATGGCTATGGAGTAGATAAAAATATAGCCAAAGCAAATGAGCTATTAAACACCAACCTTTATATAGCAACAGCAACGAACATAAGTGAAGCATCCCAAACCTCAGAAGTGGTAAACGTAGAGGAAATTAAGCAAGTTATAGCTAAAGAAGAGACAGCCACATCAGTAAAAGTTACCAAACAGCAACTTGATGGAGTTTGGGAAGGAGATTTATTATTCTTTGATTGGTCAGCGACACATATCGAAAACAAAATACCTTTTCAAATTACAGCAAAATATGACACAGAGAGTGATGTGCTACATATAGCTACTACCATTGCTGATAAAAAACAAAATGTAGACTTTACTAAATTAGATAACAGTCTTTACTTTAATAATTTTACTGCTCAATTACCACATAGATCATTTAGTAAAAATATTCCGGATGTTTTAGCACATCAATTACTTTCTTCTGATGTTTCTATCAAACAATTAAATTCAGAAACTTACTTAACAGGAAGTTTAGAAACCTATGTAAATGCATGGAAAGAATCAGGAGTGCCTATCCGCTTTGTCTTAAAAAAGAAAAAGAAATTAGAAAACTCAGAAGAAGAACTTTCAGAAGAAGCCTTAGCAGCACTTTCAAAACAAGAAGATAGTTTTATAAAACTATATCCTAATCCCTTTGAGAAAGATGTAATTGTATCGTATTCATTAGAACAGCCAACAAACACAAAGGTTACCATAACGAATATGGATGGATCACGAAAAAAAGTAATTAAACCACTCCAAGCCCAAGAAGTAGGAAGTTATCAGTACTATGTTGAAGGAGCTAATTTACCAAAAGGAATGTATGTTGTAACAGTATTGTTAGGGCAAGAAAGAAAAACAAGAATTATCATAAAAAAATAATTGCTAAAAGAAAAAACAAATGAAAAAAATATACATACAACTATTATTCATACTCCTTGTAGTATGTACTCATAGCATACAAGCCCAAACACTACAAACGGTAGATGGAGATGAGTTTTTAACGAATCCTGATGGTACCTATACCGAATTAAAACCCATTTTATCAAAAGGTTGTGGTTGTGAAGTACCTGATTTAGATTTTAATTTGGGGAATTCTTTTGATGCTGCTGTAGCTAACGAAAATTATATTAGAAGAGCAGCAGAAAAAAAAGCAAGAGAATGGTACGACCGACAAAAAGTAATTATAGAAGATTTTTTAGAAAACAAATACCACAGACAGTTTTCATCATTTAATGAAGCAAAAGACTATGCCTTTTTAGCTTTTGAAGCTCTTAATAGAACCACATACGTCAACCCTATTGTTAGTGCTAAACGTAATGATGTACGACGAAGAACAGCTGAAAGAAAGATACATATCAAAGGGTTAAAAGCCCTAAAAATAAGAGAGCTTGAAGTTAAAGGAGGGAATATTAACAACTCATTATATCCAGATTTTGAAGTTAACGGAACTCCTTTAAAAAATTTAAAAAGTACTGCTGATGTAACCAATGCGTATAACAACCTATTAAATCAGTTTATAGACAATAAGTGGAAAGAGTTTGAAAGTGGATATATCACTAAAATCTTAGGAGTTTCTTTGAATACTAAGGTTTTAAAAACAAAGAATAGCTACTATGGAAGTTTAGGCACTTGGGATAAGTTAGACTTTATGCAGTTTATTATTCATTATGAGTCGATTATAAACAGACCTACACCAATTCCTTGGAGTGAGAGAGAAATTAAACTTTTTAATAAGTATTTAAATAAAGCCAATACTGTAACAGCTACCTATGTAGAAAACTACATCAATGCGAACAAAAACAACGAACTCTCCTTATTTCATCCAAGATATTGGGAAATAATTTGGAAAAGAGATTATAATAGTAATCCTTTTGCCATTTCCGAAGCAAAAAGAAAACACCAACGGTTAAAAGAAAGAGAGCTTCGTATACTTATTCATAGTATTTCTATAAATGCTACATCTACCATAGATTACTTAGTATCATTACTCAAAATAACTGACCAAGATGAGTTACAATGGTTAAACGACCACCCAGAAAAAGGAGATGAGTTTTACAAAAGAATTCAAGATGCGAAGACGGCAGATAAAAACCTGCCTCCACCAACTCCAGGAAAATTAAGTTTTCCTCCTGATTATAATGAACAGTTAGCATTAAGTAGTATTGATAGAGAGCTTGCAGAAGGTGCTGTTGTAGGTGGACTTATTCGTGAATTGGGTATTACCAATAAAAGTCAAAAAGATTGGTTATACGAAAATAGAGCAGAAACCGATAAGTTTATTGTTTTTGCAGATAAGAATAAAGTAAACGACAAAATTACAGAGGAGGCTAAAAAGTTTATTAAAGGGTTAACTGAGGTTAAGCGTCTTCTAGCAGGGAGTTTTGAAATAAAGACAACAGGAAAATACCCTCAAGAACTAGATAGTTGTTGTCCGGGAGGATGTTGCCCTAATGAAACAATTTACAAAGATGATAAGATTATAAAAGAGTATGGAATTCAACCAATTCAAGCGGCAATTGATGGAACATTTAATTTAATTGCTTCGAGTGTTAGTTTGGTAAGAGGTGATGAAGCAATGGGGGGTGTAATTAGAGACATGATGAAAGAACTAGGTTATGATATACCTTTTGATGTTGCAGATGAATATCTTGGTGCTGTTTATAGAATTAGAAAGAGAGATGGTATTCTTATTGTGGAATATAAACCTGGTCTTTTAAGAAGCATGTTAGACGTTGGTCTTGATGCATTAGATATGATTTCTTTCTTGTCTCCAAGTAAAGGAGGAGGTGCTTTCTTGGCGATTAAAGGAGGAGCTATAACAAAAACTAAACTAACCGAATATTTAAGAGTTTTAGCTAAGGGGCAATGGAAAACTGTTAGTGAAAGTATGAGTGATGCAGCCAAAAGTTACCAAGAACTCATAAGTGGTAGAAAATGGAATGAGAGCTTTGTTTTAAACAGTGTCAAGTTTGATGGGCTTAGAAACGGAGTACTTAGTGATGCTAAATCAGGAATGCTTAATTTTGTGAATTCGAATGGTACTTTTAAATCTTTTTTTACAGGAAAAGACGCTATTGTTAGTCAAGCAAGAAGACAAAGAGCAGCAGCAGGTGATTTACCAATAGAATGGCATTTTGAGCACGATAATGTAAGATTAGCATTTGAAAAGTTATTAACACCACTTGGGTTAAATATTAAATTTACACATACACGTAGATAATGAAAGATAATAGTATTCAACAAATAACAATTACATGGGGTTTCAGGAAGCAAACACTTAAAGAATGTACGGAAGAATTAATAATTTTTCTAGAACGTTTAAAAGAATTTGACAACCGCTTGAACACTTGGTATAAAACAAGTTCTAGTAAAAAAGAAGCCTTGAAAGATAAAGTAGTTATTGAATATGATTATATAAAAAAAATGTTTTGTGAAAAATGTGCAGACGATGAATATCCTGAGTATTCATTTAACCTAAGTCTATGGAATGGTAATGCTATTGAATTATTATCTTATAGTATATTTTTTACAATTGGAGGTTCTAAAGTCGGTAATAATATGGTTCAATTTACCTTCCCTAAAGAAGGGGAGCTATACGAGTGTTATAGTATTAGAGAAAATTGGGAGAAACTTTTAGAATTATTTATTAATCACTGGAAGCCAAACCAATATTATAATTTTAAAGATAACTTAATAGAATTGTAAATTATTAAATAGGGATACTATTTTCAAGTATCCCTATTTAATAATCAATAAAAACAAGAAGTTCAATAATTATGAAAAAGCCATTAATAATAGGTATTATAAATTTAGTATTAACCTTACTACTTTTTATATTGTTAATATCTTTCGGTAAAGAAGAGAATCTTTTTTTATTGCTGCTAATTTTTTTGCTAATTCTATTAGGAATAATTTTAACTGCTCTAGGTTGGTTAGTAAGTTTTAAATACTTAAAAAGTAAGTCAATTTCGAGAACCGCTTTTTTGTTTAGCTTGTTTCTAAACTCTTTTTTTTCTTTGATTATTTTAATTTTACTATTAAGTAATTTGAAAGATATTTTAAAATTGTTTTAGTATTGGAAACTTTTTTACAGTCAAATAGCTGATTTAATACGTTATCCATAGAATTATGAAATATTTTAAATTAACATTCAGTAATAATATAAAAGAAGTTGGAAGGTTTCCGCAAAGTGAAGAGTATGTTTTGGGAGATATTCAACAAGACTTTATTCCGCTTGAAGGAAGAATTGATGTTGATTTTAAACTCCCTGAACCAATCCTTGAAAAAAAAGCAAAACAAACTTCATATGTTAAAGTTATAGCAATTAGCAAGTTTTTAGTAATAGATGATGAGTTTTTAAGTTTTCTTAGGCTTTTTAACATTGGTAATTATCAGGAATGGAAAATAAATACTTGGCAAAACAAACAATTAATAGATAAATACAATTTATTTCTCATAAATAACACAAAACAAGATAAATATATAGACTTCTCAAAAAGTGAATTTTATTCAAAAAAATTAGGAGATTGGGATAATTCAAGTGCCCAACAAACTGTTTCGGTAAACAATTATGATGAATATGTTTCTGAAAAAGAAAGATTACGAAAAGATAAGTTAATGTTACTTGAAAAAAAAGTTTATTTAGATTTAAGTAAGGCTACTGAAGATATGTTTAGAATCGTTAATGCACCACCTGGAGGTTACTTTGTATCCGAAAGGTTAAAAAATGCCATTGAAGAAAGCGGTTTTACAGGTATGGAGTTTATAGAGGTAAGTGAGCTGGACAGAGTAGAGGTAATTTATTAAATTTTACAATTTGCATGTTAATAAAGGGAGTTTCTCTAAACAGAGAACTCTCTTATTGAATATAGTTTAAAAAGAGAGTATATGAAAAAAGTTATTCTATCAATAATTTTATTATTAAATGGATACTTATTAATTGCACAAACAAACAATAGTAGATATTTTGTTTTCAAAAAATCAATGGAAATTTCTCAGAAAGACTTATCTAATTTTAAACAAAAACATGATTCTCTAATTGATAGTGAATATCCGCTGGAAGAGAAAGATTCGCTTATGAACAAAAAGCTAAAATCTTTAAATCTTACCAAAATTTTTGAGAAAACTAATGATATAGAAATTCATGTAGAATATAAGAATGACTCTATTTGGCGATTTAGAAAACAAAAGGACGAAATGATAGGAGGTTATTTTATGATATTAAAAGAAAAAGGAATTTTGCATTACTATGACAAGACAAAACAACATTTATATAATAAATATAATCTTTTCAATAAAAAATATGAGTATGAAGTAATCAGAGATTTAAAAAATAGAAGAAGAATACATGGATTAGATTGTTTTTTTATAAAACTTATAAGGAAAGATACAGAAGGTAATTTAGGTAATACGATTTATGAAATATATGTTACAAATGAAATAAAACTACCTTTACATTCAGTTTTAAATATAGGAAAACATTTAGAGAACACTTTTCCAATAGAAGTAAAAATATTTGAAAATAATCTTAGTGGGATTGCAGAAACTATCAAATTGATTTCTTATCAACATAGGTAAAAGAAAATTATTCAATTAACATGGAACTTTTTTATAACAAACAGTTTGATGATAAAAAACTTCTCGTTAACTTTTTAGAAATTGGTTACAAAGGAAATGGAATAGGCGTTTTGCCTATTTTTGTCACGGAAGGAAAAAGTTGGTTTGATCTAGGGTGTAACTATTTTACAAAAGAAATTGATTTAATTTAAAATACAAAAATGAATAATATAACGAAGCTACTTTTAGAGGTGGCTTCATTTTTATTTAATAACGTTCTATTTCTTCTTAAAATATTTTATACTTCTTTGTCCCTAAATAAGATTGCTTTTTTTAGTACTAAAATTCCTTCAGTTTATCTCTAAAAAAAGGGAAGTATTTTCTATTTTTGTGCCTTTCAACACAACAACAAAACATGAACTTAACAGAATTAAACGCCATCTCTCCTATTGATGGTAGATACCGTAATAAAGTTGCTAGTTTAGCCAACTATTTTTCAGAAGAAGCTTTAATTAAATATCGCGTAAAAGTAGAAATTGAATATTTCATTGCTTTATGTGAAATTCCGTTACCTCAATTAGAAGACTTCAACAAAGATTTATATGCTGATTTACGTAAAATTTATGAAGAATTTTCTGCTGAAGATGCGCTAAAAATCAAAGAAATTGAAAGCGTTACCAATCACGATGTAAAAGCTGTTGAGTACTTTATTAAAGAAAAGTTTGACAAGCTAAGCTTGAATACCTATAAAGAGTTTATCCATTTCGGATTAACGTCTCAAGATATTAACAACACTGCTATTCCATTATCTATCAAAGATGCGATGGAAGAAGTATACTACCCAACTTTAGATACCTTAGTTTGCAAATTAGCTGATGTATCAGAAGAATGGGAAAACGTACCAATGTTAGCAAGAACTCACGGGCAACCAGCCTCTCCTACCCGTTTAGGAAAAGAGTTTTTTGTGTTTGTAGAGCGTATTAACAATCAAGTTATTCACATACAACATACACCACACGCTGCTAAATTTGGTGGTGCTACAGGTAATTACAATGCACACAAAGTAGCCTATCCAGATATCGACTGGAAAAACTTCGGATCTCATTTCGTTGAAGAAGTATTAGGGCTACACCACTCCTTCCCTACTACGCAAATTGAGCACTACGATCACATGGCAGCTTTATGTGACGGATTAAAACGTGTAAATACTATTTTAATCGATTTAGATCGTGATGTTTGGACATATGTTTCTAACGACTACTTCAAACAAAAAATTAAGAAAGGTGAAGTAGGTTCATCTGCAATGCCTCACAAAGTAAATCCGATTGATTTTGAAAACTCTGAAGGAAACCTAGGAATTGCTAATGCTATTTTTGAGCATTTAGCTGCCAAATTACCTGTTTCAAGATTACAACGTGATTTAACCGATAGTACAGTATTACGTAATGTTGGAGTTCCTTTTGGACATACGTTAATTGGTTTTGCTTCTACTTTAAAAGGTTTGAACAAGTTATTGTTGAATGAAGCAAAATTTGCTGAAGATTTAGAAAATAATTGGGCAGTAGTTGCTGAAGCTATTCAAACAATTTTACGCCGTGAAGCATATCCTAATCCGTATGAAGCTTTAAAAGGATTAACACGTACCAACGAAAAAATAAACAAAAATTCTATCGCTAACTTTATTGATACTTTAGAGGTTTCAGAAACGATTAAAAATGAATTAAAACAAATTACACCTTCTAATTATACCGGTATATAATGAGATATTTACTTACTTTTTTAGTGTTATTTTTAGCTATTGCATGTACCCCAGAGAAAAAAGGAGACCCTACACGTTTTGTTCACGGAACATTTGAAATTCCTGCAGGAGATAACTACGGAAAAACAACTATTGTAAGAAAAGATAGCTTACAAATAGAAGAATACACTAAAAAAGTAAGTATTTCAACTGACAGCTTAGTTACTGAAAAAGAGATACAACATATAGATACACTCTACATCAAATGGAAAAATAACTTTGCATATACGTTACGAATGAAAAATCCGAAAACTGATTTAGATAAAGACCCTATATTTGTTCAAATAACCAAAGTAACCGATAGTTCATATAATTTTTCAGCTAGAATTGGTTACTCTAAATTCACACAAAAAGGAACCGTTTATAAAATAAAATAACTATGGATATATTTTTACAAGCAGATACTTGGGTAGCACTTTTAACACTTACTTTTTTAGAAGTTGTTTTAGGTATTGACAATATTATATTTATATCAATTTCTGCTAATAAACTACCTAAAGAACAGCAACAAAAAGCTACAAGAATTGGTCTTATTTTAGCCATGATTTTCAGAATCCTATTACTTTTAGGAGTTTCTTACTTAATAGGCATGAAAGACCCTATATGGAACATTGATTTGTCTTGGTTTAAAACAGGAATTACAGGTCAGAGTTTAATTTTATTTGCTGGTGGTATTTTTCTATTGTACAAAAGTACACGTGAGATACACCATAAAGTTGAAGGTAAAGAAGAAGAAAACCCTACTGAAAAACCTAAAAAAAGAGTTACTTTATCAAATGTTATTATACAAATCGTTTTAATAGATATTGTTTTTTCTTTCGACTCGGTTTTAACCGCTGTGGGGATGACCAATGGTGTTGAAGGAGCTTTAATAATAATGATTATCGCAGTTATTATCTCTATTTTAATTATGATGATATTTGCTACGCCTGTTAGTAATTTTGTAAACCAGCACCCAACTATTCAAATGCTAGCACTGTCTTTTTTAATTTTAATAGGTTTTATGTTAATTACCGAAGGGGCTCATTTATCTCATACAATAATCTTCGAACAATCAGTAGGAGCTATTCCTAAAGGTTACCTGTATTTTGCCATTGCTTTTTCTTTAGGTGTTGAAATGTTAAACATGAAAATAAGAGGTAATTCAAAAAACCGTTAAGAAAACATTAAGACCATAAAAATAAAACCTGATAGTAAATTTCTATTAGGTTTTATTTTTTATACTTTTGTGTTTAGTGATTCAACTCAAAAAACATATTGCCCTACTAAGTGTATTAGTTCTACTGTTACCAACAGTAGTTTTAACAATACACTTATTTCAAAATCACGAGCACACATTTTGTTCTTCAACAAATGAACATCATTTCCATGCACAAGAGCTTGATTGTTCTTTAGCTCACTATCAATTTAACGTATTTACTTATCAAACTGCTGAATATTTTGCAGTTATACCACAACACTATTACAAATTAGATTATAAAACTCAACCACAGTTAATCTCTTTTGTATATGCTGATAAAAAATCTTCTAGAGCACCCCCATGTTTTACTGTATCATAGTATTGTTTAAAAATTAACAAAAAACATCATTAACAGTAAAATTCATTTTAATGAAGAAATTTATAAATTTCCTATTATTCATAGGAGTATCTGCGATATATGCACAAAACAGCTTATCAGGAAAAATAACAGACATTGATAACCAACCACTTTTAGGAGTAGAAATATATTCTGAACAATTACATAAAGGAACCGTAACAAATGAAAACGGGTCATATATTTTACAAAATATTCCTAATGGAAAAATATCTTTTAACTTTACCTTTTTAGGTTTTAAAAGTGTTTCAAAAGAGTTTTATTTTAATAATGAAAACATTACTTTTAATCTAGAGTTGGAAGAATCTATTTTTAAAATTGATGAAGTAATCATCTCAACTCCTTTTAATAAGTTACAATCTGAGAATGTAATGAAAGTTGAACGACTTTCGGCTAGAGCCATTCAAAAAATAGGAGCTACAACATTAGCGGAAGGAATTACAAACATTGCAGGAGTTTCACAAGTCTCAACAGGACCCTCTATTGGAAAACCCGTTATTAGAGGTTTAAGTGGCAACAGAGTTTTAGTATATACGCAAGGTATTCGATTAGAAAACCAACAATTTGGTGGAGAACACGGTTTAGGTATTAATGATGCAGGTATTGCTGGTATAGAGGTTATTAAAGGGCCTGCCTCACTTTTATACGGTTCAGACGCTTTAGGAGGTGTGCTATATATTCAACCAGAAAGATTTGCTCCAAAAAACACTACAAAACTTAACCTTAATCAGCGTTATTTTAGTAATACTTTAGGAACCAACACTTCGATAGGCTTAACATCTTCTTTAAAAAATTGGCAATTATTAGCCAGAGGAACTTATGCACAACACGCAGACTACAAAACTCCTAGTTATAGAGTTACTAATACTCGTTTTAGAGAAAAAGATTTAAAATTAGGTGTAGGTTTTCATGAAAATAATTTTTCTACTGAATTACGCTATAACTTCAACAATTCTAAGCTAGGATTAACAGAAGGTATTGGAGAACAAACGAAAGAAACACATTTCGAGACTCCTTATCAAGATATCGATAATCATATCATAAGCTTACACAACCATGTTTTCTTTAAAAATTCAAAATTAGACATCGATTTAGGGTATACTATCAATAATCGTAAAGAGTTTGAAGAACATGAGGAGCATGAAGAAGAAGAAACTGAAGAAGAACACGAAGAACATGAAGAAGGTGAAGCTGCCTCAGATATGAAACTTAAAACGTTTAGTTATAACACAAAGTATCATCTTCCTAAATTTGGAAAATTTGAAGTTTTAGTAGGTGTACAAGGACTACACCAAACCAATACTAATTTTGGTGAAGAATTGTTAATTCCGAACGCTACTGTAAAAGATTTTGGTGTATTTACTACAGCAAACTATGACCTGAATGATTATACTTCTTTACAAGCTGGTATACGTTATGATAATAGAGCAATTACCACAGAAAGGCATGAAATAGCACATGAAGATGAAATACATATTTTTGAAGCAATTGATAAATCTTTTAATAGTTTTACAGCTTCTCTTGGTGCTAAAACTAAGATTTTTAATACTGTAACAACCCGTTTAAATATTGCGAGTGGATTTAGAGCTCCAAACCTTGCTGAATTAACCTCTAATGGAGTACATCACGGTACAAATCGTTTTGAAGTTGGTAACAACAACCTCCTTAACGAGAAAAACTTACAGTTTGATCTTTCTTTAGATTATAACACTGAACACTTCGAGTTATTTGCCAATGGTTTTTTTAATAAATTAAATAGTTACATTTATTTATCTCCAACTGGTGAAATTGAAGATGATGCACCTGTTTATACATATTTACAAGAAGATGCAAAATTGTATGGTGGTGAGTTTGGTTTCCACTTACACCCTCATCCTCTAGACTGGTTACACTTAGAAAGTAGTTTTGAAACGGTAATTGGTAAACAAGATAACGGAAACTATTTACCGCTAATACCTACAAATACCTTGAAAAACACACTTAGAACTGAATTTTCAAATGAAAGGTGGTTACCAAATGGATATGCTTCTGTGAGCTTACATTCATTTTTTAAGCAAGATAATGTTAGCGAATTTGAAACGGCTACACCTGCATATAACTTAGTTAATTTAGGTATTGGTGGTGATATTATAATTAGTAAATACACATTTACTACATCTTTAACCTTCAATAATCTTTTTGATAAGAAGTATATAAATCACTTATCTAGATTAAAACCTGATAATATTCTTAACTCTGGTAGAAATATTGTTTTAGGAATAAGTTTTACCTTATAAACAAGCAACTCCCCAGCAACAGCGTTACTGGGGAGTTATTATATATAAACAAACTTTAACTTAATAAAGTTACCCGTCTTTTCTTTTTTTAAGCAATTCTGGAAACTTACGTTTAAATCGATTTAATCGAGGAATTGATACTTTTTGCACGTATGGATTCTCTGGATGTAAACGCTCATAGTTTTGATGATACTCTTCCGCAGGAAAAAACTTCTCCATCTTTTTAACCTCCGTAACTATTTTCCCTTGATACACATCTTCATTTAATCCTTTAATAGTATTTTCTATTATCTGCTTTTCATCTTGTGTTTTATAAAACGCTATTGAACGATACTGCGAACCATAATCTGGGTGTTGTCCATTTTTAGTGGTTGGATCGTGTGAACCAAAGAACACCGTTACTAGCGTTTGAAAACTAACTTTTTTCGGATTATAATATACTGCTACCGACTCTGCATGTCCTGTACGACCTGTTCCTATTGTTTTATAAGTTGGGTTTTCAGTATCTCCTCCAGCATATCCTGATACAGCTTCCTCTACTCCATTCACACTTTCAAAAATTGCTTCTACACACCAAAAACAACCACTTGCAAAGTAAGCTACTTTTGTTTCAAAAAGTACTTCTTCTACTCTCCCTTTCTGCACTTTTTCTTTTTTTGATGAAAAACTCAATAAAGTTGTCAATAAAATAATTACTATAAATGCTATTACAAACTTAAATACTTTCATATCATGAATCTTGTTTTATATGTTACTTGGTCGTACAAAGAATGTTATTTTTACAATTGTTTACAACTTTAATATTTCCTTAAGAAATTTGTTTGCGTGTTGCCACAGTGTTTTTTATTTTTGTTCAAGTAAACAGTAGATTTTAATGGAACATTTTATAGTATCGGCACGTAAATATCGTCCTCAAAATTTTGAGGATGTGGTAGGGCAACAAGCCATTACCAATACGTTAGAAAATGCTATACAAAACAACCACTTAGCACAAGCTTTACTGTTTACAGGACCTCGTGGGGTTGGTAAAACATCGTGTGCTCGTATCTTGGCGAAACGTATTAACCAGGAAGATGCAACTACTGATGATGAAGATTTTGCTTTTAATATTTTTGAATTAGATGCCGCTTCTAACAACTCGGTTGATGATATTCGTAATTTAACCGATCAGGTTCGTATTCCGCCTCAAACAGGAAAATATAAGGTTTATATTATTGATGAGGTTCACATGCTTTCACAAGCTGCTTTTAATGCTTTTTTAAAGACCTTAGAAGAACCACCTGCACATGCTATTTTTATTTTAGCTACGACTGAAAAACATAAAATTATACCAACGATATTATCTCGTTGTCAGATTTTTGATTTTAAACGTATTGGTGTTTTAGATGCTAAAGAGTATTTAAAAACAATTTGTGCAAAAGAAAACATTACTGCTGAAGATGATGCGTTACATGTAATTGCACAAAAAGCTGATGGAGCAATGCGTGATGCACTTTCTATTTTTGATAGAGTTGTTAGTTTCTCTGGAAACAATTTAACACGTGAGGCTGTTACTCAAAACTTAAATGTGTTAGACTACGATGTGTATTTTAACATTACTGATTTATTACTTCAGAATAAAATTCCAGAAGTCTTAATGGCATTTAATGATGTGTTAGGAAAAGGTTTTGAGGGACATCATTTTATAAATGGTTTGGCTTCTCACTTTAGAGATTTGTTAGTTGCAAAAGACCAAGCTACGATAGCTTTACTAGAAGTTGGAGACAATACTAAGAAAAAGTACTTAGAGCAAGCTTCTAAAGCTAGTATGCAGTTTTTACTCCCTGCCATAGATAAGGCAAACGATTGCGACTTAAAATACCGAGGCAGTAAAAACCAACGATTATTGGTAGAACTTACTCTAATGCAAATTGCCTCTATCACTTTTGATGGAGCAAAAAAAAAATCTAGCAACTACATAATTCCTGCTACTTTCTTCACAGCTTTATCTCCTTCAGTTCAAAAAACTGAGGTAAAACCTACGGTTACTAAAACTCCTAAAAAAGCCGAACCTGTACCAATAGCTACGGTTACAAAAGAAGCTCCTCCCAAACCCGTTTTAAAGAATATTAAGCGACGTACTTCTGCTTTATCTTTAAAAAGTTTACATCAAAAGAAAGAGGTAAAAAGTAGCATAGAAGTAGAAGAAAATTATGATAACCATCCTAGAACTCCTTTTACTCAAGATGATTTAAAAGATGTTTGGAAAAAATATTACTTCCAACTACAAAATTTTGGTGAGCGAAGTATTGCTGCTATTTTAGCTTCTGATGACCCTAAATTACAGGAAGATTTTACTATTATTTTTTCATTACCTAATGACTTAATGAAATCTCAACTTGAAAAAGGGAAGCCTAAATTATTACTTTTTTTACGTGAAAAACTAAACAACTATGGTATTCAAATCAATGTTATTGTGAATGAAACTGTAGAAAAAAAGTTTGCCTATACTCCTCAAGAAAAGTATGATAAACTAAAAGAAAAAAATCCGTTAATAGAAAAATTAAAAAATACGTTTGGGTTAGATGTTTAAATTCTTTCCTACATAAATTAATTTCCAATCTTCTATTTTCTTTGCACTCTTCTCAAATTCTGAAATTAATAAAATTTCATTGTTTTGACTTTTAACAAAAATAGGAATAGATTTTTGCTCTTCATGAATCTCTTCTATTTTGTTTTGATAATCGTCTATAGAATTAATTCCTGTTTCATGTATTTCAGGAAATTCTCTTACGGCTTCTACTAAGTTAATATAATCATCTTCTATAGTAAACAAATGCCCCTCATCTTCATAATCTTTAGTTATTACTTCTTGAGAAGTAGCTAAACGATAAGCTCCTTGCTCACCAAAAACTGACGAAAAATTAGAAATTACAAACTTGTTAATTGAATCACTACCTGTCATTGCAATTAAGTATCCTACATCATTTAATTCTATATTGTCAGTTAATTCATCATCATATATATTAACTTCAAACGACTCCAAACCTTCTTGTTTTGCTTTTTCTATATTTTCAATATTGGAATCAATTAATACAACCCTTCTTTTATTATCTTTTAAATATTTAGCTATTAACCTAGCAATATCTGACGCTCCGACAATCATTATAGCATTTGAACGCTCCAAAAATACTCCTACTAATTTTGCAAATAGCCTAGCTGTGGTAGCATTTAGCAAAACGGTACCTAATACTACCATAAAAACTAAAGGAGTAATATATTCAGCTCCTTCAATTCCTTGTTTTAATAACTTACTTCCAAATAAAGAAGCAATACCCGCAGCTACTATACCTCTAGGACCAACCCAACTGATAAATAATTTTTCATTTGTTTTTAAATTAGATTTAGAAGTACTTAAAAATACTGCTAACGGGCGTATTAAAAACACGATTAACCCGAATAAAAGCAGAGTTTTCCATTCATATAACAACATTAATTCCTTAAAGTCAATATTTGCTGATAGTAGAATAAATAAAATCGAAATTAATAAAACACTTAATGATTCTTTAAAGTATAAAATTTCTTTTAAGTTTTTTAATTTACTGTTTCCTAATACCATTCCCATTACTACAACAGCCAGTAATCCTGATTCATGAGCAAATAATTCTGACTCAACAAAAACAAGTAAAACGGTAGATAATGAAACTACATTTAACAAGTAATGAGGTACCCATTTTTTATTAATTATAAAAATTAAAGCGTGTGCAAAAGTAAATCCGAAGGTTGTTCCAAAAAGGATTATTTTTAAGAATTCTAATAAAGCAGTTCCTGTAAAACCTGCCCCTCCACCTACACTAATAAATTCAAAAACAAGTACTGCCACCAAAGCTCCAATAGGGTCTATTAAAATTCCTTCCCATTTTAAAACAGCTGAGACATCTTTTTTTAGTGGTATATTTCTAAGAATTGGTGTTATTACTGTTGGTCCTGTAACAATAATTAAGCCTGAAAACAAAAATGAAAGTTCCCAGTTTAACCCAAACACGTAGTGAGCAACTATAGCTCCTCCAAAAAAAGTTACTGCAGAACCTAAGGTTATTAGTTTTGTAATAACAGGACCTATATTTTTTATTTCTCCTCTTCGTAAAGTTAATCCTCCTTCAAAAAGAATGATACTAATTGATAAGGAAACAAAATAATACAATCCTTCTCCTGGAAATAACCCTTTTTCTCCATTCCATACTGGTTCTATCCATTTACTTCCATCTTCATTAAAAAATTCTGCTGCAATAGGACCTACTAGTAATCCTATTAAAATTAAAGGTAAAATTGCTGGAATTTTAAATCTCCAAGCTACCCATTGCGCTAAAATTCCAAGTATAATTATCCCTGCTAGTTCTAACATAGTTTATTTTTAAAAAGACTAAAAATACAGCTTTTAATTAAACTGCTTTTACATTTTATTTAATTTTTTACTTCGATGACTCTCTTTAGCTCATTACCTAAATCATCTATTACTGTAATTGTATGAGTTCCTTGTTTTGGGATGATTGCTTGTTCGTGATACTGCTGTGTTTTTCCTACAAATTTTTTATCTAAATACCAATAAACATTAGCTTCTGCATTAGCATGTTTTAGTGTTAGAATTATAGGGTTAAATTCATTGTTTATTCCTCTTGTTAATGATATTTTTGAAACATATTTAGTAGGAAAAACAAAATCCATCGTATTATTTTCTAAACGGTGGCAATCTGCTCTATACTTAGGTAATGGTTTATAATCTGCATTGTTTTGTTGATAGTAATATGCCATTAATGGAGGCAATATAAACCATGCTTTTGTGACTGTATTAGCAATTGATTCACAGTTTGAATTTACTCTAAACCTTTCATCTTTATCGACTACTATTTGTTTGTGATACATACATGATTTAGCTTTCATTGCATTTTTTTGAACTCTTTTAGTTATTGAAGGACAAATAGTTTTAGCTAAAAACCCACTTTTATCACAAATAGAAACTTCAGTGAGGTTTTCATAAGGTTCTAAAAACCAATTTGATTTTGGTAAAATATCAAAAACATTAAACATCAACGGGGAGGCACTTCCTACTCCTGTTAGGTTTGGTCGACCTTCTCCATCTGAATTACCTACCCATACTCCTACTACATATTTTGGTGTAACTCCAATTGACCAAGCATCTTTATTTCCAAAACTTGTACCTGTTTTCCATGCTATTGTTTGAGATGAGTCATAATACTTCCATGCTTGATCGGTATAAGGTCTATTTACTTCTATAAGTGTATTTAAGGTTAAAAAAGCTGTTCCTGCATCAATTGTAGTATAGTTTTTTTGAATTTCTCCAAAATTTGAAACTGTATCAAATAAAAAATGTGGTTCAACAAACTCTCTTTGGTAATAATTATGTTTTAATTCCTCATAGTGATTTACAATTCCTGCATAGCCTGCAAAAGTTTTGCATAGATCCCATAAACTTGTTTCTGCTCCTCCTAAAATCAATGAGAGTCCATAATAATCTGCTGATTTATTAATGTGTTTGATATGGTATGCTTTTAAATCTTCTCTAAATTTTTCCAATCCGTAATATTTTAACATCCGAACAAAAGGAATATTTAATGAACGTGTAAGTGCTTCATTTGCAGGAACAGCTCCGTCAAAAGTTAAATTGAAGTTTTTTGGAGAATAGCCTGCTATTTCTGTGGGGATATCAGCTACTAATTGAGTAGGTAGTAAATCTCCCGATTGTAGCATTTGTGCATATAAAAAAGGTTTCAAAGTACTTCCTGTACTTCTAGGAGCAATGATATTATTCACATCTTTTTGATGTGCTTTATCGGTAGGGCTGTTTCCTACATAAGACAGTACTTTTCTTGTTTTAACATCTAAAACCAATACCGCCATGTTATATACTTCATTTTGCTTTTGACGTAAATAATGTTGTTTTACTAAATTGTTTACTTGCTTTTGTAAATGAATATCTATGGAACTTTTTACTCGTTTTCCTTTTTTATTCATGGCTATCTCTTGCACAAAATGAGATGCTATTTCAGGTAATAAATATGGTTTTTGTGGTAATTCTTCTTCAATCGCTAAATCATAAGTTATTCTGTCAATAACTCCTTCTTTATATAGCTTTTGTAACAACCTATTTCTTTTATTTTTAAGTTTTTGTTGATTTTTCCCTGGGTAAATTAGCGAAGGTGCGTTTGGTAATACAGCTAGGGTAGCTGTTTCTGCCCATGATAATTGATGGGGTTGTAAACCAAAATAACGCCACGAAGCCATTTCAAGGCCTACTACATTCCCTCCAAATGGTGCATGAGAAGCATATAGCTTTAAAATTTCTTTTTTGGAATGACGAAGTTCTAACCGGGTCGCTAATATTAGCTCTTGAAATTTTTCAAAGTACGAACGTTTTTTATTTTTTCTTGATAAACGTATTACTTGTTGTGTAAGTGTACTACCTCCTCGTACTACTTTTTTAGCTTTTATGTTTTCTATCATTGCTTTTCCTATCGAAATAGGATTGAATCCGAAATGATTATAGAAATAAGCATCTTCAAACTGTAAAATGCATTGTTCAAACTTTTTAGGTACAGTATCTAATTCAGGAAACCTCCATTGTCCATCATCAGCTATCACTGCTCCTAATAACTCATTATTTTTTGCAGTAACTACTGTTGATGTTGGATTGTCGAATAGGTTTTTAGGTAAACAGAAATAATAAGCTACCATAAAAACACTTATCATGATAACTTTAATTTTATGCTGTTTTAAAAAGTTAAAAACAATTTTCATAGACAACTTATATATCTCAAAAGTATAAAGTTTATAGCAAACATTTAGTCGATAAGTCTGTTATATTTGCAACTTAATACAAGTTATGAGTTTTACCTTACTTTCTTCACCTCTACAAGGGTTCACTGATTTTCGATTTAGAAATGCTCAACAAAAATATTTTGGAGGTATTGATACATTTTATGCTCCTTATATTCGATTGAACGGTAAATTTAAAATAAAGTCGAGTTACGAACGTGATTTATTACCTGAAAACAACACTACTTTAACGGTTATTCCTCAAGTTATAACCAATGATGCTGAAGAGTTTTTATTTGTAGCTAAATATGTGCAGAGTTTAGGGTATAAAGAGTTGAATTGGAATTTAGGGTGCCCCTACCCTATGGTAACCAAATCGGGTATGGGCTCTGGTTTAATTTGTAACCCTGCTCGAATTGATGAGATACTACATAGAGCACATAATGAAACCGATATTTTGGTTTCTATGAAAATGAGAATGGGTTATGAAAATAGTGAAGAAATACTACACACTTTTCCTATTTTAGATAAATACCCGTTAAAAAATGTGGCTATTCATGCCAGAATTGGAAAACAATTATACAAAGGAGGTGTTGATTTAGATGCTTTTCAGAAGTGTATAGATGTAGCTAAACATCAACTATATTATAATGGTGATATTACTACGGTAGCAGGTTTTAAAGCTATGAAAGAACGTTTTCCTAGTATTACACATTTTATGATTGGGCGTGGTTTAATTGCTGATCCTTTTTTACCACAAATGATTAAAGATAACACTACTGAATATCCAAAAGACCGATGGAAAATATTTAGAGAGTTTCATGATGAAATATATCAACAGTACGATGCTGCCTTATCAGGACCAACACCTATAAAAATGAAGATGTTAGGTTTTTGGGAATATTTTTCTCAGTCTTTTCTCGATCCTCGCAAAACGTATAAAAAAATTAAAAAAGCTGGAAACCCAAAGAAGTATCAAATTGCTGTTAAGGAGATTTTGAGTGGAGAGAGATAAAGCATTAATTAGTAGCTTCTACAATTTTATTATCAAACTTATCTATATACTCTTTTGAATAACTTTTATAAAAAGGAATTAACCAGAACATATTTAAGTTTTTACGCTCTTTAGAAATACGACAGAAACCGTTTAATACTTTTTTATTTGTAAGAAAATTAAACCTTATAGAAATATTGTTATCACTTATTTTCTTTTCTGTTACTTCAATAGTATTTAAATTAGGTATTTTTGCTTTAAAATTATCTAAATATTGTTCATAATAGTTTTGTAAATCTATATTTTCTTCTTTTAGTTCTATAGAATAAAGAAATATTGATTTATCATTTTGGTTATCGCTATATATTTCTAATTTATCATAATATTCTATAAGTTCTTTTGATAAATTTGAGGATATTAACTTTAATTTATTAGGTGATGAAAACTCAACTGAGTTTATCGATTGATTTATCCATTCTTTATTAAATTCATTTTCACTATTGAAAATGATAATTCCTAAAGGAACTATTATCAAAAAAATTAACGAAATAATTTTAATAAACTTTTTTTTCTTTTTTGTTAAATAATAACATAAAAAGCCTAGGGTAATACCTATTAAAGAAAGACAAAAAGTATATGCTATGTTTTTATCTTTAAATACATTCGAAATATTACCAAATAATATTCCAGAAACTAGTATAAATAATAACTTTCAATAGTTTTTTTTCTCATTCATATATAATAATATCTATACAATACTAATACGTACTTTCTTGTTTTTTAGACGTGTATTATTTAACTCTTCTAATAACCTTTTTGACTCAGTTATAGGAACTGAAATAAAAGCACAATCTTGTTTTAACTCAATAACTCCTACTTGATCATTTGTTAGATTTCCTTTTTTAAAGAATAAACCTGCTATATCTCCTTTAGATATTTTGTCTTTTCTTCCTCCAGAAATAAATAACGTCTCCCAATAATCAGGTTTTAATTTTTGCTTCTGAGAAATATCGGCATTGGGTATGTTTTTAAGAAATTCTGGAAGGTTTTCTTTTTGCCATTTTAAAACATAAGCCGTTCCTTTAGCGTTTACCCTTGCTGTTCGCCCATTTCTATGCGTAAATTCTTCTAACCGTTGGGGTAATTCGTAGTGAATAATGTATTTCATTTCCGGAATATCAATTCCTCTTCCAGCTAAATCAGTAGCTAACAATACTTTACTTGTTCCGTTTCTAAACTTTATTAAAGAACGCTCGCGATCTCTTTGTTCCATTCCACCAGAAAAACAACTGTGTGCTATTTTGTTCTTCGTTAAAAACTCGCTTACATTAGCAATACTATCTTTTAAATTACAAAAAATAATACCTTGTTCATTTCCTATATGATGCAATAAATCAACTAAGGTTTGGTTTTTATTTTTCGATGACGACACAACAGTTTTTAAAGTTAGTTTCTTTGGTTTTTTATCTGTTAAATAATTTAATACGGTAGGGTTATTTAAACGTACAAAATCTGGAACTTCCGCTTCTTGAGTTGCTGAAGTTAAAATACGTTTATTAATATTTGGTAATTGATTAATAATTCCGCGCATTTCGTACTCAAATCCAACTTCTAACGATTTATCAAACTCATCTAAAATCAAGGTCTTAATACTTTCTTTAGAAAAACGCTCGTTAGCAAAATGATCAGAGATTCTACCAGGTGTGCCTATTAATATACTGGGTGTATGTTTTAATTCAATTTTATCTTTTGCCATTGAACGTCCACCATATACAGCATTCACTTTTAAACCTGTTCCCATTTCACGAATCACCTGTTCTATTTGAATAGCCAATTCTCTTGAGGGTACTAAAATTAAAACCTGAATTTCTTTATTATTAGGGTCTATTAATTTTAATGTTGGTAATAAAAATCCTAATGTTTTACCTGTACCAGTAGGTGATAATATTACTGTATTGGTTGTTTTATCAATAGTTGAAATGGCTTTTTGTTGCATTTCATTTAATTCATAAATATTTAGCTTTGCTAAAATATCTTCTTGTGTTTTAACTGTATTTACCATAATCTTTTTATATCTATGAATTTTATATTGATGGGCAAAGATAGGTAGTCTTACACAAGGAAAGATTAAGTATTTTAGAAATAAATAAAGCTTACTGATTTCAGTAAGCTTTATTTATTTCATTTAATTATTTATAAACTATTTCACTACTTTAATCCACTCACCTTTCGTACGTGCTATGTAATCGTTATCATACATCGCTTCTACTTGTACTCCTGGCAAATAATACTCTCCTAAATATGAAGCATTTAGTAATACTCTAAACGTTTTAGTTTCGTGTTTTTTTAAGGTAAAATAGTGGCTAATACTTGCATCACGTATATCTGTATAATCAACTTTTGAAGATGTTGTATTGTTCCCGAAATTAGTAAAACGAGTATTTACAATCTCCCATCCTGAAGGAATATATTGTGTTAATGCTATATTTTGAACGGTTTCATTCGTAGGATTCTTCACTGTAACTTCTGCTACAAAATTGGTTCCTTGTGATAAGTTATCTGACTGAATTCGCATACCGTCTTTTGTTTTATACGTGATAGTCGTTTCTAAATTCTTTTGGAATACTTTTTCTTCACCCACAGGTAAAATACCTTTATTTAGCAGACGTACATATAAAACTCCATTATTTTTATTAGTTATACTTAGTGAGTTTTCTTGCTGTAGCGCAACCATATCTTTTACTGATAATGATTTTGTTGTACTTGCTTCACCAGAAACCTTATTAAAAATATAACTAGTATTGATTCCATCGTTACCTCCATTTTTTAAAGCGTATTGACTCATTGCTAACAAACTATAAGCTGTAGTTTGTGTGCTCATCCAACGGTCGCTCGACAAATTTTCTGCTATTTTTTTAGCTAATTGTATTGCTTTTGCTTCCTCATTTAACAAAGTGTATGTTTCTAAAGCCATTGCTTTGTTACGTGTTTCTGAACCGTAGTTTGAATACGTTCGTTTTGTGTAAGTATCTGTTGTTAATTCTCTTAAAATAGATTGTGCTACAGCCTTCTTTCCTATCAAAGCATACGCATTTGCTAAGCGAATGTTTGCCTCATTAGATATTCCTTTAGTTTCTCGTAAACGGTTCATTGAGGCTAAATCTGGGTTATTAGCTAAACTCAAGGTATACAATCGATACGCTTGAGAAAGTGCATTGTTATAATAGCTTGAACTACTTCTCCAATTACGTGCTTGTTGTTTTTGATAATTAATCCATTTTGATTTGAATCCAATTGGCAACACATATCCTTTCTTTTCGGCTTCTACCATAAAATGACCCGCATACGACGTTCCCCAACTATCAGCTCGACTATTTCCTTGCCAGTATGAAAGCCCTCCATTAGTCAATTGAAAATCTGATAATCGTTGAATAGCTACTTTTATGTTTCTTTCTGTAGAAGTTATTTTTTCTTTCGGTAATTCAAATAATGCAGGTAAAAATAATTGTGGAAAGGCACTTGATGTAGTTTGCTCAACACAACCATGTGGATAACGAATTAGATATCCTAAACGTTCGGTAAAGTTCATCGGTGGTAAGGTTGATAACTCTACGGTAGCAGCATTCGTTCCTTTCGTACCAAAACTTGTAAAATTGACACTTCCTTGTTCGTTCGATTTTAGCACCAAATCTTTTACCTCAGTCGTTACAGGATTTGGATTTAATACATCTATTTCTACTTCATAAGATGCTTTTTCACTTCCTGAACTTGCTTCAATTTTAACCTTCCCTATTCCTTTAAAATTATTCACTTTCAAAGTGAAGTACGTCATTTTTTCATCTGGTTGATTAAATGAAACTGTTTGTGTTTTATCTCCTACAATAGTATATGATTCATTTGGTTGTACAGTTACTTTTACATTTTTAATGTTTGGTTTCATAGCAAACACAGTAACTGGTAAGGTAACTGTTTCCTGTGGAGTGAGTTTACGAGGTAATGATGCTAAAATCATGACTGGTTTACGTACAAAAACTGTTTTTTCATCGCTTCCGTAAGCATCTCTTTTTGTATCGGTAGCTACTACCATAGCACGAACAGATCCTACATACTTTGGTATTTTAACCTTGTGTTCTTTAGTATCTCCCTTTTCTAAATCGAAAGGGCCTAAGTAGGTAACCATTGGTTTAAATCGGTTGGCTTTTCGGTTTTTACTTCCTGCTTCTGCTTCATCTCCACCAATACTTAATATTTGATTTACTTTTCCACCGTAAGCACCTATAACATCATCAAAAATATCCCACGTTTTCACACCTAAAGATTGGCGTGCATAGAATACTCCCCAAGGATTTGGTGTTATAAAACGTGTTAAATCTAACAAACCTTCATCTACCAATGCAATAGTATAGGTCATAGCCCTACCTTTTTCCTCTTTTACTCGAATAGTTGCAGTAGATTCAGGTCTTAACTCGTCTGCTAACTGAATTTTTGGCTCTAATTTTGTTGCAGGATTATTTACCAACATTGGTATTGATCCATACATACGAATTGGTAAATCGTTTACTGTTTGACTATGTTTTTGTAGCAACGATATATTTACAAATACATTAGGTGTATAACTTGCTTTTACAGGAAAACTAAACGTTGTTTGTTGTGCTTGTGTTGGTACCCAAAAGTGATCTAATACTTCGGTTCCATTCTCAATGGTAATAAATGCTTTTCCTCCTTCTGAAGATGGAAACTTCACTGTTGCTTTTTCATCTACTTCGTACGACTCTTTATCGGTTGTAAATATCAACATCGTAGCATTGCTTTTATCTTGATTTCCTTTTTTCTTTGCATACCAAGATGGCCAATCAAAATATACCACATTTGAGCTTTCATGTTTACTTTTTGAATCTTTTACTTTAATTAAATAACGTCCCCAATCGTTTTCATCTACTTTTAATTTAAATGTTCCTTTACCGCTTACATTTGTTGTTGTTTTTAGTTTTTTGTAAGGCTCATGATAACGAGCTCCATCATAACTAGATAAACCATTATCAGAGGTACTCCACCACCAACGCCATGATAATTTATATACAGCTACTTCTACATTATTTGCTACTCCTACTCCTTCTTCATTTACTGAAGCTACATTAAATGTATATTCTTCATCTGTAAATAAGTAGTTTTTAGATTGTGGTTCTTCCGCTTCTTGTATTCCTACATACGAAGTATATGGCGATACTTTTTTAGAAAATACATCAGTACTAAAATCTCCTCCATTTTCGTATACTTTTGTTATGAAGCTTGCTTTTAACATTCCTGGAGCTTTATTATCAAGCTTCGGCTTTACAGAAAATTTAGTGGTTCCTTCGCTATTCAAGTTTCCTTTCAATACTTTAAACTCTTCTGTTCCAAATCGGCGAGTAACATCATCAAAATTATAATTTTTGAATTTTGGAAACTCCGTATTAGTTTGTGAGAATTTTCCGTTAATATCTAACTTCAACCCTCTTGCTATTGCTCCATGCAGCCATTTTACTTCTACATCTCCAGCAATAGTTGAGTTTGCTTTGATGAACTCTGTATCTGTAGCGAGTTTAATTTTTAATCGGTTAGGTTTTATAGTTTCAATTTTTAATGTTTTATTGAAAACAGCCCCCCCAACACTTACTCGTAGTTTCCAATTACCAGTAATAGCTTCTGGGTTTGTGCTTGGAGTGTATGCATATACATTGTTTGCTTTCTTTGAAAGCACCTTTCGATCAATTATTTTTCCTCGCGGGTTTATTAATTCAAACTTTATCGGGTGTTCTTCCGGAATTGGATTTGCATTGTCATTTAAAACAAAAGTTAAAAACATTTGATCTCCTGGTCGCCAAACTCCTCGTTCTCCATAAATATATCCTTTAATTCCTTCTTGTAATTTTACTCCAGAAACATCAAACTTACTCATTGACAATGCTTCACCATCTTTCAGCTTCACATACGTTGTGTTGTTGTTTTTAGTAACTACTGCAAAAAAGGCATTTGTAACATCAGAAAAAGAAACAACTCCTTCTTTATTGGTAGCTGCTGATGTAATTGGTTGTTTTTGTAAGTTGTATAAAGTTACTTTAGCGCCTTGAATAACGTCGGTGGTAAGTATATCCGTAACTGCTACTACTATTTTATTATTGTTTCCTTTTTTAACAATAACACCAATATTTGTAGCTAAAATATTGGTACTAATATTTTTATTGTAGTAGTATGAAGTTGTACAAGGGTTTTCTCTATCTCTCCATCTATATTCTCTATAATACCTTTCATAATAGTTAGGGTCATCATAATTTTTAGTATCGATTTCTTTTTTACCAAAAATTATCGTTTTAGTAAAAACACTGCCATCACATTTATAGTTTGAATAATCTTTATTAAATGAAAGTTCAACCCTGTACATAGCTCCAGTTTCTACCTTTACAATATCTTTTAAATCTATTGCAAAAGCATTTTCTTTACTTAAGTCTAAACCTTGGTTACTAAGATTTACTGTATACTTAGCTGTAGGACGTCCCACATAACGTAAATCTCCTTGATTACTTAAATTATTATACTGTAAAAATTGCAGTACATTATCTTTATAAACCTTATAAATTGTGGCATCAACTGCTTTTAGGTTTACTGCACTAAAGTTTATTTTTAAATTGTTAGAGTTTGGAAGTATTGATCCGCTTTTTATAAACTTAACTGAAGGTTTTAATTCTTCAAAATATACAGTTTTTATGATATTTTCTTTTAAAACATACCCTTCTGAACTTTTTATTCCTTTAAATATTTCTATATCTACTTTCTTCTTAAATGATGATTTTGGATAAACAATAATTTTATTATTATTTACTTTATAAGTAAACTCTCTTTTTTGAGTGTTTAGAAATTGAATAAGTCCTTTTAAGTTTTGTGATTTTTGTATTGGGTCTGAAAAACTTATTTCAATATGCTGCTTATCAGTATCTAAAACTTCAATATCCAATACTTTAAAGTTATTTTTTCCAGTAATAGTAACTTCTCTACTTCCTTTAGACACTGATTGAACTGGTACTCCAGTCCACACTACTTTTAATTGTTTATCCTCTTCAAATCGTTGTATACTGTCTATTTTAAAATAAACCTTAGTACTTACCTTACCTACAGTACTAAATTTTATGGGTTTTGTTTTTCCATCATAAGTAGCACTTATTAAGCTTGATAGTTTGACTGTTTCTATAACATCACTTGCCATCAATTCTCCTTCAACAGTATATAAGTTTTTATTATAAATATTTGGAGATTGTAAAGAAACATTAAATAACAATTCTTTGGTTTTTACTTTGATTGATAAGCTTTCTAAATCTTTATCAATATCCTGGTATAATTTTGATAAATGAAGTGTTATGAGGTATTCTTGATTGCTTTTTAGCTTTTCAGTAGGTACAAAAATTAGTTCATTGTTGTTATAAACAACTTCTCCTTTGATTACTGGTTTTGTAGTTATTAGTTCATTTGCATCAAAATTTGTTGTTACTTTCTTTTTTAATACAAATTTTAAATTTGGAGTTACTGAGATTAATTTATCGGGGAAAACACTAATATATTCACTAAACTCATTAATATTGCTTTCTTTAATTGATGCCTTTTTACATGAATTTATAGTAAACACAAAAAATATTAATGCAATAAAGCTAATATTTTTTATCAACTTTTTTAGTAAACGTGTTCTCATTTTTTAGGAAGTTAAGTTTGTTTTTTTTGTATTTTTTTTAAAACTAATTCAAAATATTTTTTAAAGACTAGTTATTTAGAA
The DNA here is from genome assembly GCF_964513795.1 of Tenacibaculum sediminilitoris. NCBI lineage: Bacteria > Pseudomonadati > Bacteroidota > Flavobacteriia > Flavobacteriales > Flavobacteriaceae > Tenacibaculum > Tenacibaculum sediminilitoris. The sequence continues at coordinate 21,244 of NZ_CAZEQR010000011.1, read as the reverse complement.
TTTGTAGTGATTAAATTATAATTTGTACAGAATTAATTTTTTCAGTAACTTTTGAGAATGTTATTCTGTATTTTCAATAGCTTTTAACAACAAAGCTAACTATTTTTAAATTATTTATTACACTATTAGCACTTATATTTTTACTTTTACGCTCTCAATTATATAGTATGCTTGGATTACAATTCGATACCGAAACCTCATGGGTTGAAGTTGCCAAAAATGGTTTAGAACAATTATTAACAGACCATGCTTTTGCAGAACAAAAAGCGGCTTCAAATGCTGTTTCAATTATTATCAACTACTCTGAAGAAACAGCATTAGTTAAAGACATGAGTGATATTGCCATAGAAGAAATGGAACATTTTAGAATGGTACATAATATTATGGTAGAGCGAGGTATGGTTTTAGGTCAAGGTACCAAGAATGATTATGCCTTAAAACTGCAAAAATTCTTTCCGCATACAAAAAACAGAACAGAAGCTTTAATACACAGACTTTTAGTAGCTGCTTTGATTGAGGCTCGTAGCTGTGAACGTTTTAAAGTTTTTGCTGATAATATGGAAGACGAAAAATTATCTAAATTTTATTTAGATTTAATGGTTTCTGAAGCAAATCACTACACCTTATTTTTAAAGTATGCTCGTGAGTATATGAATCGCGATATTGTTGATGAAAAATGGGAAAATTTACTAGCTTTTGAGGCAAAAATGATGCGAGAAAGAGGTAAAACAGCAAAAGTTCACGGATAGTGTTTAGTAAAGAAGAATCTGCCCGTTTGCGCAAAGAGTTTTGGACTAGCTTTGGAAAGTCTTTTCCAAAAAAATGGTTGTTATATAATACTAAAATCAAAGGGGTATCGTTCAAGTTTAAGGCTGATCGAAAAAAAGCATTAGTATGCTTAGATTTTGAGCACCCTGAAGAAATAGCCAACGAGTTATTATATGACCAACTAATTTCATTAAAAAAAATAGTAGAATCAGAGTACCTCCCAAAGGTTATTTATGATGATTGTTTTGAATTAGAAAGTCATAAAATTATTAGGCGCATTTATGTTCCTTTTGATAAACAGTTTAGTATTCACAATAAAAATACATGGCGTGATTGTTATGAGTTTTTTGTTGATACCATGACGCAGTTTGAACTATTTTTTTATGAGTATGAAGATTTTATTAAACAAGCCATTTAATTTTTAATTTTAATATATTATGAACTCCTCTCCCTTAAAATTAATATTCGTTTTATTTTGTAGCATGTACATTTCGTGCTCATCAAATTCTGACAACCTTGATACATTAACCTCGACTTCTAACTCTGATTATGAAATTGAGATTTTAAAATTGATTAATCAACATAGAAAAAGTAAAGAGTTATTAGAGTTCGAAATCCTTGAAATAATAAAATCGCAAACAGACGAGCATACTGATTATATGATTGCTCAAGGAAAAATATCACATGATAACTTTAATCAACGTGCTGATTATTTAAAAAATAAAGCAAACGCCATGACCATTGCAGAAAATGTTGCCAGTGGTTATTCATCTGCTGAGGCTGTTGTGAATGGGTGGTTAAACAGTGAAGGACATAGAAAAAATATTGAAGGAAATTATTCTCATTTTAATTTAACGGCTAAAAAGAATAAAAACGGTTCTTGGTATTATACTAACATTTTTATTCGTAAATAATGTAATTTATTTATTGTGTGCCTTATTCTTTTGCTTTTCACTATTTGTTTTATAAATATAAAAACCAACTTTATAAGCTGGTTTTTTAATTCAAATAATTATATTTCTGTTATTATTTTTAAATAAACTTTATACTAAATGGGTATATGGGTTGTTCATTATTACTAGCTTTAATAGCATTAATAATTGGAAAAATTAGATAAAAACCCCCAATTACCAACATACCTAAAAAACCAAGTCCAAACAGTAATACTAATGGAATACAAATCAATAAATACAAAAACATAGTAATTCTAAAGTTGATTATTGATCGTCCGTGTTCATCCATATCTAATACTTCATCTTTTTTCACAATCCAAATAATTAAAGGAACAATTAAACCTCCGATACCTGTTACGAAATCTAATAATTGACTTAGATGTGTTAACGCTAATAATTGACTATTTCTTTTCATATTATACAAATGTTGGTTATATTATATAGACGCTGTTATTTATATTTTGTTACAATCTGTTTTTTTGAGTATTTATTACTTTATTTTACTGTGTATATTTGCAGTATGATTCAAAATGATACCATTATTGCTTTAGCAACTCCTGCTGGTGTGGGAGCAATTGCTGTTATAAGATTATCTGGAGAAAAATCTATTGAAATAGTAGATTCGTTTTTTAATTCAATTAAAAAAAACAAATCACTAGTACAGCAAAAGTCGCATACCCTACATTTAGGGCATATTGTTAATAATGGAGTGACCGTTGATCAAGTTTTAGTATCTATTTTTAAAAATCCACACTCTTATACAGGTGAAAATATAGTTGAAATTTCGTGCCATGGTTCAAGTTTTATTCAACAAGAAATCATTCAACTATTTTTACAAAATGGTTGTAGAATGGCTGACAATGGTGAATTTACTATGCGTGCTTTTTTAAATGGTAAAATGGATTTATCGCAAGCGGAAGCCGTTGCCGATGTGATTGCTTCAAATTCTGCGGCTTCTCATCAAATGGCAATTCAACAAATGCGTGGTGGAATAACCAATGAATTGAAAGAGTTACGTGCTCAATTGTTAGATTTTGCTGCATTGATTGAATTAGAACTTGATTTTTCTGGTGAAGACGTTGAATTTGCCGACAGAACAAAGTTTAAAGAATTAGTAGCTAAAATATCAGCCGTTTTAAAGCGATTAATAGATTCTTTTGGATTTGGTAATGCCATGAAAAATGGTATTCCTGTTGCTATTATTGGTGAACCAAACGTTGGTAAATCTACGTTATTAAATGCTTTGCTTAATGAAGAAAAAGCTATTGTATCTGATATTGCTGGTACAACTCGTGATGCCATTGAAGACGAGCTAATTATTGATGGTGTTGTTTTTCGTTTTATTGATACTGCTGGAATTAGAGAAACCAAAGACGTTATTGAAAACATAGGTATTAAAAAAGCGTATGAAAAAGCTGAAAAAGCACAACTAATTATTTTCTTAATTGACTCTAATAAATACATACATTCAAAAGAGTTGTTTTTAGAGGAAATTGAAACTATAAAAAGACGCTTTCCTAATAAACGCTTATTAGTTATTGCTAATAAAACCGACACGTTGTCTTGTCACGAATCTTCAATCTTACAATCAGAAATTGAAAATTTAATTATGCTTTCTGCTAAACAAAACATAGGGGTTGATGAATTAAAACAAGAGCTTATTTCACTAGTTAATACTGGTGCTTTAAGCAATAACGAAACTATTGTTACCAACTCTCGTCATTTTGAAGCACTTACTTTAGCTTTAGAAAGTATTAACTCAGTTAAGAGTGGTATTGAGTTAGATATTTCTTCTGATTTATTTGCTATTGATATTCGTGAGTGTTTACGACATTTAGGAAATATTACTGGTGAATATGATGTTGATAAAGATATTTTAGGTCACATTTTTGGAAATTTCTGTATCGGGAAGTAAGCCTTACATTCTTATAAATCTATCATAAATGATTTTTACTATTCTTTTATATTTTAATCTCATATACATTATTTACCAAGATTTCAAAGAAAGAAAAGTATACCTGCTTAGTTTACTAATAGTTGCATTTATAGTTGGTTTTTATCATTATCAACATTCTTCACTGGTAAGCATTTTTTTAAATTCTATTTTACTGAATATAAGTGTTTTAATTATTATATTCCTAATCTTGTATCTATATACAAGATTAGGATTTAAAAAAAGATTATTGGAAACAATTGGGTTTGGAGATCTTATATTTTTTACGGTATTAGCTATTGGTTTTCCAACTTTAACCTTTTTAATTATTTTTTCTTCATCTTTGGTGTTTTCTCTTATTTTATTTATATTTTTGAAACCTAAATTAACTAACAAAACGGTTCCTCTTGCAGGATTACAATCTTTGTTTTTAGTAACTTTGATGCTACTAAATAACATTTTTGATTTTTTTAATTTATACGCTATGTAAATGAAAAACACTATTTTAACAGAGGTTGAAGCTCTTCAACTGTTATCTTCTGAACAAGCTTTTTTTTATAACATCCTTCCTAAAGAAATTAAAAACAACACTCTAATTATCTATAGTGAGGTTGATAATACAGAATTAAAAAAGGAGTTAGAAGTTATACTTGGCAGAAATATTGAATTTGAAATAATTGATAATGAAATACTTAAAAAGTCAATTAATTCAAAATATAGAAAAGCTGTTAGAAACCATGAAAAAATACTTAGTTATTCTGATGATTTTTTAACCAATATAATACAAGAAGCTAAAGAAATAGGGAGTAGTGATATTCACTTTGAAGCTTTTGAAAATTTAAATAGAGTTCGTTTTCGAATCGATGGTAAATTAATTGAACGTCATATTATTTTAAAAAGCGAATACCCTAAAATAGTCAACCGACTTAAAATTATGTCTGGTTTAGACATTTCTGAAAAAAGGTTACCGCAAGATGGTAGAATAAACTTTAAAAATGGAAATGATGTTTTTGACATTCGTGTTTCTTCCTTACCTACTTTATATGGTGAAAAATTAGTGCTTCGTATTTTATCAAAAGACTTATTATCCTTTAAGTTAGAAAGTCTAGGATTTAATGAAAAAGAATTAAACATATATCAAAAAGCAGTACACAAACCTAATGGAATTGTTTTAATTTCTGGACCTACTGGATCAGGAAAAACAACTACTTTATATGCTACTTTACAGCTTTTAAATAAACCAAACACTAATATTTTAACGGTTGAAGATCCTATAGAATATACCTTAGAAGGTATTAATCAGGTACAATTAAAAGAAAGCATCGGATTAGATTTTGCGAGTACTCTAAGAACCTTTTTAAGGCAAGATCCAGATATTATTATGGTAGGTGAAATACGGGATCCAGATACCGCAAACATGGCTATTAGAGCTTCGTTAACAGGTCACTTAGTACTATCTACCATACATACAAACTCTGCTTGGGGAACTATTTCTAGACTTATTGACATGAATATCCCTCCTTTCTTAATTGCAAGTACTCTAAATGTAAGTGTTGCGCAACGTTTGGTTAGAAAACTATGTAATACTTGTAAAAAAGAAGTAATTAAAAATGATACTGATTTGCACTTAGCAAACAAACTTTTAAATAACCACACACATTATAAAGCTGTTGGTTGTACTCAATGCTATCATACAGGGTATAAAGGACGTAAAGCTATTTATGAAATAATCCCCATTACCCAAGAATTAGTATCAGCTATAAGCACTAAAGAACAAGATATTCACACCTACCTAAAAAAACACAATATTGCAACCCTTCAAAACAATGCTATACATTTAGTAAAAGAAGGTGTTACCTCATTAAAAGAAATTTATCCTTTATTAATTTAAAACTTTATTTACTATGAAAAAGTTACTTTTTACTATGATATGTTTATACAACGTAAGCATTTTTTCTCAACAGTTTACGACTAATACTACTCCTGTTGGTATGGAACATAATGTTTTGTTCGATGCTACCAATCGCTACACCGTAACGCAAACAGGTGATGCAACTGTTAATTTACGAGCACTTTTTGATGGTAGATTTATTCCAAGTTATAGTGGCTCACCCGCTTCAACAGTATCACCTACTACTATTTTAATAGAAAACTTACCTAACTTCCATACTCAAACTGGAGCATGGGTAGGTTGGTCAACGAGATTTTGGCAGCCAAAACGATTTAAAATTGAAGGGTATAATGCTTATAATGGAGCAAATGAATGGGTTACAATAGCCGACTACACTAACACAGATTATACAGGAGGAGCTAAATTTATTTCAGGGAAAGTACCTAAAGGTTCTTACACAAAATTACGATATACCATATACTCCACCCATGGTTCAGGTGGAAAGCTAGGATTATCAGAATTATTTTACATACACCCAGAGGCAACTACACCCTATAAAGGTTTGTTAGCTTCTGAAAATGATATTCTGTGGAAAAAACAAGGTTCTAATACATATTTTGACACCGGTAGTGTAGGTATTGGAACCACTGATACAAAAGGTTTTAAATTAGGAGTTGATGGTAAAATAGCAGCAACAGAAGTCAAAGTAGCTACCTATACTAACTGGCCCGATTATGTATTTTCTAAAGAATACCAATTACCTACCCTACAGGAAGTAGCACAGCATATTCAAGAAAAAGGTCATTTGCAAAACATTCCTAGTGCTAAAGAAGTGAAAGATAATGGAGGTATTGAGTTAGGTGAAATGAATAGAAAATTGTTAGAAAAAATTGAAGAATTGACTCTATATACTATTCAACAACAAAAAGAAATTGAAGAGTTAAAAAAAGAAAACAGACTCCTAAAAAAGTTTGAAGAAAGAATTAACAAACTTGAAAACAAAAATTAGTTATGAAAAAAATAATATTACTTTTTTTAGTGTTTGCTGCTTTAACAGTTAAATCTCAAAACTACACTCCATTAAATTATAGTTTTAATGGTACACCTACCCATGGTATAAAAATTAAAACCAATTTACCCTATACCAACAGTTCTCAAATGCCTACCATAATTATTGAAGGGTACAATTACTCCAAAGGCAAGTCTATCGGAATTATGTTGAACTGGTACATTTATCAAGGTAACTTCGTTTCTTATGGAGCCTCAAGTCATGGAGCTTATGCTCCAGACATAAAATTGGCTAATGAAAATGGTAAAGTGGTTATTTTTTTAGACTCAAGAGAGTACTTCAATAGGTTTCAAGTAAGAGCGTATGCAAAAGGTAGAACTGCTGATGACATTCCTACTAATTACGAAAACTGGATTGCTGTTGATGAAGCTTTGTCTGGTACCTATATTGTAACTGTACCTTATAAAAATGATATAAAAGGAAATATGGCTATAGAAGGAAACGTTAATATTGGTGGAGAAACTAATACTATGCTTACTGTTAGGCATATTAATGGAAAAAAAGCAGATGCTTCTGAGTCTGACAACCTATACCTAAATTATAGCAATCAAAAAAATGTTTGGGTTGGTAGTACTGCTGCTCCTTCAAATTTATTGATTCATGGTAAACTTGGGTTAGGAACATCTACTCCATCAATGAAATTACATTTAGACAATCTCAATTCAAATGATGGTATTCAATTTGGTTCGCTTTTTAAGGTAAGGTCTTCATCATTTGGGAGTAACCACTTCGTTATGGAAAATATTGCTGCAAGTGGTAATCTTTATCTTAGAAGTAGAACAGGAAGTAATACTACAGGTAATTTAATTTTGAATGATTATGGAGGAAGTGTTTCTATTGGTGCTAATTCTACTCCAACCGATTACAAACTAGCGGTTGCTGGAAAAACAATTACAGAAGAAGTAAAAGTACAGTTAAAAAGTAACTGGCCTGATTACGTATTTTCTAAAGAATACAAACTACCTAGCTTACAAGAAGTAGAACAACACATTAACGAAAAAGGACACCTACAAAATATACCTAGTGCTAAAGAAGTTCAAAAAGATGGAGGAATTGAATTAGGTGAAATGAATAGAAAATTGCTAGAGAAAATTGAAGAGTTAACCTTATACACTATTCAGCAACAAAAAGAATTAGAGAAGGAAAAAGAAAAAAACAATACCTTAGAACATCGTTTAAACGAAATAGAAAAACTCATAAAAAGTAAAGTTCTTGAATAAAAAGCAAAAAACATATATTTTACTCGCTGTAGTTATTTGTATTTGGGGTATAATTGGTTATAAAATTTACAATCGTTTATCTCCAAATACAACAACTATCGCTACTACAAACAATACTAATTATTTTTCTAGAAAAAAAATAGTAGAAGTTGAACCTTATACTATTAAAGCGGATTATAGAGATCCATTTTTAGGAAAACTTCCAATAAAAAGGAAAAAAGTTAGTTTTAAACCTAAAAAGAAAATAACAGGAGAAAAAAAGAATTTTCCTCAAATTATTTACAATGGTACCGTAGAATCTAATAAATCGAAATCTTTTATTATTACTATTAATGGAAGTCAAGAAATTTTTGTTCTTGGTCAGAGCATAAAAAATATTAAGCTAGTAAAAGGAGGTTCAGAAGAAGTACTTTTAAAGTTTCAAGATAAAACAAAAACCTTTAAAGTTCAATAATCATGTTTTTGTTTAAAAAGGTAAAAGCAGGAGCGCTACAGTATGTTTTAGTAGTTTCGGTAATCATAGCCATACTCATACTTACTTTTATCACTTTAATGCATCTACATCAAAAAGTTAAACTAAAAGGAGTACTCTATAAAAAATCAATAGAAAATGTACAGTATACTTTTGATCTTTTAGAAACTCAAAAAATAAACAATGACAATACAACTAAAAATCAATTAGACAATACTACAACAACGTTTAAAAATTGGGGAATTTATAAAATCGCTCATGTAACGACTACCAAAAACAATGAATTCTTTGAAAAAGTTGGTTTACTAGGAGGCTTCAAACAAAAGAAGAAAGCATTATACCTTCAAGAAAATAACAAACCTTTAGCCGTCGTAGGAAATACCAAAATTATAGGAGATGCCAACATTCCAAAACTAGGCATTAAAAGAGGAAATATTGCAGGTACTTCTTACAATAGCAACACTTTATTATACGGAAAATCAACTCTAAGCAGTACGAAACTTCCAGAAATTGAGAATATAAGTGTTCTTAAAGAGTATTTTTCTTCTGCACTTTTAAACAGTAAAGTGTCTTTTTTTGAGTTAGAAGAAGGTAAACATTTTAAAAACTCTTTTAAAAAAGAAACCTTAGTTTACAATTCAAACTATCCTATTTATCTTAGAAATATTTCTCTAACAGGTAATATACTTATAAAGTCAAACAGCAACATTACAATACATTCTTCTGCCATACTTGAAGATGTTATCGTAATTGCACCCAAAATAATCATCCAAAATCGAGTAAAAGGAATATTTCAAGCATTTGCTAAAGATACCATTGAAGTTAAATCTAACACTACTTTAAACTATCCTAGTGCCTTGGTGGTTGTAAACGAAAATAAAATAGACAACAATAACAGCCCTGAAATAAGTATTGATGACAACTGCCAAATAAAAGGAAGTATTCTACTCTACAGTACTAGTGAAAGCATGAATTTTAATCCTCAAGTTCATATCAAGGAAAAAACAACTATTACAGGTGAAATATATTGTAATCAAAACTTAGAACTGATGGGAACCGTTTATGGAAGTGTATACACCAATCATTTTTTAACAAAACAGTTTGGTAGTACCTATATCAATCATTTATACCATGCAGAAATAAATAGCACAAAACTACCTATACAATTTTGTGGTTTACCTTTAGAACATCAAAAATATACTGTTGCTAAATGGTTGTACTAAAAAAAATAATTAACACAAAAGTAAAAGCATCTTCGTTAACCGAAGTAATCATAGCTACTGTTATTATTTTGGTCATTTTTGGTATTGCTCTTTTAACCATAGATAACCTGTTATTTAACGCTGTTAAAAGTAATACACATACAATAGAAAATGAGTTAACTGAACTTGTGTATCAATATAAAAATGGGCAGGTTACACTCCCCTATTCTTCTGATGAGAATGAATGGATGATTTATTCAGAAGAAATTAGGGAAAAGAATCAAAAATTAATTGTCTTTCATGCCGAAAACAAACAGTCTAAAAAGAAAATCACTAAAAAAACTGTGGTATATGAGAACTAAAAAAGTAGCAGCTTTTACATTAAGTGAGATGTTAGTCGTATTAGTTATTACTAGCCTGGTGGTTTCTTTAACTTTTGTGATTTTAAACACTGTCCAAAAACAACTCACTAGTATTAAAACAAACTTTAAAAATCAGCAACAATATCAATTATTAGAACGATTGTTATGGAAAGACTTTAACAGTTATCATGTAAGCTACTCGCCTGTTAAAGATACTTTTTTAATGACTAATGCTATAGATACTATTACCTATGACTTTAGCAATGATTATATTTTAAGACATAATGATACAATTTTCATCAATTTTACTAATAAATCTTTATTTTTGGACGGGAAAGAAGTTACACAAGGTGCTATAGATGCTATGAAATTATATACAAATCCTACCTACAACTTCAAACAAATTTTTATTTACAAACAAAAAGACGCTGCTTTTTACCTAAACAATTAATGGCTTTTCAACTCAACAACATATCAGAAACAAGCAGAAAAGAAAAAAAATCTTTTGATATAGACTCGCTCTTAAAAAAAGAAATTAGCTTGTTTGGAAATTCTTTTTCTAACAAAAAGAAAGAGAATTTTTATATTGAACTAGGGATACTTTTAAAAGCTGGTTTAGAGTTAAAAGACGCCATTGAACTTATTGGAAATGAACAAAAAAAAGCGTCAGATAAAGAACTATTTAACAGCATCGTTGACGATTTAATCAATGGTAAAAACTTATCGGATGCTATAAAAAGACACAAGTCTTTCTCAAACTATGAATTTTATTCTTTACAAATAGGTGAACAAACTGGAACTTTACAAAAAGTAAGTGAAGAGTTGGGTAATTTTTACAAACGTAAAAATGAACAGCGTAGAATAATTGTAAGTGCTTTATCCTACCCTATTGTTGTGTTAATAACTGCCTTTTTAGCGGTATTTTTTATGTTAAGAATGGTAGTACCTATGTTTGCTGATATCTTTAAACAAAACAAAGTAGAGTTGCCTTGGGTTACAAAAAAGATTATTGCTTTAGCTGATTTTTCTGAAGAAAATGCTCCTTTGTTTTTTCTTTTTATTGTAGCTTTTGTTATTCTACTCTTTGTTGTAAAAAATAAATTATGGTTTCGAAAAATAAGTTCCGCTATTTTATTAAAAACCCCCTTTATTGGTGATTTTACAAGAAAAATACGTATTGCACAGTTTACGCAAGCCATAAGCTTACTTGTCGCTGCTAAAGTTCCATTATTAAATGGATTGCAGCTAACTCAAAAAATGATACGTTTTTATCCACTACAGACCGCTTTACAACAAGTAGAGTCAGATATTTTACAAGGTATTAGCTTACATAAAAGTGTCGCCAATCAACCTATTTTTGATAAAAAAATGGCTTCCTTATTAAAAGTTGCCGAAGAAACCAATCAAAACGAAATTATTTTCAAACGTTTAACGTATCAATATAACGAAGAAATAGAATACAAATCTAAAATGATTAATGCTACCATAGAACCTATCTTAATTTTAGTGTTAGGTGGTATTGTTGCTGTAATTTTAATTGCCATGTACTTACCAATGTTTAAATTAAGTACAGTAATTACCTAATTATTTTATTTTTTTAACACAAACAATTACATTTACCCACTAAAAACGAAAAATGAGCTTTTATAAAAAAATTGTACTAAAAAAAGTAGATGCCTATAACTTACAAGAGTTATTAATAACCTTAGTTATTATTGGTATTTTAATTTTAATTGCGTTGCCTAATTTAATGCCTTTAATATCTCGTACCAAGAGTATTGAAGCCCAAAATCAATTAAACCACTTACACTCTTTACAACGCAATCACTTTTTTATGCATTCTACCTATAGTACTGATTTTAATGTGCTAGATTTTGTACCTCCTGTTACTGTTGCTAACGGTGGTAGAGCTAATTACCAATACGAAATTATTGAGAGTACCAATAATACGTTTAAAGCTCGTGCTACAGCTATTACTGATTTTGATGGTGATGGACAATTTAATGTTTGGGAAGTAGATCAGGATAAAAAGTTGGTAGAAGTTGTTAAGGATTAATAGTTTATCTATAAAAGAAGAAAACGTAAAGTTTAGTGTAATCGTTTCTCTTATAATGAAGTACTTGCATTCTTAAGATTTAGCTCCACTGAACCTTGCATTTTTTAATCATAAAGAAGCAGATTTCTCAGTCATATACTCCTTCGAAATGACGTATGAGAAGTGTCATTGTTAACATAACATGGTAAAGCGAAGCAATCTTAACATTACAGAACTCAAAACTACAATACAAACTCTAAATAAACAGCTTACTTCGTCACCTACTCCTCGTAATGACGAGTTAGAACTGTCATTTCGAACGACAGTGAGAAACCGTAAGGTTCAACAAAGTTAAATCTTATTCAAAAGAGTAACTCATATTCTTGAAATTTAGCTCCACAGAAGAGCCTTACAATTTTTCGTTTCTTTTAAAATTACACTTAAGTTAGTTAACTGTAAAACTCGTTACGTTACTTTTGTCGCTTTTATTTCCTGCTTTATCAAAAGCCTGAACATACCAATAATATGCTTTTACTTCTACATTCTCTTGTGTAAAACTCTTATCAGTTCCTTGGGCTTTAAAAGCTAAATTATTTAAGCTCTCATCTGTAAAAACATACAAGCTATCTAGTTCATCCGTTCCTGCTATATTTTCTCTTTTCCAAGTAAAGCTTACGGTTGTTTCTGTTTGTGAGCTAGCATCTGCTGGAGTTATATTTTCAGGAGTATTCGGTTTTACCGTGTCAATAGTTAATATTCTTGATACATAATTTCCGTTTTGCGTGGTGCTTTGTGGTCTAACCTGCCATGTATAGGTTCCATCAGAAAAATCAACATCAACTGTTGTGTTAGTAATGGTTGTGTCTTCTTCTAAAGTTCCGTTGGTATCTGGTTTCCAAATTTGTAGCCTATACTCTACTGCTTCAGGTAATTTTTCCCAAGATAACGTTTGATTAGATACATTTGTCATGACATCATCTTTGGGTGAGGTCAACACCAATTCTTTGGTTGTAATATCACCTTCGTATACATAAAAAGCTTGTGAGGTATAAGGTGTTTCGTACTCTGAGTTTTTTGCTCTTACTCGCCACTCATAATTTCCTTTTGTCAATGCTTTTTCAAAAGAGTTTTTACTAATTGCTGTATCTAACACTACTTGTGCTGCGTTTTCAAAATTTGGATTCGCTACTTGTAATTGATACTTCTCTGCTCCTTCAATACGTTCCCATAAAAAAGAAATACTTCCTTCTGGTAAGCTCACTCCCTCTTTTGGAGCTATAACAGTTACTGCTTTGTCTGAAATATCATCTACAAACACTGCTTCACAGGCAGCTATTAAAACAATTACCAAAGCTAAAATTGACCACTTAATTTTCATATAATACAATTTATTTTCTTATTGAATAGAAAGTAATAATATACTTCTAACGTCTTACAAATGTAAAAAAATACTTTTAACGTAACTGTAGTTCTTATAAATAACCTGTCATTTCGAACGACAGTGAGAAACCGTAAGGTTCAACAAAGTTAAATCTTATTCAAAGAAGCGACTTATACTCCTAAGATTTAGCTCCACTGAGCCTTCTTGTTTCAAAGTCATAAAGAAGCAGATTTCTCAGTCGTATACTCCTTCGAAATGATGTATGAGAAGTGTCATTGTTAACATAACAGAACTCAAAACTACAATACAAACTCTAAATAAACAGCTTACTTCGTCACCTACTCCTCGTAATGACACATTTTAGAACTGTCATTTCGAACGACAGTGAAAAACCGTAAGGTTCAACAAAGTTAAATCTTATTCAAAGAAGCGACTTATACTCCTAAGATTTAGCTCCACTGAGCCTTCTTGTTTCAAAGTCATAAAGAAGCAGATTTCTCAGTCGTATACTCCTTCGAAATGATGTATGAGAAGTGTCATTGTTAACATAACAGAACTCAAAACTACAATACAAACTCTAAATAAACAGCTTACTTCGTCACCTACTCCTCGTAATGACACATTTTAGAACTGTCATTTCGAACGAAGGTGAGAAACCGTAAGGTTCAACAAAGTTAAATCTTTCTCAAAAGAGTAACTCATATTCTTGAAATTTAGCTCCACTGAGCCTTCTAGTTTCTAAGTTATAAAGAAGCAGATTTCTCAGTCGTATACTCCTTCGAAATGACGTATGAGAAGTGTCATTGTTAACATAACAGAACTCAAAACTACAGTACAAACTACAAATAAACAGCTTACTTCGTCGCATACTCCTCGTAATGACACATTTTAGAACTGTCATTGTGAGCGATACAAAGTAAAGCGAAGCTATCTTAACATTACAAACTCAAAACAACATACAACAACTCAATCAAAAGATTATTACGATAGTTACTGCTAATTTGTAACTGGTGGTCTTTATAGTAAATCAAACATCATTTTAAAAAACCAATACTGTCTATTTCTAGTATAGTCTCATCCTCTTGGTAATTTCTAGCACTTGAATACTTCCAATCATCTGGATTTATTACAAAACCACTCTCTACAGGATTGTTATGGATATAATCTATTTTTTGTTTGGTAACTTTTTCACTCCATAGCTCTATAGGTTGGTTATGCTGTTGGCAAAATTGATATTTATGCGTAGTTACATTCTTTTTTCCTGCTCGTTCAAACATCCACAACAACCATTCTTTTCTACTTTCTTGCGGATTATCCTTAATAATTTCTATAACTTTTTTTGAAGTATGTCGTTTAAAATCTCTTAATAGTCCTGACGGTTGCTCATTGGTTGATCGAAATATAAAATGTACATGACTTGGCATAAAGCAATAACAATACAACTCCATTCCTTTTTCTTTTCTACAATAATTAATACTTTCTGCTAGCACATCAAAATATATGTGTCTTGTAAATACATCTATCCAGTTAATTGTAGCAAATGACACAAAATAAAGTCCTGATTTATTATGAAATTTATAACTTCTACTCATAGCTTTACTAAAATACAAAAACTACCTTACATTTTACCGTAAAACAGTTTCTTAATTATTTTATTGATAATTGCACCCGTTAATTCTTAACAGCTACCGCTAGTATTTACTAGTGGCAACACAGCTTAAAAATAAAAACTACTCTAATTCTTACATTAAAGTAGCTTATATTATTTCTTTTATTACTTTGCTTACTCATAACCGCCACTAGTTACAAACTAGCGGGAGCGGGGGCATATTCCTCTTAAAACCCAAAAAACTACCTTAATTCTTACATTAAGGTAGCTCTTATATTTTTAATTTCTCTTTGTTAACGCTTACTCGTAATCGGTACTAGCAAATACTAGCACTAGCGATTACGTGACATACTAGCGCCATCAGGGGATATTTTTATTTGCTTACTCTTTATTTTAAAAGTAGAATTTGGGTTTTCTTCGAGGTAATCAAAATGATCAATAGGATCAAAATCAAATATAATTAACCCATTTTCTTCTTTTAGTAGAGCATCTTTAATCACCATTTTATTATCAGCATTATAAGACTCTATCAAAATAAACTCATTAATCTCTTTCATAATTAATTTAACCTTCTCATAAGAGAAATCATTCTCTGCATTAGTACATGATAATGTTAATTCAATATATGACTTTGAGTTATCGATGTTATAATTATATAATATACTTTCAAGTAATGAGTCAGAAAATTCTCTATATTTATTTAATACGTTTCTTAACATTTAAATTTTATTTTAAATAATCCCAAGGCATCAACATAAAAGGGACATGATTCTCAGGTAAATGACCAGACGCTACATTACCTGGAGTTGATATCTTATGACCATGTACACCTCCCATATTATGATGTTTGTAATTTATTTCATAAATTAATTCTCCCGTTTCATTATAATAAAGTTTCTCCAATGCTTTCCCTTCTCTAGTAACATAATTATATGTTGAACTAGGAATTCCTTGACCTTTTTTTAGAGGTTTTAAAGGAATACCTACTGTATGATAATCTCCTAGAACAACTTTAACTAATTTATTCTTAGATGCACTAGTAAAAACAGGCTTCGGTAATATTCTACCAACCCCTCTAAAAGCTAAATAAGCTACACCTTGAACAAGTAATTCTTGACCTGCCATGGATAAAGCATCACCAACGCCATGTAAACTTTCTTGTATCGCTGAATTATAAGTAAATAGCCAATAGTTATTCCAACTAAAACTTTCATTTTTCAAAGGATTATACCATCCCTTTACTCCATGTTCTACAACATAATTTAAGATGCCTCTGTATTCTGCATCTGAATACTTCTAAATTAGTATGTTCAAAACCATCATTAATATAAACTTCTTATCCTGTTTCTTTATTTTTAAGCCATGTGTCAGTACTTCCACCATCAGGATCAATTTTATTCATCGGTAGCACTACTCGGACATACTAGCGCCATCAGGGGGGTACTTCTCTAAATATTTTTTTATTACTGTATTTGGGTTATTTTTATAAATATAGTTATCAAATTTTATTTTTATTACTGTATCTATTTCTTTTCTTTTTACTCTTAAAAAAAATTGGTCTTTGTATTTTATTAAACTATCCCCCTTTTTTAAAAAATTTAAAAAAGAATCACTTTCATAATTAAAAAATATTATTTCCTCTTTATATTTACTTTTTAGTCGAATTTTTCTGTAATCATGATCGGTTGAATCTATAAATTTATAAAGTATTACACCTTTAAAATCTTTTTTGTAAAAATTCAAAACAAGATTCTCAAAAAAATTATCTTTAAATTTTGATGTTTTTTTATATACATTATTATAGATAAAAAAGCCTAAAATAATTATTATAACTAGTAATATTACATTTTTCTTATCCATATTCTATTTATTATATCTGTAAACTCTCGTAAAAGTATCCCATTCTGAATACCCTACGTCAATACCTACTCCTAAACTGAATGAATCAGAAAATAATGTAGCTGCATTATGAGGGTTACCTAAAGAAATATCTCTAGATTTTGAATATCCAAAAATAAGATTACCGCCTACTTCATAACCATGCCCTGCTAAACCACTATGTATTGATGCATTCTTTCTTAAATTCTCAAAAGAAATAGCATCAATCGATACTCCATATGCTAAACCAGGTGTAGTAGCAACTTTATGAGTGAAAAAATTACCTGCCTCATCCGTACCATAATTATTATAGGTTCCAAAACTTATAGCATATCCATATAAAGGTGGATAATGATCTCTCATTTCAAGATTAATAGGGATAGCTATTTCAAAAGTTATTGACATTCCATCAATCATTCTACCTACATTATCAGGTGCTCCTCCTTTTTCCCAATTAGGCGCAAAACCACCCCAATTACCTCCTCCTAATTGAAAATACTCACCTTTATCAAATCGATCCTTAATTGCATAATGTAAATTAGGTGCTTCAATTTTTAGCATATCAAATATCTGCCAATCTCTAGTATTAAGTTCATATCCTGTAAAATTATTTGATTTTCCATTTATAACAACTTCATTTAACATTTCATGCTGTCCGTTTCCTCCACAACTGCAATTATCATCTCCTGTACACCCACCTGTAGGATCAGTTGACATATTCCAATGGTTATCCATACTCATATAAGGAGAGTCATATTGTCCATAAGGATCAGGAGATAACCAACGGTTAATACGAGGGTCATAAATTCTTAATTGAAAAGAAGGTTTTCCTGTCTCTTCATCTGTTTCAGCAAATTCACCCTGATACCCGTATCTATAAGGTTCTCCATTAACGATTTGTCTATTCGGCATTGGCATCCCAAATGAAAAGTAATCTAATGCATTTTTTTCTGCAATTGACCATTTTTCCTAATGCTACTCTTCTAAAAATTCAATGAACTTATACTACATCATCCTTACTTGGTAAATATAAAAAAATATGTTGGATATTTTCCTTGCTAAGTAACATAACTGGGCATTATAACAACAGCTTTGGCGGTGTGGTGGCTCAGGTCGGCAGTTTTATAATGCAAATTATGTAAACATAGCTTTGGGTGATTTTTGGCTTGGTGCCTTTCGACTTCGCTCAAGATAAACTTTGGCGACAGCTTATTGAATTTTGTAGCTAAATGCAACAAACCAAAATGTTGTGTTAACGCATTTTTGTTTGAGGCATTTTGACGGATGATGCGGTAGGGCTACAAAATACAATATGCTGTTTTTGCGGTGGGAAGTCAAAAATTACAAGGCGGTGGCAAGCGGAACAACATAAAAGACAGAGGGTTTTGAGTATGCGAAAAAACTGGGTTTTATGTTGTGGGGATTCTTCCCGTTATGATTGGCTTTTTGCAAGCAATCCATTCGACTACGCTCAGGACAGGCTTGTAACGGAGTTTGCGAAGCTCTATTTTATTCGTTTTCTTGCTATTTCTGGATTTCTTCTTGTATGTAATACACCAAAAATAATAATTCGTTTCTTCTCTTCTTCAACTAAGTAAAATATAGCGTATGGAAAACGAGTAACTAAAGATTGACGTAATTCTTTGTATTTCTGTTGGTAGTGCTCTGGATATGCTTTTATATACGCTAACTCTTTGTTAACTTCTGTTTTAAATTCTTCTCCTAAATCTTCACGTTGGTCGTTATACCTCTTTTTTGCCTTTTGTAAATCTTTATACACCAACAGACAGTAATTTAATTGTATAACTCATTTACCAATCGTTTTTGACAGCATCCCAATCCAATAAATCCGATGGGTTATTTTTATAGCTTTCTAAACGATTGTCTAACTCTTTTTTATGTGCGGTGGAGATTTCTTGATGCGCTTCTTTTTCTCTTTTTAAAACACATTCTAAAGCATCCATAATGTTTTCTTTATCAACATTAATTAGCTCTTATATAAAGTGGTATTTTCTTGACGATAAATCCATAATATTCGTGTTTTTATGTATACAATATACAGTTTCTGTTCCATATGATATTAACTAAAAGGATGGTAGGTATCAATGGTTTTGTATAAACTCTCTAATTTATTCGTCTTTATGCCTCCTAAAACATGAATTTATAAACGCTTTGTATCGTAGTTATAGTTGTAAGAATAGGAAATATCTAACATTATAAAAAAAGTTAAATTTATACAACAAATGTAGAACTTATTTAATATCAAGCTAAATAACACCCTCTTTTTTTAACGAATACCTTTTACTATATTTGCAGTAATTAGTTAAAAAAAGTTGTTCTTAGTAGCATATGTTAAACATTGGAAATAAAATAATTGAGCTAAGAAAAGCAAAAGGATGGTCGCAAACACAACTTGCAAAGGCTGTAAACGCTTCCCGTGATATTATTGGTAAGTACGAGCGTAACGACAATTCGTCATCTATTGAAATGGCTCTTAAAATTGTCAAAACTTTTGATGTATTGGTAGATTATTTACTCGGACAAGGCAAACACGCCTTCTTTTGATAAAGAGACCTTAAATCGTCTTAATAACATTGAAAGCCTTGATGAAAACACTAAAAAACACTGTTTACCGTAATTGATACTTTTATACGTGATGCTAAAGCTAGACTTGCCTATTCTTCTTAAAAAAAGAACAAATAAATTAAATCACCAAACTTTACAAGAAACTAATCTCCTACTTTTTTCTTAATTTCTATTTTAATTTCTAAATGAATAATTTTAATATTTTTAACATTATTATCATATCAGGAGTATTACATGGTATTTTCTTCAGCATTATTACGCTCACTCAAAAAAAACATATAAAATATAACGTTACTTTTCTTTCATTAACAGTTCTTACTCTTTCATTGAGTAATCTGCAATATTGGCTAATAGACACTCATCTAATTAACAATTATAAGATTCTAAAATACGTCTATATCCCTTTTCAATTGCTAGTACTTCCTATGTTTTATGTTTATGTGCACAAATTTATTGGTACTAAAGTTTTAACTCTAAAAAAAAGCGCTTGTTATTTGGCCCTTTCTTCTTCGTAGTTTTTATTCACATTACTCAAATATTTTACAAATTTGTTATTAACGAAAACTATGCTATACCTTCTCACTTCAAAAGAGGCATTTTTGTATACCTTGAATTCTTCTCTATTATATTTAATATACTGGTAATGTACTTTTCCTACCAGCTTATTAAAAATCATGAAAATGATAAATCATATGATGTTAATTGGGTAAAGTCTGAAACTAATTGGCTAAAAAAACTCATTTTTTTGGGGATTACAATCTGTTTATTGTGGTTATGTGCAATAGTCACGGTCATTATTTTTAACCTTGACAAATCCTTCTTCTTTTATCCTATGTGGATTACAATATCTTTTTTAATTTATTGGATTGGATATGTTGGTTTGATAAAGTCAAAACAACTTTATGAAAGGATTGAACTTCGAAACAAGAGAATTAAACATCTTACTAAGAAAAATAATGATAAGTCTGAACCAAAGTCTTTCCTAAAAATAAAAAGATTAATCATTGATGATAAATTATTCCTAGATCCTAATTTAACCCTTTATAAACTTGCTCAAAAACTAAACTTAAGCGAAGGTTATATTTCTAAACTGATTAAAGATAATGCTAGTTCTACATTTAATGATTTTATCAATACTCTAAGAATTGATGAAGCTAAGGAAATTTTAAAAAATGAAGAGTTTGATAATTATACCATTCTAGCAATAGGGCTTGAAGCTGGGTTTAACTCCAAAACGAGTTTTTACACTGCATTTAAAAAACACACCAATACAACCCCTAATAATTTTAAAAAATCAGTTCGGTATGCATAGATAGTACATAATTCCGAACCCCTGAACACTCTACTAAACTTAATATTGCAGTAGTTATATCTTACCTATATAACTTAACTAATTTTTTTAAACTTTTTAAATTCCTAATATCGTTTAAAATTAGTTATGTCGTCATTTACGGGGGATTATTGCTATGAAACTAAAAAATATAATTAACCTCCTGATTATACAACAAACTATCGGGAGGTTTAATTTTATTAGAAGAACTAGTAAAACCAAAAAACTACCCCAATTATCTTAAATTAAGGCAGCCTTACACTATGATACTTCTTTATTTTTTTGAACTATTCTTTTTCTTGAATAGATGGCTTCTTTTTAAATAATAGTAATTCACTGTAGGCTTCCCCAAAAACAGGACAGTTATAAATTCGAATTTACTAACTTTAAATTCAAACTGTCATTATGAAAATCAGCAAATTTAGCGAGAGTCAAATCATTAAGGCTCTCAAGGAGAATGAACAAGGAAGATCTGTAGGAGATTTATCCAGAGAATTAGGTATTGATAAGAGTACATTTTATTACTGGCGCAAGAAATACGGCGGCATGGAAAAG